>NZ_JACCLP010000011.1:0-98108 GCF_050937395.1 Treponema sp. OMZ 805 | reverse complement strand
AGCAGCCTTACCGATGTCGTTTATGTCGCGCCTGACTTCTACTTTTTCGCCGATAAGCCGAACCATTTCAGGATTGTAGTAGCTGATACCGTCTATCGATACGCCGTTGCGCTGGACAACCCGCTTTTCCCGTACCGTAAAGATGTATTTGCGGTATTCTTCCGGCAGCTCGCGCTTGTGGTCAAAGGTTTCGGCAAACACTGCATCCGGTGTTTTACCGTCCATCCCTTGCCCTGAGTGCTGCCAGCTTGAGTTAAACCACGTTACAAACTGCGCAAAATCGCGCCGTAATTGCTCTAATGTGTAGGTTACTTGTATCTTGTCCCGTCCATTGATGCGTCCCCAGAACAGTTTTTTATCTTCCGGAGCGTCAACCGTATTGGAGCCGACATAAAAATCCTGTGTCTTTGAAAAAAGCTCGCAGACGCTTCTAAAAAAGCGTTCAACCGGCTTTGATTGTCCCCGATAGGGAGTAGCAAAGTGGACGTTCGTTTTGCAGTCCTGCAGTACCCCTTCAATGAGCTCAAGCGTTTCTTTTTCAGGCTTTGTCCTCCGCTGTTTCCACTCGCTTCCGGCAAACCATTCGCTTCTAAAGTCTTTACCGTTATCAACGAGCATATTTTCAAAAAGTCCATACTGCTCAACGCTTTGAGAAAATGCCCGCATAATCGTCAAGGTATTCGGCACTACATCAATCCACCAGCCGGTAATGGTGCGGCTCCTCATATCCATAAAAAGCGTAACCCACGGCCGGAAGATGCGCCCTTCGTGAATGATGACAAAATCGAAGATATGATGGTCGCCGCAGCCCCATTCCATCGCCTTAAAGAGCGTATAATCGCGCTCGATGTACGGATCGAATTTGTCGTGATAGGCTTTTTGCCCTTCCCGATAAAAGACTTTGACCGAGTTCGGAATTTCTTTGATGTACCGATTGACGGTAACGTATTTGAGATCGTAGCCGAACTGCGCTAAGTCGCGGGTGACGGATGCTGCGCTCGGCTTGCGTAAATCGAGATAGAGCGAGTTGATAATCTCTTTTGCTTTTTCGTCAAAGCTCGCGCCCGCCCCGCCGCGCTTACGGTCATATTGCGGGATAAGCCCTGCAATGCCGTGTTTTTGATAGACGGCAAGCCAGTTCTTATAAAAGTTAGACTGGGTATGGATGTTGCCCCAGCGTCCGAGCCGCTCACGGAGATCGGCAGCGACTTCTCCGGCTTCGTAGGCGGCAATAAAGGCTTTTGCCGAAAGCCCCGATTGTGAATAGGCTTCGATAAGTTTGACGCGCATGGCTGCGATGCGTAAGCCTGCTTCGCTTGACGCTTCAAGCGGTTTTATCGCTTTGGTTACCGCGCCACGCCCGTTATACGAGATGATAAGTACCTTTTTTTCTGCCTCAGATGTGGGTTTTAATGCCGTTTTAAGCGCCTGTAAATCCATTGAAAGGCTGGCTGCATAGGCCCGCTGGATATCGTCAGGGAGGGTGCTCACAAAGTATACGCTATAAGACCCGCCCCGAGCTTGCAACTTGCGACCAGTCCACCCCTCGGTCTTTGCGCGTCTGTTCGCGCTCCGTTTTGCTATTCCTAAGATATTTGCTATTTCTTCTGACGAAATCCATCTTTTGACCATACCGTTACCTCGCTTACCGCATACGCCCCGCTCTTTTAGGGGTTGAAAGACAAGCCTTTCTGTTTGAAAAAGGCGAATGCATCTTCAATTAACCGCTCCGGTGTCGTTACCAGCACGGTTGTATCCCTGTTCTTCCAAGCAGCAGGGCGCCATTGCTGCGAACCTGCCGGACTCGGCAGCTGCTCCCATCCGGAGAAAAGCTCGGGACACGCAGAAAAATCTTCAAGGACAACGATATGCGACATATAGGGAACCTGCTGCATTAAGGCGACGATAGATGGATTAAGCGTAAAAAATATGCAGAAGTCATAGTCATCGCGGGTTAAAATGTATTCGAGAGTGGAAAAATAAAAGGGGGCGGCTCCAATGCTATAATGATCTCCTTTTGGAGCACGTTCATTCAGCGTTCGCAGCAGTGAAACTATTTCGGGTATTTGCTGTTCAGCTTTTGTGTAGTAGTCGTGATATACGCAGATATTGATTTCCATATTGTACCTCGCTTTTTTTACGCGCCTTTGCGCGGTTCGGTTTTGCATTCTGCCGGTATTGCGGCGATAAGTGCGTTAAAATCGGCATATCCAAGCACTTCGCAGAGCGCTTTTTGTGTCGGAATAGACCCCTTACGACCGTTCAAAAATTGTGATACAATATTTGAGGAGCGGTTTGCTTTAAGCGCTACTGCATCGTGGGTATAGCCGTTGAGCTTGAGCTGGTACTGTATCCAGCATCCCATCTGTTTGGTAATTCTGTTTGCCACAGGTTTGCCTCTTTGTTTTTAAGAAATCCGTATGCACCGGATTTCTTTTTTTTGGTTATGTCGGTTCTATTTAGTACCGATAGTTATACTATAAGACGTTTTGTGTCTAAAGTCAAGACATTTTATGCCTTATTTTTATAAAAAGGATGTAAAATGAGTGATAAAAATGATAGGTTGGTCATTTTTAGAGAATATTTACACTTGAATCAGACAGGTATCGCTCAAAAGATCGGTATCCATCAACGCAATTGGTCGCGATATGAAAATGGAGATGTATCGGTTCCTGATTCAGTTCTTCTAAAACTATCAGAATTAGGTTTGAATTTGCATTGGTATCATACAGGCGTAGGAGATATGATACTATCAACGGCTTCAAAAGATTTACCCGTACTCAATCAAAATAACGTTGCAACTAAAATCCCGTTATTACGGCAAAGGGTTTCATGCGGTCCGGGACAAGATTGGGAAAGCGAAGATAATATTATTGATTATATCGATATTTTTAATATCTCCCGAGTAAAAATCAACCGGCTGTTTGCTCTTAGAGTTGAGGGTACCTCTATGATAGGAGCAGGTATTCAAAGCGGTGATTATGTCCTTTTTGACGGCACAACGGATCAGCGAGTACGGGATGGAATCTATGTTTTTGCCCTTGACGGCGATGTTTACTGTAAACGGCTTGAATTTGATATGCGTAAGATAAAGATATTTTCCGTCCGGCATTTGGATTTGGAGAAGGCTGAATTGATGGAAACACTTGATATGCGGGATATGAGCAGTGCAGATCGATTGACAATATTTGGCAGGGTTTTATATTGGATTCATCCGTGTAATCAGAGTTTGCATAAGGCGTAAAATTTTAATGCTAATGTCCCACTTTAGCAGAATAAAGCGGGACATATAATTGTGTCTCGCTTTCTAATATTTATAATTAAATACATTATCTAAATAGCTATATAATATATACTTACAACCAATGTCCCGCTTTCTTCAAATTAGGAATTTTCATGTCCCGCTTTCGGCAGAATCACGGGGTTTTAGGGATACGGCTTTTTCTGTGAATTTTGATGTTTTTTGGGCTGTTTTTCCACTGGTGCGCATAAAACGGGGTTAAAATAGGGAAATATTACCACTTAGAGGGTGTTTTAATGGGTTTTAAGGCTTTTGAAGGGATGTTGTGTTTTTAGCGGGTTCTCTCGAAAAACTCTCATTTTTTCTCGTTTTTTCGCATTTTTTCTTATTTTTTGCGGGGGAATTTTTCGGGGTGGTAGATTGGATAAGTTTATAGGGTGTATGGATTTAATTGGGGTTTTTGGGGCTTCTTGTAATTCCTAGTCTTGGGGATAGCCCACATTCGTCGGATGCTGCTTTAATTGCCTCTTCAACCGCTTCGATATCCATTACAGTATCGTACAACTCAACATCAACCGAGTCAGCTTTCTTGCGGCCAAGCTGCATTGCCATAAACGAACGCGGTATCAGTACATACCGCTGCATCTGTCCCATTGCCGTTTCTTTTGTTTTAAGCACACCGATAACCGTACACGTAAAAAGCAGCGGCGCAGCATTTCCGTTATTTACCGATAACGTCAGCTTCTTGCCGACGGCGCCTCCTTCAGGGAATAAACCTTTGGCAATATCTTCCCCGATAATAACCTTCTGCGCACCGGTCATAAAATCCGAAGCGGTAAAACCCATACCGTAGTCAAGATGCCATTTCTGCGCTTCCATGTACCCGTATTCTATACCATAGCATTCTTTAGATCCGGCATTCAGTCGGCCGCGCATGACCGCAGCATTAAACGAATCAAACCAAAAAACGCGTTTTATCTGCGGTATCTTTTTTTTCAGCATATCAGCATAACGGTCATTAAATGTAATAGCAGCATTCCGCCACGACGAAGGCCACACGGCGACCATCGAACTGCTTAAATCCTTAAACACCAAAGCAACGCTTGCTTCCAGCGAGCGGCTCAAATTCATCGTAATAACAACCGAGCATACCCCAATCATAATTCCTAAAAGCGACAGGAGCGTGCGCATCTTATTGTGCCGGAAGTTCTGCAAGGCTGAAAGAATATCTTCAAACATGAGAGCCGTCCCGTATGTGTTGTATATGTAATCTCATAGGTTCTCCTAGAAAACGTCCCGCCTAATATTTGCATAATCTGCATTGCCAAAGGCAAGGCCATGTTGAAGCGGGCGTTAGCTGTTTTCGCTTATTTCCTATGTCTTTTATTTCTGTTGTAATGTTACCACCTTCACAGGTTGTAATACATATCCTAATTTTTGCATAATATTTGAAAGTGTCTTGAATTTTACTGTTTCTGCATTTCCACTGCGTAAGTTTTGGATTGTGGTGGGAGACACTTTTGCTTGTTTTGCCAATTCTCTGACGGAAATATTTTCTTCTTCCATTTTTTCAATCATGAATTCTGAAATTAAAAACTCATTGTAGCCTTTTTCAAACTCAGCTTTAAATTTTGAGTTTTGCATTAATCTGTCAAATGTTGTCATAGTAAGTTCCTCCTTTTACGCGCAGTTCATAATCCTTTCTGCACTTTTCAGCCTTAGCTTTTTCTGTACGTGGTAATTTGTCACATTTCTTTTCAAAAGCATTTGTTATAATGATTTTCTTTCCGCTTGTGAAAAATGAAAGAAATCTGTCCGGATTGAGTTTAAATGCCCAAATTCCATCATGCTCAAAATTGAATTTCGTTTTATCTGCAATTTTTCCAAAATCGCCCATACGTTTTACCAAATATAACAATTTCATTTGCTGCTGGGAATCAAGTTCATTGAAATAATCAAAGGGCTGACTTTTACCTTCTATTGTAAAATACCATTCTACAGTGAATTTTTCTCCCGTATATAAAACGTATTCTTTTTTATTCATGGTTAAATTGTAACAGTATATTGTTACAAAATCAAGCGTTTTTGTAAAACTTTCTTTACTTGATGATAATACCCATAACAATATGAGCATCGGAGCGTGCGCATCTTATTGTGCCGGAAATTTTGCAAGGCTGAGAGGATATCTTCAAACATGGGCTCCGTCCCGTATGTGTTGTATATGTAATCTCATAGGTTCTCCTAAAAAATTCGTAATATCTATCGGTCAAATTCTTTGCTAAAGGAAAAATAGCGTTACAGGAAGCGGTTAAAGTGCATAGCAAGGCCAAGTTGAAGCAAGGGTATAAACGAGTATATTTGTATCAATAAATATTTTAGACACGATATAATTCTTCCCTTGTCCATTTCTCAAAAATTATCCGCCGTGTCGGAAATGATTTTTCCGTCTTTAAGGTGAATGGAGCGCGGCGCCATTGCACCGATGTCCGGATCATGGGTAACAATGATAACCGCCGTGCCTTGCCGGTTTATGTCAAAAAAAAGATCGAGTACGGACTGACCCGTTTCGGAATCGAGCGCTCCGGTCGGCTCGTCGGCAAGAATCAGTTTAGGACGGGTTACAAGGGCGCGGGCAATAGCGACACGTTGTTTTTGTCCGCCCGACAGCTCGCTCGGACGGTGCTTGAGGCGGTTGCTCAATCCTACTTTGTCCAGCTCTTCGGCGGCAAGCTTCTTCCGTTCGGAGGCAGGCAGCCCCTGATACCGAAGCGGTAGCATCACGTTTTCAAGAATGGTAAGCGTGGGCAGAAGAAAATACTGCTGAAAGACAAACCCGATCGTTCTATTCCGCAAAAATGCCAAATCTTTTTCGGTCATTTCGGCAGTGTTTTCTCCGTCAACATAGATTGCCCCTGCCGTCGGGCGGTCAAGGCAGCCGATCATATTCATACACGTCGTTTTACCTGAACCGGACGGCCCCATAAGCGAAACAAAGCTCCCTTCCGGTATATCGAACGAGACGCTGCGCAAGGCATGTACTTCGTTTTCTCCCATAAAAAAGGTTTTTACCACCGAATCAAGGGAGACAATCATCCCTGTTTTCACTATGCGTCTCCTAGAAATCTCTATCGTTGTTCAGTTTTGCTTGATTTTTCAGCACATCGTTTTCTTGCACACCGGAGAGAATCTTCACAAAGCCTTTAATATACGGTTCGACGGTTACCGGAATTTCCTGTGTGGTATTGCCATCGATTTTATCGACAAACGGCTTCCCTTCCACATAACGGATGGCATCTTGCTCTACTATAAGCACTTCGGAGTCGGCGCCGGTTACGATGGTTCCATTAAAAGAATAACCGGGAAGAATTTTTTCCGGCGGATTATCCAGCCGGATCAGCGTATCGACAACCGTCCGCCCAAGGCTGGTTAAGCGTGCGATTGCCGGATAGGAGATAACCTCCGCCTGCACTTTAATATCCGGTTCGGCGGGGAATGTCATATCAACCTTTTGTCCGACTGCAAGGCGGGACGCATCGCTTTCGGCAATTTCGACCGTGGCTTTAAGAAAACTGCGGTCAATCAGTGTGCCGAAGGTATCTTTTGCCTTGGCGTATTGCCCTTGCGAAATCGTGAAAGCCGCAACGATGCCGTCGAATTTGGCATACACTTTGCGGTCGGCGAGCTGTTTTTCCAAAAGCCGCTGTTCCTGTTCCATCAAGCTCAGCTTTTGCGAGGCGCCGTTAATTTGCTCCCGTTTTATCGCAAAAGCATGTTCTGCAACAGCATAACTCTGTTTGTCGGTATCAAGCGCAAAAAGCAATGCGCCTTTTTTCACCCTGTCGCCTTCTTTTACCAGAACCTGTTCGATAAACCCCTCGCCGGGCGCTTCTAAAACCTGCGTTTGTGCCGCTTCGATATAACCGGACACCTCAATTTGATTATGTTCGATTTCCTTTTTTACCGTTAAAGGCGGCAAATCACCTGTTTTTGTATTTTTAGGCTTCATAAAAACATACCAGCCGCCTACCAACGCCGCTATGCATACAATAACAATAATTCTCGTTTTCCGCGATTTCTGCTGCCGTGCCGTCAGCGGCTGTTTATTGAGACTCATCGTGTCCTCCAAATTAGTTCGTATAAAAATTCGATTCGGGCGTATAGAAAATATTGATCACACCGAGTGCGAATGAATCGGAATCAATTTTTGCTATCTTATTTTTTAACAAATCTCCAATTATATTATTAGCAAGACAACTGCATCAAAAAA
Source organism: Treponema sp. OMZ 805 (assembly GCF_050937395.1). NCBI lineage: Bacteria > Pseudomonadati > Spirochaetota > Spirochaetia > Treponematales > Treponemataceae > Treponema > Treponema sp. OMZ 805. The sequence continues at coordinate 90,600 of NZ_JACCLP010000011.1, read as the reverse complement.
GATACAGAACGGGTGTAAGACGTTTGGCGCAGTAAGTATAATGTCGCAAAGGTTCATTTTTGATACGGTAAAAACACCTCTTGAATTTGCGCATTAATCGCTGCGGTCAGCTCTGCTTTTATTTTTGCTATTTCTATATCGTTTTCACTAAATGTTGTACGTGCGGATTCTTGTTTCGGGAAAAGTAACACAGCAGGCGTGGTATGCAATATCTCTGCTATTTTTATAAGAGACTTATCGCTTACCCACGTTCTGCATCCTTCTATATCATTAATAGTTTGCGTAGAAAGCCCCGTTTTTTCAGCTAATTTTTCTTGCGTTAATGCAAGTCGTTTTCTGTATGTTTTTATATTTTGTGAAAGATATCCCCGTAATTCTATTTGAGTCATAGTAAAATATTACGATAAAAGTAGGTATTATCAACTTGACAATAGTAAGTGTTGTGTATTATTATTAATTAGTCTTCAGTATTGAAGATAACAAGGAATCTCTAAAAGCTTCGTTTTTTAGCGATTACCAATAGTATTTTAAGGAGAATCTTATGAAAAAGATGTTTATGGGGCTTGTGGTGCTTACCGCATTTATCTGCTTTGGATTTGCAGATGCAACTGATGCTTCTTGTGAAGATCAATCAAAAATCTGGAAAGAGCATGAGAATATGAATAAAAAAATTAAGAAAAATGCTCTGAGTAAGGATAAAAATCTTCAGCCGGTTATTGAAGCAGGTAATCAAATTATCGGCAACATGAAGAATGCTCAGGCGGTTGGTGAAGGTATCGGCGTTATGGGGGGGGGGTGTGCTACGCATAGCGACAATTTCAGAGATTTCGGAAATTGTGTAACTTCTCATGACTACCAATCAGGAATCTTGCAGAATGCTCAGGCAGCCACTGAATTTGTCACTGTTACAGCGGCTTGCGCTACGCATAGTGACGATTTCATAGTCGAAACGGCAAAAAATCTCTTGCAATTCGGCCTTTCGCGGGAAAAGATAGCGCAAGCGACCGGTCTTACCCAAGCAGAGGTAGAAGCGATAAACTGATTTACTAATTCTTAATTAAAAAAAGCCGTTCTATGTAGAATTTCTTCAACATAAAACGGCTTTTCCTCAATTCTTAATTATGAATTCTTAATTCACTAATTATTACCTAACTTCCATCCAATGGTGTAAATTACTTTTACCGTGCCCTTTGATCTTGTACTAGCTTCATTCTCTCCACCATCGTCCATATTTTTATATTTTTTGTCTTCGTCATGTTTATAGCCGTTGTTATTAACCGTATACGTAATAACAAAGTCTTTTTCTTCGCCATCGGCAAGGGTAAAGTTTTCGTCATAGGAGATCGTTACACGTTCCGGCTGATTAAGTTGTAGTGCAGTTGCATCTAAACGCCATGTTCCGGTAGTTTCGTTGTAGACAAGTTTAATGATGCTGTTATTGTCTAAGGGCTGCTTGGGGTATACCGGTCCACCGCCTGCCCATATCTTTTCAGTACGCCAAAAATCATGTCTGTTTGATTTTATCAGATAGGTTTTAAATACAATATCCATTTCTGAAAAATCAGAGAAATTCTTAGCTAGCACAACAACATTATTGTCTTCCTTATACTTCTCTAGTTTTATGTAATCGTTCTCTTTCACATATTCACCGTGTCCCCCGTTTGTGATTCCTGTGAACAAGCCATCTGATCCTTCAATAGGAAAGTCGTATTTCCATTGTATGTTATCCGTACCGCCATTTGCATTTACCGTAACGGCAAGATCATGAGCAAAATGAGCGCCGCCAATATATTTATGGCTGAAGTGATCGCCGTCTGCCGTACACCAAGACTGTAAACTTTCATTGTAAATCTTAGGCGTTACGGTAAGGCGCATCTTCGGCTCAAAAGAAATCGAAACGGTAACATTTTCGTTCCCGACCGTTAATAACGCCAAGGTGTTATCCGGCAGTGAAGCCTCAGGCGTAATACCTGCCCATTCTTTGACAATGTACCGGGGCTTGGGGGTTGCGATAAATTTAACCACACCGCCTTTTTTTACGTAAGAACCCGAATCTATTACCTTTCCGTCATAAAGGGCGGTAAGAGAGCCGCCGTTTCCGTCCACGGTAAAGATAACCTTATACGCTTCTTCAACTTCAATTGTCACGACGTCGCTTTTCCGTGTTGCGGTTTTGTTTCCGTCAGCGTTATTGTTTGTGTTCGTAACAAGGCAATAATAATATGCAGTACCGGTGGAAGACGTATCGGGTTCACACAGGTACGCAGCTTGATCGCTCGGTTCGCTTACGGCGGCTCCTTCCTCTGCGGGGTTTGTGGTCTTATACCACTGATATGAAAGCGCACCACCGTCTACCGAAACCGCTTCCATACTGAGCTCTATTTCGGTAGTGACGTTCAGCGGAACGGTTTTGGTCTTAGGCTGCGGCTGCTTTGTTATTTTAGGCGGCTCGGCATCGACGCTTATCGGCCCCGTCCCGCTTAAAATACACAACCGTGCGTCTTCCGATTGTACCTCGGCAATCTGTCCGTTAGCGGAATTCGTATTCTTTACGGTACAATAACAATATGCGTTTATTTCAGAGGAGGTATCCGGCGTATAAACGGCTGCATTTGCCCCGGAAATTTCTTCTACACTGCCGCTTTCCTTATCTTTTTTATACCATTGATATGAAAGCGCCTCTCCTTCCGGAGCAGGTAAAACCTTTACTTCAAGCGATACGGCAGCTCCCACCCGCGCATAAACGGAAACAGGCTGCCCTACGATAACCGGTTCCGATACCGTATAATGAGGGTTTACCTCTGTCGTAACTTCCGTCTTCTTTATTATGATATTCTTTCGATACGGCGAATAGCCCGCTTTTCCCGGACTTTTACCGGCAGGTTTGTCATAAGCGGGGTTTTTCTGCGCATGGTAATTCGCCGCATTTATATTGTCCTTTATCCATTGGTACATAACAACGGAACCGTCTTCCCTTACATATCCGACAGGATCGCTCATATAAAACGGTTCTGCAAATTGGATGTGGTCTCCTATAGAAGCAGCAGCATAGTCAGTCCATTCCGTAGGGAGCTTGCTGCCGGCAATACTTTTTATCTTAGCCGGATCACTATAATAAAAAAGGAACTTTGAGTACCGGTCTACACAGAACATGGAATTGTCGGCTTTTATCCCCATTGAAGCATCTGCGGTAAACCGGTAAAAATAGAATCGGTTGTCATGAGGATTGGCTGCAAGTTCGCTATCAGTACCGTGTGCACTCCCTCGGTCTTTTCTAGTTTTATACCGGTAGATTTTTACATTGGAAATTGCTTTAAACCCCGAACCGATTCCTGAAGGAATGTTTTCAACCATTTCGGGACTTCCGCTCCAGCTGCCCGCGCGGAATTTATACGAAGCGATAATACCCGACATAGAAGGCATATGCAGAACCCATTCGTCGAATTTGGACGCGGGGAACTCATAATTTTCATCGTAATGATCAAACGGATTGACTTCTTCGGTTACGGTCGTAACCTTTACAATGTACTTTTTGTTGCCGTGTTTATCCCGCGGATTATATACCGCCGCAGCGTCTTTTTTAAATGTAAACTCGCGCTCCCATTCTTCGTATTTTCCTTCTTTTGCAGAAATCTTAAATTTTGCGGATGCGGTCTTTCCCTTAAATACCAGTTCCGGCGGCGTCATTTCCGCAGCTATATAGCCGAATGTCTTAAACGATAAGATTATATCGTCCGCGGTAAGCTTCTCCGTATTTTCCGGTATGCTTATACTACCGGCGATATTGCCGGGCACACCCCGTACATATACGGCTTCAAGCTCTAAGGCTTCCCCTCCGTTCTCCGGTTTTTCAGCTCTGGTTACGCTGATAACATGCTCAAAATCTTTATATTGCCCCTTCAGTTCCCTAACAAACAGTTTGATTTCGGTTTCTTCGTTCTCCTTTAAAGACACGGGGGCGTCTTTCACTTCTACCGGTATTACGGTTTGGGTTTCACCGTATAAAAATTCAGCCTGAATTTTGGAAGCAACAATAACGTTTTCTTTATAAGGAACCGTAACGCTTCCTGCCATTGCGTCGATACCGCAAACGGTAAGGCGTTTTAATTCCAATTCGTATGGTTCGTGTTGTGTTATATTTATTACTTTTTCCTGAACAGCATATTTCCCGTCAGGATCCGCTATTTTTATGGTAACGGGCACAGTCTGCCCCGCGCTTAACGGAACGCTGCCGCCGTTCAGCTTTACCTCTACTGAAAGAGCGTCCTTTCGAGAAAGAGATGCGATCGCCGTAACCGTTATGTTCTCGGCCGTTATTTCCGTAACATCGGCAGGAACAGTAACGACATAGCTGTTTGCCTCCGAAAATTTCTTTATTTTATCCGCATCGTCGGCCGGAGTTTCCGCCAGAACAGGGACGACATCCAATCCTTTGACCTGTATGCCGGTAATAACAAAACCGGCGGAAGAGGAGGATGCCGACCGCGGATACCACGGCGTCCCGATTGCCGGTTTACATGCTGAAAACTCACACACCGCAGCAACGGCACAGAGTATTAAAGTAAGCGTATTTATAATCTTTTTAGACAAACGCATAAGAACTCCTCCTTATACTTTAAACGTCAACCCGATTGTTATACCAAAATCGAGTGAATTCATATAAAATGAATTAATAGGGGTATTTACCACATCAACCGTGATACCTTTTGCCGCTCCACCAGCTTTTGCCGCATCGATAAGTTTTTGCGGCATTGTTACATATTTCGGCTTATATATGGTATATGACAAGAAACCGCCTAATACAATTTCCATATTGGAAAGGAATGGTTGATTGTACTCAATAAAGCCTTTAAAAGTAAAGCCGACAGGATTAATCTTTTTCATTTGTTCTTGCGTAATTAAGAGCGTTCCCGTTTCGTTGGAAAAATCTATGCCTTCTCCTCTTAATTGTTCCACTTCATCCGGCGTAAGGTTTGTGTACAATTCATAGATAGGCTGCGGATCAAGCGGCATCCTGATGCCGGTGTTCAAGCCTAATGACAGACGGTTGCGCAAAAAATATGAACGAACCCCTGAGGTAAGGGTCAGCACCGGCGTCATGTGCACACGGCAAAAAACATCGATTTGTTTTCCTTTACCCCCATTCAGCTTATCATTAAATTGACCGGATATCTGTCCCGAAAAGCCTTGCCCAAGTCCAAGCGCAAAGCTCCATCCCAAGCCGCCGAATACCGAGTTATCTTGCAAGCGAAAGTAGCGTATCGAATCAAAAAGATAGGTTAAATCAGCTTCGCCGGTAGTAATATAGCCAAGCATTCCCTTCATTCCGTTGCCGCCTAAGTAGTCCATATCCTTCTTATTTATCCGAGGATCGGTAAGAGAGCCGGTTAAATTTGCCTTTAGTCCCAGCGTAAAACCGGAATCAAATGCATATAAATGGATAGCGGCGACAGCAAATATTACCACCGCAATTGTTTTTTTATGTAAATGCATAGTTTTCACCTCATTTTAGATACCACCGGGCATCTTTCAGTGTTATTTACAAACACTCATTTATGCTATCGGCAAAATGTGTAGTTTGTCAAGCCGTCAACAGTTGCTAAATCGACCTATTATGACGGCGGCAGAAAAATGCAGTTACACCACATCAACTCATCATCTTTACGCTTGTAACCTCTTTTTGGTATAGTGCTAACAATGAAACAACGTATCGGCTTTTTATATCTAAAAACAGGCGGCGGGCATATTTCCGGCGCTAACGCCTTGATTGCATGCTTAAAGGAAAAATATCCGAATAATGCCGAATATATTCCGCAAAACGGTTTCAAGGGCTCCAATCGGATTTCGCGTATTTTTTTTGAAAAAGGCTATCTTGCAACTTCAAACTACTTTGAACCCGGTTACGTTGCGTTCTATCAGTTAACAAAATCGAAAAAGATTTTAACATTTTGTAGATGGCTACTGCGTCCGTTTATTGTAAAAAATCTGGTAACATTTCTTAAAGCCGAAAAAATCACCAAACTGATTTGCCTGCACGAAATACTTATCCCGCTTGCACGGATTGCAATCGATAGGGTGAATCCCAGTATCCCATTAATTTCCATCGTGATGGATCCGTTCACCGCACATCCGTCATGGTTTTATGCAAAAAATACTGAGCTTATTGTTTTTTCCCAGAAATTGCAAAAAGAAGCGATCTCACACTATGGCTTTAAACCGGAACAGGTTCATCAATTTCCTATTATGCTTTCGCGGAATTTTGACCGGCGGTATACGGCCGCGGAAAAAATTGCAGCGAAACACCGGCATGGCATACCGCTTGATAAAAAAATCGTAATGGTTGTCGGCGGGGGGGAAGGCTTAAAATCGACACTTGCGATTGTCAACGCTTTTATCTTTCAGCGATGCCCCGCACATTTAATTGTTATCTGCGGCAAGAATAAAGTGTTAAAAACGCAACTGGAAATTCTGCTTAAAACTACGAACATTACCAATATTCAGGTATTCGGTTTTGTTTCGTTTATGCCCGATTTAATCAATGTATCCGATTGTGTCATCACCAAAGGCGGACCCGCTACCGTTATGGAAACACTGTCAGTTGGAAAGCCATTAATCCTTGCAAGCTATGTGCGTGGACAAGAACTGGGAAATATGCTCTACGTCGTAAACAATAACCTCGGCTGGTATATTCCTCACCCGCGAAAAATAATAAAAAAAGTAAAAGAGATAATCGCCGACGATTCCTTATTGCATTCTATAGAAGAGAAAATTGACACGATGCATATTCAAAACGGATTGGAACCTATTGCCGATTTTATCTATCGTTTTCCGGAAGTACAGAACTAAGCACAAAACTAAAGGAGAAAAACTGCGGTAGACACCTGCCGATGTCCTTTACATTCTCATCCTAACTTTTTTTGCGATGCCGGGGAACCCTTTTAATTTGAGCTCTACACCGTCTTCAATTAAAAAAGAGCCTTCAAAAGTGCCGCAGATGGTCTTATAGTCCCGCCGCCAAACGAGGATATCCAGATTCCGCTGAGAGATTGCGCTTGGGGTAAAGGTTAAATCGACCATGCTTTCGGTATCTTGGATAATCCAATTCTTGGAAGAGCCGAACGGATAGGTGATACGTACCGGCGGCAACGGGATGCGTTTTCCACCGTAAAATAAAATATTGTCGTTATAGCTGTAGCTGTCGGGAGCGATGGAATTACTTAAATGGAAGGAAACTTGAGCGCCATCAATAATACCCAGCCCGATAACGACGCTCCGCTTTGTACGGGGGGATGTATAGGTTTTTCGAAAATCCAAAAAGCCGACCGCGGTTGTTTTATTTAATTGTATATCTTGATTATGTCCAAACGTAACCCAGCCGTTTACGGCAAATGATCGGAAATACACGGCTTGGCACCGGCGGCTCACAAAAGCAGGAATGACAGCAGAATAGTCGGTGCATTGCGGTGAACGCGAATCAAAATCAAGCCTGCCCTCGCATGACGGCCGGTCGTTGGCAGCAAGAAAATCGAAATCGGCATAGAGCAGCCCTTTGGAAAGACGGGAAAAGATACGGACGTACCGCCGTTTAACGCGGCATGTTGCAACGCTGTACGCAATGTATTTGGGCAGATGCACAAACCCCAGCGGCAAAAGTTGCCGGTAGGCAAGCAAGCGGTTCGTCTGGCGGTTCCACAGCGTTGTTTCCATAAAAGCAAAATATCCGCCGTAAAAAAATTCAATTTCGCCGATAAGGTTATCATCGCAAAAGAGGAGCCGCAATGTATCGGTTACACGGATATCCGTAAGAAAAGTAGGAAGCGGTAAATCCCCAAACGGCTTCTTGACGCCCCGTATGTCAAAGGTATGGAACATCCCCGAGTACGACCCGAAGAGCGGTACCCCATTTTCGATAGGGCGGCGCGGAGCCGGAGTAATAATGCGGGTATAAGGAACTTTTTGTATATCCATAGTAATAACCTAATAACTATCTGATCGAGTATCTCGAAAAGTTTTTTAGCGATGCCCGATAATCTAATAAAACCTATCCTGCGGCATATCGAAATACGCACCGAGTTCTTTGGGATGATATATTCCCTTATCGGTTACAATTCCTTTAATAAGCTGAGGCGGTGTAATATCGAATGCAGGGTAGATACCTTTTACCGCAGGATGAGTGTGCCGTACTCCATGGCACGAAAGCGTTTCTTCAGGGTTACGCTGTTCGATGCGGATATCGGCGGCGCTTTTCTTATCTGCATCCGGTATGCCGGTTACATAGTACGGTATATCGAACCGTTCTGCAAGCAGGGCTATCTGAAACGTGCCGATTTTATTCGCGATATGCCCGTCCCGCGTAATGGTATCCGCTGCCGAGGTAAAAAGATCGACTTGCCCTTGCTGCATCGTATATGCAACCATATTGTCGGTAATAACGGTGGTATCAAACCCCATATCGGCGGCGCAGCTTGCAGTTAAGCGGGCGCCTTGCAGAAACGGCCGCGTTTCGGCACAGATTATTCTAACGGGATTATTGTGCGCGCGGGCTGCCTTCAGCATCATCCCGACAATCGTTTCTCCAAAACACTGGGTAAGAACGCCACCCCCTTGCGGGAAAAGCTCTGCAAGGTAGTTTCCAACCTTTTCCATTATACCGTAACGCCGATTCAGCGAATCTATTGCAGTGTTAAAAAGGGCGGTTACTACATCTTGCCCCGCATTCAAGGCATTTTCAGCCACAGCAAGACTGCCTGCAGTAATTTGCCCCATTCTGTTTGCCGTCGTCGGTCGGGCATGAGCCAACCCCTGCGCCGCCTCTTCAAGAAAGTGCCGCTGCTTTTCCGCCCCTTCATTCCGTACTTGATATGCGGCAAGCGCCATCCCCATAGCGGCAGCCGTGTACGGTCCGGCGCTCTGGGTTACCATATCGGCAATCGCCTGTCGGACTTCATCCCACGAAGAACATTCAACATACGTTATTTTTTCGGGATAGATGCGCCGGTCAAGGATTCTGACACGTCCTTTTTCATACCATGCGACATTTTCGTATTGCAATAAAAATGCAAGTTCTGCGTCTTTTCGTTCCATATTTCATTTTTAGTAGTTTTGATAGATTGAAGACCGGTGGATTAACAAGTGGTGAATTGAAGAACATGCCGGCGAAGGGACTTGAACCCTTACGGAGTTGCCCCCAATAGATTTTGAGTCTATCGTGTATACCAATTTCACCACGCCGGCTTTCGAGGGGATACTTTAGCATATTAAGTTTCTTTTGTAAAGTAGGCTATGAACTTATCGTCGTATCTGATATACTCGCACCGATTATGGATATATCTTTTAGAGATTTGGGACTCGATGAGTCCGTGTTGAATGCGGTAGCGGCAAAAGGATTTGAAGAGCCGACTCCCATTCAAGTGTTGGCAATTCCGCGCCTCTTAAACGGCGATGCGAACGTTATTGCAAAGGCGAGAACGGGTACCGGTAAAACCGCCGCCTACGGATTGCCGCTTGTACAGGAATTGAGGGAACCGCGGGAAAAACCGCGTGCGTTAGTACTGGTACCTACTCGCGAACTTGCGCTGCAAGTCGCTTCGGAAATAGAATCGTTTAAGGAAGGACCCCATCCCCGTATCACCACCGTATACGGCGGCGCGTCGATTGTCGAACAATTACGAAACTTAAAGCGCGGATGCGAAATTGTTGCCGGAACCCCCGGCCGTGTTATCGATCATTTGGAGCGCGGCTCACTGAATTTGGACAGTATCGAATATTTTATTTTAGATGAAGCTGATGAAATGCTGAACATGGGCTTTATCGAAGATATCGAAACGATATTCAAAAAGGCAAATCCCGATTCGCGGGTGCTGATGTTCTCGGCAACGATGCCCAAGCAGATTTTGAAAATCGCTGCCGACTTTATGGGCGAATATGAAATTGTAGAAGAAGAGGCGTCGGAAGAACCGCTGCCGCTTACCGAACAGTTTTTTTGGATGGTGAGGGAAGAAGATAAAACCGAGGCATTGGTTCGCCTGATCGACACCGCCGAAAACTTTTACGGGCTGGTCTTTTGCCAAACTAAGGTTGACGCCGATGCGGTTGCGAAAGAGCTTGATGAGCGGCATTACGAAGCCGCCGCTCTACATGGAGACATCCCGCAGGGGCAGCGCGAAAAAATCTTGAGCCGGTTTCGGGCGGGGAAAACCCGTATTCTCGTTGCAACCGATGTCGCCGCCCGCGGTATCGATATCGAGGGGATTACGCACGTTGTCAACTATTCCATTCCGTATGACGGCCCCACGTACACGCACCGTATCGGTAGAACCGGACGGGCGGGGGCGAAAGGGACGGCGGTAAGCTTTATCCGCCCGAATGAGCGGCGCAGGATTGACTATTTGCGACGTCATGCACGAGGCGAGTTGCAGGAAGGAAAAATTCCTTCAATAGAGAAAGTTCTCGCACAAAAACAGGAGCGGCTCTTTTCCGAGTTGCGGCGTCAGCTGGACACCGTCCGTGCCGAACATACGGTCAACAAGCCCTTTATCGAACTCGCTCGGGAACTCTTAGCCGGAAATAAAGCAAGCCTCGCCGCCACTGAGGAAAACGCCATTGCGTCCTACACCGAGAATACCGAAAGCAACGTCAAGAATATTGACAGCCCTGCGGATAGCATAAACGCCGCCGATAACATAGACGCGGCCGCAAATACTGCAAACGTTGACGAAGCCGTTGCTTTCGGTGATGAGGCTGCCGCTGCCCCCGCCGCAGGGAATATCGACAGAGCCGAAGTACTTGCCGCCGTGTTGCAGTTGCACTACGGTTCGGTGCTGTCTGCTTCCCATTACAGAAATATCAAAATCCCCCGCACCGAAGACAAGCGGGGAAAATCATCCGGCGGGAATACCATCAGGCTCTATATCGGATTGGGCAGGAAGGACGGGACAAGCAAGCGGAGCCTTGCACAGTTTTTCAGCACGCTGCTTTCCATCCCCGAACACGCAGTTGACCGCATCGAATTATTCGACCGCTTTTCGCTTGCGGATTTACCGGCCGACGCTGCTCACGAGGCACTGAGGCTTTCAAAGAAAAAAGCAAATATGCCGCACATCCACATCGACACAAAATCGGATTCCGTAAACGAAAAGAGTTCGCACACAGCCGGTTATGCAAAAAAAAGCCCTTCACGAAAACTGCGTGAAGGGAACCGGCGCGAAGCCTTTTTCCGCGACAAAGACACGAGAAAGAAACATCCTGTCAGCGCAGGCTCCGCCGCCGCCTATAAAAAGCGGAAATGATACGTTGAGGATTTTCAGTAGCGGCACGGATGCCGCGCGTATTAAGCAGAAACAAGTTTGACACTGGTCAAACTTGTGTTCAGCAAAGTACAGGGATGTACTTCGCTGAACGAGCGACGAAGTAGATACGCCGTATATTTTCAAAAGGTAAGCATTATGGAAAGATACAACCTCGCCGCCCGATAAAGTTGAGAAAGCTTAATATGCTCGTTTTCGCGGTGGACGACGGCAAGATCGCCTGGGCCGATGATAACGGGAACGAGTCCCTGCTTTACTAGTATGCTACCGTCGGTAGAACCCGCAAAGATGTCCGGGATATACGGTAAGCCGGCGGCTTCCAGCGCTGTTTTGCAGCGCTGTACCAACGGTTCGCTTTCCGCCGTTGCCCACGAAGGGCGCCTATCGATAACGGTATACGACACTTGAGCGGTAGGAACTTCTTGATGCAATGATGCAATCAGTTTATCCAGCTGCGCCCATACTGCATCGATGGGATGACCGACGGCAAGCCGCGCATCAACGGTAAATATGCAAGTATCAGGGACTACCTGCGGTTCTACTCCCGCCTGTATCGCCAGTGTCCGCCAAAAGGACTCCCCGTTTTCCGCCGAAGAATAGTCCGACAACTCGGTATGCTTAATCTTTTCTATTAAATTGATTGCTGTGTAAATCGCATTATCTCCGGCGCCTGCTTGTGAACCGTGAGCTGTTTTACCCCGTACACAGACATCCGCCCATGTTCTCCCTTTCCCTTTTATGCACAGCTTTAAATCGGTTGGTTCGCACACCACTAACGAGCGGGCGCCGTCAAACAGCGGAGAGTATAAAAGCTTCTTCGAGCCTTTCATGTAGTTTTCTTCATCGATTGTCGCGGCAAAGATAATATCAGTCGGCGGAACAATACCGTGCCGCTGTAAAACAGACATTGCATAAAGCGCAGCTGTCAGTCCGCTTTTCATATCGCTGCTGCCGCGGCCGTAAAGAATACCGTCTCGTGTTTCGGCGCCGAACGGGTTAAAGTTCCATCGTTTCCGCTCTTCGTCGGAAACCGGTACGACATCCATGTGTCCGGTAAAGATGATGCTATTTTCACGGGTTTTCCCGCACACCCGAGCGACAATATCACAGCGGCTTCCTTCAACCGGAATCCGCTCATATTCAATCTTATTCGCTTGTAAAAAATCTTCTATATATTTCACCATCGGTGCTTCGTTCCCCGGCGGATTAATACTGGGAATTTTTACAGCGCCTGCAAAAAATGCGCAGAGTTCATCATCATCGATATAATCAAAATAGTTTTGCATTGGTACTATCCTTTATCCTTTAAAAGCTTACCACTCAATTTTGAGTAATTTTCCGTAGTGAATTTCAGTAAATCATCTTTATTTCTTGCCCGCGTCATAGCTCTCTCCTATCCCAAAGCGTCTCGCAGAGTCGTCCACATAACATCGTTTTAAACTGCATTGCCGTGCCCGTATAGGGCTTGGCGTGGAAATTGCATAAAAGAGCGCAGCCACTTTAGTGACGCAGCGACATAAGCAATTTCCATGACAAAGGCTTTTGTCAGCGTTGAAGCGGGTGTTAGGATAAGATTTTTAAGCCATATTTTTTATACTTTATAACCTGTGTATCAACAGATAAAAAATAGTAATCAGAGTTTATTGATTGCCAAATCATAATTCTATCAAATGGGTCTTTGTGTTCTATCGGCAATTTATAAAAACTAATTAATTCATCATTTTTAAAAGGTCTACATTTAAAAAAACTATTTTCTACTTCTTCATAGAATTCTTCAGGAGTTATTCCTTTTAGGGATAATTTGCCCATATTACATTTTATTGATATTTCCCATAAACTAGCTTGACTATAAAAAATTTCATTTTCGTCTGCTAATAATTTATTATAAACTGATTTAGATATTTTACTTGTATCAATAAATGCCCATAATAAATAGTGCGTATCTAATAGGATTTTCATACATTAATAAACTCTTCATCTGTTATTGTCCAGTTCTCACTGAATTCAACCTTTACTTTTCCTTCTAATGTGCCAAGCTTTCTCGCTTTGATTCTTTTGTACTCGTCAATTGGAACAATCACGGCTATCGTTTCTTGTTTTCGACCAAAGGCAATACCAATTTCATTACCTGATTCTACTTCTTTCAAAAGCGCGGAAAAATTCATTCTTACTTTAGCTATCGATAAAGTTTTCATATATGTATATCATAATATATATGTACAACATAGTCAAGTTGTTCTTAGTTAGGGTTTCTGGATTATAAATAAAATATATAACATTTAAAAGCTTTGCTTTCGTGATTTATAACAGTATTTTTGTTGAATTTTATGCAAAAATCTATATTTCGAGATTTAAATAATCAAATTTTCCTGTCAGTATTAAAAAATTTTAATAATAAGGATAACTGCCCTTTTATTTCAAAAATCAATCATCAAATTTTGTTTATTATTCGTGCCGCAGGCATCCGTCTAACTTGCGTTTTAAACCGCAACGCAGCTTGTCTGCGTTGTCGGCTTTGAAAACGGTGTTATACGAATACAGCTTGTTCTTGCGATAATATATGTTCTTTTTCTGAATTCTTTGCAAGAAGATATACGCAATATTGGTTCATACTTACTCCTTCCTTTTTAGAATCTTCGGCAAGAGTCTTGTGCAAAGATTTTGGAATACGTAGTTTGAATTGACCGGAATAAGAATCAGCACTTTTTGGTTCTGCAATTTCAATATTTTCTTCAATGGCAGCCAAGAACCACTCCTTTTTTGCATCTTCTGCATTATTAACTGCATCAGAAATTGTTGAACCGCAAGTTATACAACCCGGAAGGTCTGGATATGAGGCTACAAAACCTGATTCTTCTGAATCCGGAATAATTTCCAGTTTATATGGCATTTTCATATATTCATCAATTGTTTTCATATCAGTTCTCCTTTCCCTTGTGTGCCTCTTCTGATTCTACAACCTCTTTTACCATTCTTACATAAATAATTTTATTGTATCACTCCAGATCACAATGATAAACAAAAAGTTCTATTCCTTTTTCATCAAAAATTATTTCCGCTCTCCTTTTAGTCGCTTCATAAGTTGGATAGCCTTGCTTTGTTTTACCGTTAGAATCAAGGCAATAACTTATATGATTTGGTGTCTGACGCTCTTTTGGTGAAAGGTGCCAGTAACCACATCGTGAGCATTTATAACTTACTTGTTCATTCCCATATTGTCTTTTCACATATTCAATAGCTTCTTGAGCTTCATATTCAGATTCATAGTCTTTAAGGGTGAACCATCTTTTTTCTTGCAAATATCACTATCAAACATTTTTCCTCCTAAACTGCTGCCCGAAGGGCAGTCCACATAACATTCGCTTAACCTGCATTGCCGTAAAGGCAATGTCAGGTTGAAGCGGGTGTTAGGTCTTCTTATACTTTCAAAAGAACTTTTTCCTGGTTTTTAGAAAAAGCAAGTTTTGGATAAGTAATAATTTCAAGTCCCATTCCGAGACTGTCGAGATAGTCTATTAAAGTTGAAATTTTTATATCTTTCCTTTTTTCAATTTTAGAAACAGATGACTGGGTAAAATTAGTCATTTCTGACTGTTTTACATTCTGTTCTTCGCGAAGCTGTGCAAGACGAATTGTCATAATATCCTGCTCGGCTTTTATGTGAGTGCGACGAACAGCCTCTGGAGACATATTACTTTCCATCATTTTGATTGCGTCTTTCATTTTCTAACTCCTTCTCATGTCTTTCAACTATTACTTCGGATTCGGCTATTAAATCTTTGTAAAACTTATCCCGGTCTTTACCTTTCTTGTCTCCGCCAGTAAGCAAAAATGCATTTCTAGCAGAATCAAAGTAATAGGCAACTCTCAAAAGATGTTTCTGAGTCTGGTTTCTCAGTTCTTTAAGGTTACTAAGTTTCTTAGAACCATGAAGGACATCTGCATACGGACGTGAAAGATTTGGCCCGTATTGTTGTAGTAAAAGAACTCTTTGCAATACGGCTTCCTTACATTTTTCGTCCAATGTTAGAAACCAAGCATCATATTCATCTGATGAATCTACATTCCACATAATTTATTATATGAACTAAAGTGAATATTTGTCAAGAAGAAAAAGGCGGGCTTGACCCGCCAGATTATTTAATTATTATGGATAGGTAAATTCAGCAACATTGCTCCAAGCACTGTCAGAAACATTATATGCAGGACTTGTTACTTTTAACCAGAAATAGTACTTTTTCCCAGATGTTGGCTTGAAATAAGGTGCAATATTATAGACATAATTTACGGTACGTGTATTTTCCCCTGCTTCTACAGTAACAGAAGTATTTGTATCACTATAATCGGCTTTAGAAGAATCATTTGTAGTTGAATACCCTAAAACAGCTTGATATGCGCCATCTATGCCTGTTTTTCCATTATATGTAAATGAAAAATTAACATCACAACTAATTGTGTTATCCGTAATTGAATTGATAACCAGATTTGTCGGGGCAGCAAGTTTAGTTATTGTGTTCCCATCATCATTTGAACTGGGATTTTTGCATCCGGTGAATACAACCGTTAATACCAACGCTACAAAAATTGCAGCATTTTTTAATAAATGTTTCATAAAATCCTCCTACGATTTTATTTTCTTTAGTCGAAAATATGTTGGAAGATTTACCTTATTAACAATAAGTGCCGCTGTGCGGCATCAACCTAACACCCTTTCGACCTTTCCTCATAATATCATAGGACAACCCTATTCGCAATCTAAACTTACCTGTTTGAAAATCATCATCTTTCTACCATAACATCAGCCGGAACACATCACTAACGGGCAGATTAGGCCTATCTTCACTAAATGATATAAAGACGAATCACATTCGGTCGATAGGGCTTTGAACGCCGAAACCACCGCGGTTGAGGACGTGGGTGTAAACCATAGTGGTTGAAACATCGCTGTGACCAAAAAGCTCTCTAAAGCTATTCATCGGCAGTTTGACTTTCAAAAAATCGATGCAAGGCTTCTTGCGCCCGAATCGGCGCCTGATCCTCTTGCGGAGTTTGACGACGCCAGCTTCCGTCCGGCAGCATTTTGAACGCCTTTACATTATCTGCAAAGTACACGCTAAAAAAATATTCCAGAAGCTTCTGATTCTGCTTATCCAAAACAGGAAACAGCAGCTCTACTCGCCGCTCAAGATTGCGGGGCATCCAGTCCGCGCTGGAAAGGTACCATTCAGGATTACCACCGTTTTCAAAATAGAATATCCGGCTATGCTCCAAATAGCGGTCGATAATACTGACGACACGGACATTGTCACTAATGCCACGCTGCCCGGGAATAAGCATACAGATACCCCGCACGTTTAAATCGATACGGACACCTGCCTGCGAAGCCTTGTATATGGCGGCAATCAGTTCAGGATGAGAAAGGCTGTTCATCTTTGCGATAATGCGGGCTGGTTTATGCTGTCGCGCAAAGTCGATTTCCCGCTCGATATATCCCAGCAGGGTATGCTTGAGTGCGTCAGGCGCGGTAATGATATCGTGGGGAGCCTCTTGCGTATATTTGCCGCACAGACGCGAAAAAATAATGTGCGCATCGGCAATCATCCGTGGATTGACGGTAAACAATGATATATCCGCATAGAGCCGTGCGGTGGTGTCGTTGTAGTTGCCGGTCGACAGGTGCAGATAGCCCTGCTCACCGTGCGCCTCACGCCGCATAATCAACAAAAGTTTTGCGTGAACCTTCAAATGCGGCAGATCGTACACCACCCGCACACCGTGCTTTTGCAGCCGCTTTACCCAGCCGAGATTCCGCTCCTCATCAAAGCGCGCTTTTAATTCCACAAATACCGTAACCTGTTTTCCCCGCTTTGCAGCCTCTACCAACGCGCGTACAACAGGCGAGCTTTTACTGGTACGGTACAAGGTCATACGGATGGATGTTACGGCAGGGTCTTTCGCGGCGTCAGACAAAAGCCTGATAACCGGTTTATATGACTGATACGGCACGTGCAGTAGAATATCGTGGGCTTTGATGCTATCCCACAGCGTGCCGTCAGAGGGAAAGGCAGGGTGTGCAAAATGCTTCCATTTTTCATTCCTCAGCCGCTTAAACCCGTCTATCTCCGTGATTTTTGCAAAAGAGGAAAGCCCAATGGGCGCCTCGCTTAAATAAATATCTTTTTCACCCAGCTGAAATAAATCGCTCATCCGCCGCACCAATGCGGGAGATTCATGGGTACTCGTCATCCGCACGACAAACGAGTGCCGACGCCTGATAAGAACTTCTTCCAACGCTTCGATAAAGCTGTCATCGGAGGAATCGTCAACCGTCATACTGGCGGATCGGTTAATCTTAAAGATTCCCGTTCCGGTAATCCGGCAGTCGGGAAAAAAGGCACCGCCGAAATATCGAATCAGCTCGTCGATCAGTACGAACCGAACCTTTTTTGCAGGGGTGTTGATTTCGCCGTCTACCGGTGAATTAATGTCGCGTTTCGGCGATTCATGTTCACCCTTCGATACTGCACCTTCGTTGTCTGATAGTGATTCCCGTTCATTCTTAGGCGGTTCATGTCCCGCTTCCGATTGCAAAAAGACAAAGCGCGGAGCCGACGACACCGGCACAATTGCCAGCCGGTCTTGTCCGCCTGCATCATCCGAAAGCAAAAACCCGACATGCAGCCGCACATTGGCAACACTGTCTGCAAGTGCCTGTTCATTTTCGGAAACTTGCGGGGTAATAATCGGGTAGAGGCGCCGGTAAAAATAATCTTTCAAAAAATGCCGCTCCGATTCGGAACATTCTTCCGGCTTGCAATAGGCAAACCCATGCGCTTTTAGCTGGGGTAAAATTTCGGTATTTAACACTGCTTCTTGAATGTCAAACAAGACGCGCGTTTTTTGCACGATGGCTTCTAACAGCGTTTCTACCGGCCAATCGTCAGCGTCGGCAGGAGAATGCCCGCTTTTATAAAGCTCCTGCAAGCCGGCCACCCGCACCATAAAAAACTCATCAAAATTTGAAGATACGATACCGATAAACTTGAGCCGCTCCAAAAGCGGTACCGTAGAAGAGCACGCTTCCGCCAATACCCGCTCGTTAAAATCGATCCATGAAAGTTCCCTGTTAAGATAGTCCATCATAGTGAAGGTCTCGCAAAACCTTGCAGGCAGCTCCGCTTACAGTTTATCGATGAGCATCGAACACTTACCGGAAGGTATCGGCAGCGTTTTCTTTTTTTGTCCGAGGATATTGATGGTAAAGTAATAGAGCTTTTCGCTTTCCATGTGGATTTCCCAGCCCCGCTGCGTTTTTGACGACAGGATGGTAACAAGGTTCCGTTTCAGGCTCAAGTTTTCGATGCCCATCACCTCAAGATTCGGAATAATCCAATCGACGGTTTTCCGCGGGAAGCTGATGGAAAGCCCAATCACATTTTCGATCATCAATGTGATGGTCGAGAGCGCTGCTGAAAAGAGATATTGTTTGCGCGGGAAATTTTCATGGTCAGGCCATTGCGCATGGCCTTCTTTTTGCGGCAAATACGCTTCCCACAACGCGCCTTTTTTGCTGTTGCCGTCGGGAGCAAGGCCGTCAAGCACATAGTAGATATGCCGGATAGCGCATTCTCGCGCAAGTTCCCACCGCTCATATTTTTCCAAGCCCTTAATGACGATAAAGTTCAAATGCGGGAATACACTGCCTAAGGCTCCCATACCGCGCTCATTATACGAAGCGTCATCAAGCGACAAACTGGGAATGGGATGGTCGGAGCCGAAGGTTTCGGGATTCAGCAAGTGCGCGGAAAGCTGTTCGGCTTTATCCTCATTGGGGATTTCGGCAAGCAGCGGCCAAAAACCGGCGATTGTCTTTTGCGGTAACTGCTGTTCATTCGCATCGATATCGTGATAAAAACCGGTTTCGGCATTCCACATTAAATTATTAATACGGGTTTTCAGTGTAAAATAAACCCGCTTATACTGAAAACTCAATTCCTTGTCGTTAAGAATATCGCCCAGCACCGACATATACAGCGCATTAACCGCGACCGCTGCGTTAAAGTCTACCAGATATGCGGCTTTCTTGCGCGGCGTATTGTACATCTCTACGGCTGCGAGCGGGACGGTATATAATCCGTTCGGTTGTTTAAACGAAGTATCCAGCCACTTCATATAGCGGGTGAGTACCGGCATGACATCCTTCACCCGTTTTTTATTCGCCGTCTTGTGGAACATATTGTATTCCGCCCATGCAAAAAGCGGCATACCGACACCTTCGGGATTATCGCTCGAAAACACCGGCTCACCGGTTTCGACATTATACCGAGACCGAATCGCTCCCGACTCTTCCTGATGTGCATAGAAAAAATCCAATCCCTGATTCGCACTATAGTTTCGGTTTGAATAGACAAAAAAGAACGATGAAAAGATGGTTTCATACTGATTTAAAAACCATCCATTGTTATCGGGATACAGAAAGAAACTTTCAGTTGTTCCTTTTTCGGTCTTTATATTGAATAAAAAATCCTGAATAAACGACCACGTTCTATCATAAATATCAACAAAATCCTGATCATAAAAATGAACTTTTGGAAAATCGCGCTTGTTCACCACTGCTCCTCAACAACCCACCGCTTTTATTCCTAGTATTTTTGCACAGTTTTAACCGTAACCATTTAAAGAGTGCCGTCCCGTTAAACACTGAGAAAAATCATGCAAATAATTGAGCGAATCTTTCGCGTATATAGTATATCATATTTTTTCGCATAGTTGTATAATTTTTTCAGTTTTTTGTATATTCTGATCAAAATCTCTAAAACCTATCGATTTTTTTAGAGCTAATATCATTTCTGTGTTGCAGGAGGAACGCTTGTACCAATCATTTGTTTTTCTTGAAATCCGCATTTTAATATTATCGGATGAAAAAGCGTTTTGCTCATGCAAAGCAGGCTCCTCTGCCGACAGCTGTCCTATTTGTACGCGCACACCGGGATATCCGCCGCTTTTAAAAGAACGCATTGCCCGCGATGCGTACCGGCTTGCCCAAAGTCTCGGCTGCACGCTTATCCCAAAAGCCCAATATGAATATCCTTCGGGTATGCCGACGCTCCCTTCCGAATATCAGCTCTGCGGCGCTTCGGTAAAAATTGCGGAAAAAGGCGTGCTTGATATCGAATTTCACAAACACAAAAAGCAGATTGATATTTTGGAAATACGCATCGAAGAAGATGCGGGACGCCTTATGCACGCCGACGGCAAGGCTTTTATGGATTACAGCTCCGCGGGAATGCCGAGCATCAGGATACGCACCGGTAATAATCTTGAACTGGGCGAAGAAGCGGAGATGTTTTTAACCGAACTGAACAACCGGCTGCGGTACATCGGACTCCTCACCGATTCCGACAGTAGTCATAAAATCCGCTGCAATGCCTATGTTGCTTCTACCGAATTTCCCAATCCACCGCAGCACTATGTAAAACTGCGGAACCTTAACTCTTTTAACTTTGTACGGAAGGCGGTAAACGAAGATTTACGGCGGCAGGAAGATATGCTCAAACAGGGGAATGACCCGATTTCTGAAAGCCGACTGTGGAATGCCCGCATGGAGCGTACCGAACCGTATAAAACACGGGATTTTATCGATTATGTTAAAACAAAACCGGTAGAAGAGCAGGCTTTTTACACCGCGCCGGATACGCTGCTGCAAGAGGTATTGCAGACTGCTCCGGAAAATCAGCAATCGCGAAAGCTGCGCTATATTCAATCCTTCGGTCTATCCATTCCAATTGCACGGGCGCTGTGTACCGAGGCGCGGCTTGCGGATTTTTTTGAAGCGGTGCTGCAATTCGGAATTGAGCCGAAAATCGCCGCAAACGGGATTCTGGAAGATATTCTCCCGCTGCTGAAGCGCGCCGGTAAAACAATCGACGCCTTTGTTTTGCAGCCTGAATACTTTGCCCGTATTTTGCGGCTTGCGCAGGAGGGAACAATTAACCATCCGATTGCCCGCACCCTGCTGCAAAAGATTATTATCGACGGCGCTGACCCCGCAGCCCTGCTTGCTCAAGATGAATGGATAAAGATATCAGACGAAACAACGCTGAGGACTCTCGTGCAAGAGATGCTTAGCAAACATCCGAAAGAAGCGGAACTGCTCAAAACCGGTTCGATGAAATACCTCGAAATCCTGTGCGGGCAGGTGATGAAGCGGACAAAAGGATTTGCCGACCAGCAGTTGGTAAAGCAGCTTATTAAGGAAGAATTGAATATCCGCATTATCTATGTGCTTTCGATGGGTGGCGCAATTTCGGCTACCATACAAAACGGACAGGTGAAAGCGGGAAGTACCAAAATTCTGTCCGAGCTTTTGGATACCACTATTGCAAAGCGGCATATCCGCATCGAGCCGACCATTTCCGACGGGCTTTTCAGCGAAGAGCTGGAGCCGGCGGATTGGGCACGGCTTATCCACACAATCTGTGAAAAAATCGCTTCGGGGACAGCCAACGGTATCGTGATAACGCACGGAACCGACACGCTCGTCTATACCGCGCCGCTGATATACTGGCTTTTTGCCGACACGCCGGTCTCCATCGTATTGACTGCATCCGGCACTGCCCCTTCGGAATCGGAGGAAGCGCGGCGAAACTTTAACGCGGCAATCAAGCTCGCTTGGGAAAAAGAAAACGGCGTCTATGTTTCTTTTAACGGTAAGGTGCTTTCGCCGCTCAATCTCAAGTTTGTCGATTCCGGCGATATCGGCTTTGTAAACTGGAATATGCAAACGCCGCTCTTTCGGGGTGAAGGACTGCTTTCGGATTATGAAGAAAGCGACAGCCTCGTTTTTGAAAGCCTCTTGAGCGAAGCTGCCGACAATATGTTTTTGATAAAAACCTATCCCGGCATTCGGAGCGAGCGGCTTATTTCATTACAAAAAGATATACGCACGTTCTTTTTAGAGCTGTACGAAAACGGTACGGCCAATATGAAAGACAGCTCATATTCTTTAAAAGAATTTTTGAAACGCGGCAAAAAACAGCACTGCAGGTTTTACTGTACTTCTCAACAGGAAGAAGCGATCGACTTTTCCAACTATGCCAGCGCGCGGGACTTATGGAAAGAAGGCGCCGTACCGATGGGGATGCTCACAACCGAAACAGCCATTGCACTGTACTATGCAGCATCTCTCGTATGCGACACCCAAGAGGAGCTTGATCGTATTATGGAAACAGCTGCGCTCTTAAACGAAAAATAAAAAGGAAAGACTCATGAAGCAACTGATTATTACCAACAACCCTAAAACTGCCGAATACATTGAACGCCAAAGTAAAACACGGAATAGCAGCACAAAAGCAAACACCTCGAATAGCGGCGCCGAGACGGATACCTCAAATAACACCCTTGAAACCGCGGATATTGAACTGATATTCTGCGCGTCGCGGGACGAACTGTACACACAGGTGCGCGACCATATCCACCGGAACTGGAAGCTGCAAAACCATGCAATGTATGGGAACATTCAGCTGCACAAGCAGCCGTACCGCAGTATGGTGTTGGCGGAAGGAACTGCGCTGGATACCCGATCGTTGCAGTTATGGGAGCAAGCCATGGAGCGGGTAAAACGCACTAATCCGCCGAGTTATTCGGAAAAAGTGCTGGAAGACTTCCAAGCGCTAGACCTTTCTTTATTTAGAAGCGCCCTATAGGAAGCCTTTAAAAGCTATACCTGAGTTTTTAGAAGATGCCCTATAGTATCTTGTACGTAAATATGATAAACAGATAAATCTTATCACACACGTATCAGTACCCAGAGGAAGAAAAGATGAATAAAATTATTGAACGCTTACAAGGTATTACCTATACGGCACAAACAAATCCTGCAACGTTAACCGGTGATGATATTGCATTTGTTACTCAAAGCGTTAAAAGCAACAACGAGAAAGTAATTGCGCAGGCATATACCGCTATCGGTCACATCGGAAATAACAGACCGGAAAAAGTTATGCACCTCATAGATGGAGCCTTTGCTGCATTAAAGGACAGTAACTGGGAAATTCGGGAACAAGCCGTTTTAGCGCTTGGTCGCATAGGCAGGGCGGATATCAACACGGTAAAAAATCGGCTGGATAAAATTATTCAATTACATTGCGATTCCGTACCCAAAGTACGGGCGGCAATGCTGGAAGCCTGTCAAAGTATTGCCAACGCCAAAGCGTCCGTCTTTAAACCGTACATCGGCTTATTTGAACGTATGCTGGACGATCCCGACAAGGAAGGTGTACGTGAGCACGCGCCGGATATATTCCGCATCATCGGGAAATACGAACCGGAAATGGTTGAACGCTCATTGGTGTTGTTAAAGGAAAAACTACGCGACCCTTCCCCGACAACGCAAGCTCGTGCCGTCGAAGCCATACGCACAATCGAAACATTCTTGCGCAGACCCCCGACGGTGTAAGCCATTTATCAAGGCATCGCTAAAAATCTAACCAAGTTTTTAGAGATACCCATTAGTTGTTGGGGAGATTCACATCAAAGATTATCCCTACCCGCTTAAAGACTACTGTATCCCGCTTAGTTTTATCGATTGTACGGGTTTGATAAAATTTTTTCAAATCCTCAGCTGTATAATTATGAGCGGTCTTCCATTGTGCAATAAGTAGGATTGTCAGTTGATCGACAGGTTTAAAGCTGAGGATTGGTCCAAACACGACATTATAACGATCTTCGCCCCAATTACGTTTATCGGCGCCAGAGGGGACTTTAAAAAAGGTCTTTTCAGTTTCCACTCTAAAGGCAATCATATTCATCGGCAGCGGCATTTGGTAACCGAGCACGTATGAAGCGCAATAGGTAAAGCCGTTTCTATTTTCGCCGTCATCATTCTGAAACACCCACGAATCAAGCGCGCTAAGCCCTGTTACACCTCGGTATAAAAAGTACTGATCAATCCTTGCGATTATATGAGTCCAATCGGTTGGGATAAGCGCTCCCAAATCAAATTGTAAAGCGGCGCCGAAATTCGCAGTGTAAAATGCGTTTTTAAAGTTAATAGGAACTTTCTGCGTTGTGCCGGAAACATTCTGATTTAACGCAAGACCGTGCCACCCTGCAAGCGTCCAGCCAGAGCCAATACTTGCACCTCCGTATACTTCCAAAAAAGCGATCGGAGTCCACACGATATCAAACTTTCCTTCCACAGTAACCGGTGTAAGTTCAGCCCCCAGCTTAAATTTAATATTATTACCGCGCATAAACGGATTATTAAAGTTCAAAACCGGAACTTTAATAACTTCCGTTACACTCAGCTTGCCTGCCCAAGGATAGGTAACAGCGAGATTGATATTTGTCGAATATTTTACCTTTGACTTTTCCTCTGCTCCTTCTTCCTGCGCGGAAAGAGTACCAAGAATCAGTAAGGCACCAATCATCGATGCAACTAGTTTCTTCATAAACACTCCTTAGCGTACTCGTTTTTTCAAGACAGCATAACATAAAAATATTGTTCATAAAAACGGCACACTATCAAGCCTACACGGATGCAGCTTTTTATGCAAGACCTCGACAGCGCAATTACAGGGTAAACGCATCAGGCCGTTTTTAACATCCCCGCGGAAAAATTGAGACTATTCGACCAGAGTTGAACCTCTTTGCGGTTCAAATGGTCTCACAGTCTCAATTTTTCCGCGATTTTTATCTACTCTGCCTGATACGTTTACCCATTTGCCGGAAAAATGTGCGAAATTTTAAATCAACACCCCCGACGCAAACGTCGGGGTATTAAACCGCACGAATAAAATTTCGCACAGGATGTGTTGTCTTTTCTTTTATTTATGTTATAGTATTTAAAGAATCTCATAAGGTACAAGGAGATTTTTATGACACCAGCTGAAAATGTTTACAAAGCATTACAGGATATGGGTATCAGCTATGAAGTAATTGAACACCCACCGGCTTTAACTACCGAAGAAGCCGACAAATACATCGAAGGCAAAGAAGGGTGCCGAACAAAAACGCTCTTTCTGCGAAACAGAAATAAAAAACGGTGCATTCTACTCATTATGGATGAAGTGAAACGGCTCGATATGAAAAAGTGCGCGGAAATGCTTGAAGAAAAAGAATTTAAGTTTGCGTCAGCAGAATTATTAGCAGAAAAACTCGGCCTTGCAGCTGGAGTGGTGTCGCCGTTCGGTCTATTAAACAACACAGCGCATGACGTAACCGTATACTTTGATAAAGCGATGCTTGACGAATACCGCATTCTAACCTTTCATCCGAATGAAAATACTGCAACGGTTTTTATCGATTCCGGCGACTTGCAGCGTTTTATCAAAAACACCGGACATGAGTATTTTATCATCAATGTGTAAAACATAGACGTTTAAGTTTGCTTTATAAACTTGACTTCGTTTTCCATAAGTCTGTAATTGCCTATACCTATAAAATAGAGAGACTTATTACGAAACAAGAAATTTTAATGTTAACACTGGGGATGTCTCAAAAGTTGGTTGCTTTTTCGCCATCCCTCATCAGCAAAGCTGATACAGAAAAAGCCGATAGGCTTTCAGTTTTTGGACAGCCCTAGTGTTTCCCTAATAGAGGTGGTTATATGAAGGTTGTTATTGCCGGTTCAGGTGCAATGGGCTGTAGCTTTGGATTTATGCTGCAAAAAAGCGGTAATGATGTAACACTGCTGGACGGTTGGCAGGATAATATCGATGCAATCCGGAAAAATGGGTTGCACTTGCAGGACGGTACTGCGGAATTATCGACAAAAATCGATATTTATAAACCGGAAGAGTTCAAAGGGACTGCGGATTTTGTCATTGTGTTTACAAAATCAATGCAGCTGGAAACGATGCTGAGCAGTATTAAGCATGTGTTGCGGGATGATACCAAAATACTCTGTCTTTTGAATGGACTGGGGCATACGGAAACCCTGAAAAAGTTTATCGCGCCTAAGAATATCTTTATGGGCGTAACGGTGGTAACTGCCGGAATGAAGGGACCGGGAAGTGCGGTACTGTCGAGTCATGGTAAAACAGAAATTCAGAATATTGTACCGGAAGGGAAAGCCGGTGCAGAGATGATTGTAGAAGCACTCAATAAAGCGACCATGCCTGCAGTATATTCCGATAATATCCTGTGGTCTATTTGGCGGAAAGCCGCGCTTAATGGCGCAATGAACAGTACCTGCACAATTATGGAATGCAATATGCTGGAGCTTGGCAGCATTGCAGGCTGTAAAGATATGATGCGTTGTATTATCTCCGAGTTTGCCGCTATCGCAAAAACGCAGGGTGTTACGCTGGATGTTGATTCCGTAACCGATTATGTGTATGGATTTACACAACCGGATTTTGTCGGCGCAAAGCACTATCCTTCAATGCACCAAGATTTAATCAAAAACCACCGTTTAACCGAAATTGATTTCTTAAATGGCTATATTTCCCGCAAGGGCAAGGAGCTGCACATTCCTACACCGTATTGCGATCTGATTACTACCTTTATACACGGCAAAGAGAAATTATTCGGTCTATAAAAGTGGGCGACGCTGCGGCTGAGCCGTGTGGTTACCGCATTACCAAAACCTCTTTTTAGACAGACATGAGAGGTTGCCTTCACCTATCAGAGCAGCTACGCCGAGCAAATCACGGGTGCGGTCTGTATCCGGCATTACATTCCCGTAAAATCAAACTATTTTTTTGGTATCCTCATTTTCTTTTTTTATTGTTGATTTTTCCATTTTTATCCCTTATACTCATAATATAGTAGAGTCAGATAGTTTAGAATATCCGTTATGGATATCGACAATTAACGGAAGCTGCTACGGTTTCCGTTAGATTTAATATAATACCGTTCCGGATGGAGTATGCTATGGTATCATTAACCGTTAACGGCCGGATTGTTGAAGCCGAAGAAAATCAAAAACTTATCTATTTTTTACGCGATTCGCTGCACTTAACTTCCGTTAAAAACGGGTGTATGGAAGGCGCCTGCGGAACTTGTACTGTTTTAATAGATGAAAAACCGATGAAGGCTTGTGTTCAAGTTACCGGTAGATTAGCAGGAAAATCAATCATGACGCTTGAAGGCTTTCCCGAACGCGAGCTTGCCGTATATCAATATGCGTTTGCCCACTGCGGTGCAGTGCAATGCGGCTTTTGTATTCCCGGTATGATTATCTGTGCAAAAGCGCTGATAGACGGAAACCCCAATCCCTCATCTGCGGATGTAAAACAGGCTATCCGCAACAATATTTGCCGTTGTACCGGCTATGTAAAAATTGAAGAGGCTATTTTATTGGCGGCAAAACTGCTGCGCGAAAACACGTCTGTTCCGGAAGCAAAAACCGAAACAGCGGTAGGGATCAGCGCGCTTCGTGTCGATTCATACGCGAAAGCCGCAGGTACCGCCGAATATACCGATGATATGTATCCGGATGGAATGCTCTACGGAAGCGCCGTGCGCACTGCATATCCGCGGGCAAAGGTTGTGTCTATCGATACCGAAGAAGCTGAAAAGATGCACGGCGTTCATCTCGTAATGACGGCAAAAGATCTCCCCGGTATGCAAAAAATCGGACATTTAAAAAAAGACTGGGATGTGCTTATTCCGCTTGGCAAAGAAACGCATTATTTAGGGGATGCCATCGTTCTGATTGCCGCCGAAAGCCGCGAGATTTTGGAAGCTGCAAAAAAAGCGGTAAAAATCGAGTATGAAGAGCTGCCGCCTGTGTGTTCTATGACAGAGGCAATGGCAGAAGATGCGCCGCATGTCCACGAAGGAGGGAATCTTCTTTCAAAAGAGCATCTTGTGCGCGGCAATACTGATGAGAAACTGAAAAATTCAAAATACGTCGTCTCGCATCATTATTCCGTGCCGCCGACCGAACACGCCTTTTTGGAGCCGGAAACGGCAGTTGCAAAGCCGGACGGAGAAGGCGGTATTATCATCTATTCGGGTGATCAAGGCGTGTACCAAACAAAGCGGGAATGCGCAGAGGCTACCGGCTTACCCATTGATAAGGTACGGGTTATCGCCAAGATGGTCGGCGGCGGCTTCGGCGGTAAGGAAGATATGAGCGTGCAGCACCATGCGGCTATCCTTGCGTTACAGACCGGACGCCCCGTCAAGGTGAGTTTAAGTAGAAAAGAAAGCATTATCATCCACCCGAAGCGGCACGCGATGGAGATGGATTTTACCCTCGGTTGCGATGAAAACGGCTACCTCACAGGCTTAAAAGCAGTGCTTCACTCGGATACCGGCGCTTACGCCTCGCTCGGCGGGCCGGTGCTCCAGCGTGCCTGTACCCATGCGGCTGGGCCGTATAACTATCAGGATATCGACATCCTCGGCTGCGCATGGTACACCAATAACCCGCCGGCCGGTGCATTCAGAGGATTCGGCGTAACACAGAGCTGCTTTGCCGTTGAATCGTGCATCAATTTATTGGCGGAAAAGGTCGGCATCAGTCCGTGGGAAATCCGCTATCGGAATGCAATCCGTCCCGGGCAGGTACTGCCGAACGGTCAATATGCCGACGATTCAACCGCTCTTGTACAGACCCTCGAAGCGGTAAAGCCGTATTACGATGCGCATCCCAAGGCGGGAATTGCCTGTGCTATTAAAAACTCGGGACTTGGAGTCGGTATTCCCGATTTCGGGCGCACAACTCTGCGGCTTCAGGCGGACGGCGTACATATCTATTCGAGTGCGGCCTGTATCGGGCAGGGGGTAGGCACAATTCTGTTGCAGATTGTCAGCGAAGTGCTTGATTTGCCGCGCAGCCTATTGCATTACGAAACACCCGACACCAAGTTTGCGCCCGATGCGGGGAATACGACCGCCTCACGGCAAACCGTATTTACCGGCGAAAGTACCCGCATAGCGGCTACCGATGTAAAAAAAGCGCTTGAAGAAGAACTGCAAAAGCGCGGCAAAACGGGAAAACTTTCCGAACATCAGGATATACTGCCCGAATTGTTTACCGCCCTCAGTGGTAAAGAATTTTTTGCGGAATATACCTTCCCGACGGACAAAATAGGATCCGATAAACCCCATCCGGTAAGTCATGTTGCGTATGGATATGCAACGCACCTTATCGATTTGGATGAAGAAGGGAAACTTGCATATATCGAAGCGGCGCATGATATCGGTCGGGCTATTAATCCGATTTCGCTGCAAGGGCAGATCGAAGGCGGTGTTGTGATGAGCCTCGGGTATGCGCTGACGGAGGACTATCCGCTGCAAAAGGGTGTTCCGACTGCTAAGTTCGGTACGCTCGGCCTGTTTAAAGCGCCGCAGGTACCGCCGATAAAGGTTGATATTATCGAACAGAACGATAATGAGCTTGCATGCGGTGCAAAGGGAGTTGGCGAAATTGCCAGTATCCCGACGGCTCCTGCGGTAGCGCTTGCGTATTATAACCGCGACGGTATCTTTAGAACCAAACTGCCGCTGGAAAATACGCCGTATAGCCGGAAAAAGTAAACGAAAACGAAAAACCCGATTGACTGGGAAAGGATTGAAAAACCGGAAGATGCTTGAAAATAAATGAACCAGACAGGATTAGAAACTAAAATTAATTTTACGGGAAAGAATAAGCTTACAGATGAAGAATTTGTTGAGTATTATGAGCAATTATGGGATAAAACTCCTCATAGAGGAATTAATTGGCCAACAAAAGAACAGCTTGCTGAGAGTAAAAGAATAAGTTTAAACCGATATAATTTTTCTGAAGACACGTATGCAAATGATGAAAAATGGGTAAATGGTTCAACTTTTGGGTGGAACGACTACGAAATAAGTAATTACGGTCGTATAAAATATAAAGGTAGTATTGTTCTCCAAGATGACAACGAGTTAGATGGCTACCTTAAGTTATCTAAAAGCAATAAAGAAGTTGATCACAATATAAACGTTTATGAACTCATCGGAAGAGCTTTCTTAGGGAAAAGAACGAATGATGACTATGATATTCATCATATAAATGACGATGGCTACAATAATACGCCTGAAAATTTAATTTTATTAACTAGAAAACAACATAATTTAATTCATTGCAATATAAAAATAAAAAAAGAGAATGTTATAAAAGAACTAAAAAAATATAATTATTGTACTTTGATTTTGCACTTATCTAACTACAAAGCCTCCGTATTGAATACTCCAGAACAAATGAATTACAGAGGGAAAAAATATCGCCATATTTTACCAGAAGAAAAAAGAATGCTGAATCTCATTGATTTAGGATATAAAGATTCTTTAGAAAAATATATTACTGAAAGTAAGATAAAATTGCATAGAGATTTTTCGCATTTAAATTCGTCACAGGCTCTTTGCTTGAACTTATTTTATCCGTTACTGAAAGACCATAATTTGCATTTCGTAAATAATAATATTTCTTTATCTGCTATAGGAAAATTTGAACATATAGAAGAAACCTCGTTTGAAGTTTCAGGCGAATATACAAATTTTGATTTTTTTATTAATGATTCAAATACAAAATATTTTTTTGAAATAAAATATACAGAACAAAATTTTGGATCAATTAATACTAATAATCCAACAGAGGTGTATCGCACTAAATATAAAAATAATTATTTACCACAACTAAAAAAAATCTGTGATGAAAAATATTTAAACGATGACTTCGAGGATGAATTTTATAAAAAATATCAGCTTTGGCGTAATATCTGCCATGTAGATATCGGTACAATTACTTTTGTATTTTTAAAATCACGAATTAATTTGAGAAGTGAAATCGATAATGCAATAAAAAAATGTAAACCTGAATACGCAGCGAAAATAGACATTATCTATATTGAAGATTTAATTGGCAGATGTCTTGAAAACAAGAACTTACCTTTTTATAATCACTATTCAGAGTTTTATAATAAGTATTTAAAAAATATTTAACGACTATTGGGAACCTCTAAAATCTACAGTTTTTAGCGATGTCCGGCATAAATTGACAGCTTAGATTAATTGCAATAAAATAGTATAGTATACTTAGGGGGTAGTCTGCCCCTTTCAAAAAGTATAGGAGGTCGATATGAAGCTTGAACTGGGAATTATTCCCATTCATGAGATGCGGTTTGCAGCAAAAACCGCTATCCAAGGAACTTGTCTCGAAATCAACAAAGATGAGCTTATCTCTCTTATTAAAGAAGACCCGCTTATCACTGATGTTTCACTGACAATTACAAAACCGGGCGATAAAACTCGTATTATTTCCGTTAAAGATGTTATTGAGCCGCGCTGCAAGATTGAAGGCAGCGGTGTTTGCTTTCCCGGATTCTTCACCGGCGAAGAAGATACGGTCGGCTCCGGTAAAACTGCCGTACTCCGCGGTGCAGCTGTTGTAACAACCGGTACCGTTGTCGGATTCCAAGAAGGAATTATCGATATGAGCGGGCCCAGCGCCGAATATACACCGTTTTCCCGCACGGTGAATCTCGTGGTAAAAGGTACCGTTAAAGATGACACTACCCGAGCCGTTAAAGAAAAATCGTTGCGTTTGATGGGGCTTAAAACCGCCCGCTATTTGGGTAACGCCGCAAAATCCGTTGCTCCGGCTGAAACCGAAGTTTACGAAACGCTGAACCCGATTGAACAGGCCAAGCAGTATCCCAATCTTCCGAAAGTCGGCTATGTATATGCGCTCCAGAGCCAAGGACTGCTGCACGATACCTACTATTATGGTGTTGATGTTAAGCAGATTGTGCCGACCATTATGTATCCGACGGAAGCGATGGACGGCGCAGTCGTAAGTGGCAACTGTGTTTCCGCCTGTGATAAGAACCCGACGTATGTACATCAAAACAGCCCCGTTATCCACGAACTGTATAAACGGCACGGAAAAGATTATAACTTTATCGGTGTTATCGTAACCAACGAGAACGTAACGCTTGCCGATAAAGAACGCTCTTCTTCCCTGACTGCACGCCTTGCGGAACAGCTCGACCTTGATGCGGTTATTATCTCCGAGGAAGGGTTCGGGAATCCCGATGCCGACTTGATGATGAACTGCCGCAAGATCGCTGCAAAGGGCATTAAAACCGTATTGCTAACCGACGAATATGCAGGTCAAGACGGAGCCAGCCAGTCACTTGCGGACGCTCATCCTTCCGCAGATGCCGTTGTGTCGAACGGAAATGCCAATCAGGTTATCAAACTGCCTAAGATGGACTTGGTTATCGGTGATCCCCAACAAGCGAACGTTATTGCAGGCGCATGGGACGGCAGCTTACACGAAGACGGAAGTATCGAAGCGGAATTACAGGTTATTACCGGCGCAACCAATGAGCTGGGCTTCTGGAATTTATCCGCATGCGGATTATAAGAGGTAAACAATGAAAAAGATTGTACACTATATCAACCAATTCTTTGCCGGAAAGGGCGGAGAAGATGTTGCCGATTACAAGATTGAAGTAATCGACGGAAATGTCGGCCCCGGTATGGGGATTCAAGCAGCGCTCGGCGACGGTGGAAAAATCGTTAAGACGATTATCTGCGGTGATAATTATTTTAACGACCATACCGACGAGTGTATGGCATTTATTCAAGATGTTTTAAAGAAAAATGAAGCAGACTTGCTGATTGCCGGTCCCGGTTTTAACGCCGGCCGTTATGGTATGGCATGCGGCGGCGCTGCAAAAGCGGCAGCTGCACTTGGTATCCCTGCTATCACCGGTTTATACGAAGAGAATCCCGGATACGATGTATTCAAAGCCTTTATGTATACCGTTAAAACGAAGAACTCTGCTGCCGATATGCGCCATGCAGTACCTGCAATTGCCGCAGTTGCAAAGAAGGTATTAAACGGTGAAGCAATCGACCTTACCACCGACGGTTTACTGCCGCGCGGAATCCGTCAAAACTACTTTGCAAAAGAACGCGGGGCAAAACGCGCCGTCGATATGCTCGTACAAAAACTCAAGGGTGAATCTTTTGTTACAGAATATCCGATGCCGGTGTTCGATCGCGTACCGCCGCATGCGCCTATCACCGATATTTCCAAGGCGGTTATCGCATTGGTAACTTCAGGTGGTGTTGTTCCGAAAGGGAACCCCGATCATATCGAAGCATCTTCCGCTTCTCACTACGGAGAATATTCTCTAAAAGGCATCTCCGAACTGACTTCCGAAAACAGTGAAACGGCGCACGGCGGTTATGATCCCACCTATTGTAACGCTAACCCCAACCGTGTATTGCCGGTCGATGTATTGCGTGATATGGAACGCGAGCACAAAATCGGAAAGCTGCATGAGCTGTATTATACGACAGTCGGTAACGGTACCAGCGTTGCGAATGCAAAGCGTTTTGCTTCCGAAATTGCCGGAAAGCTTGTAAACGCCGGAGTGCAGGCGGTCATTCTTACCTCTACGTGAGGCACCTGTACTCGTTGCGGTGCAACGATGGTTAAAGAAATTGAAAAAGTTTTACCGGTTGTGCATATTGCAACCGTAGTCCCGATTTCAAAAACAGTAGGAGCGAACAGAATTGTACCGGCGGTAGCAATTCCTCACCCGCTCGGAAACCCCACGATGAACGCAAAGGACGAAAAAGAACTACGCCGTGCGCTTGTCGAAAAAGCCTTAAAAGCCTTACAAACACCCATCACGGAGCAGACTGTGTTCTAAAAGACCGGCTAACGGTTTCGGCTGTTAGCTGATGTCGAAAACAAGAAGTTCTTGTGTGAACGCCCGCTAAAGCGCATCTGTTTTAGCGGGCGTTTTTATGCGTGCGGTTTAATCTCCCAGTGCGCTGTAGTATGGCTTTATCATTCGTAGCTTTATAATTTGGCATTACTTGTATTTCCTGATATTTACCCTTATCTGATATCTATGAGGTTTCCTATTGAGTTTGAGAGATGCTCAATCCGATTTTTTTGTGTATAATACATTATTGAGCTTTCATCGCTGATAGAAACCAGATCATAGGCATCTCTAAAAAGTCGGTTAGATTTTTAGAAGCTTCACATATTTAAGAGGTTATTATGCGCATCATATCCGGCTGTTCCACTATAGAAGACTGTATCCGCCGCTACGGTACGGACGCCCGCACCTGTTTTGTGTTTCCGTCACGGATTGCGGCTCGGCTTTGGATGCATCGTGCGCTTGCGTTGACCGGCCTTGCAGCGGTTCCTGCCGAACTGTTTATTGCATGGGATGCCTTTAAGGCGGAGTGCTGTATCGCTCAAGCGGAAAATAAAAACCCGGCGTCTCAGATTATCCGCCTGCTCTTTGCGCATCATATTGCAGCCGATAATGCTGCGGCGGAAAAACCCTTTCTACAGAACATCATCCCGGCGGACTACGCAGCCGACGGCGCCATATTTGCGCAATGGATTGCCGGTATTTTGCCGCAGTTGGATCATTGGGAAAAACGCGCGGCGCAGCATAAAGCCGGTAAAGACGCCGAGTTCTCCGATTTACGGATTTTGAAAAAAGCATATACGGAATTTTTGGACGCACACCGGCTCTTTGAACCTTCTTGGGCGGGGGCGGAATTTATCCCGCATACACAACAGTACATTTTACTCTATCCCGAATTAATGGAAGACTTTGACGAGTATCGCAGTCTATTGGAAAAACGGCCTGAACTGTCGATACTTCCCGCCCCAGCCTTTAACGCTGAAACAACGCCGCTTATCCAATTCGGCACCATGCGGGAAGAAATTCGCTCTACGGCGCTCGCAGTTGAGCAGCTCTTGGCAACCGGAGTTCCTGCCGATGATATTGCGCTCAGCATTGCCGGTATTGAAGATACCGTACCGTATCTCAAGCGGGAGTTTGCATTGCGGAATATCCCCGCGGAATTTCGGCTCGGGTTTAAACTCGGCGAACAGCAGGCGGGGCAGCTCTTTCCGTTGCTTGAACAGTGCGTACAGGAACATTACTCGTTTGAAAGCCTTAAACCGCTGCTGCTCAATCCTCATATTCCGTGGAAGCATCCCGCGCAGATACAAGCGCTCATCAATTTCGGTATAAAAAACAACTGTCTTGTTTCGTGGAAGGATGAAGGTCACTATAAAAATGTCTGGAAGGAGGCGTTTAAACTCCCTATCCCGTATAATCCTCATAGCAGTGCTGAGGAGGAGCAAGCCGAAAAAGAGCAGGCAAAAGAATGGCTCCTTCCCTTTATGAAAGCTGCGGAGCGGTTCGTGCAGGCTCAAAGCTTTTCCGAAATGCGGCGGCAGTACATCCTCTTTAGAGCGCAGTATCTGAATCCCGACGGCTTCTCAGCCGAAGACAATGCCGTCATCGGCCGCTGTATCACACTGATGCAGGAATTGGTACAGCTTGAAGAGGATTTTGCCGACTGTCTGCCTGCACAACCCTATCGCTTTTTTACCGCTCAACTTTCCCGCGAAATCTATGTACCGCAAAATACCGGAAGAGCGGTCAGCATCTTTCCGTTTAGAGTCGCGGCAGCTACTCCTTTTGCGCATCACTTTGTGCTCAACTGCAACCAAAAAGCAAGCAGGGTAATCTATCAAAAACTTCCCTTCTTACGGAAAGACAAACGGGAAGACCTCGGCGTTGTCGAAAAAGATGCAACGCAGGCCTTTTTTGCGGTGTATGCAATATACGGCACCGTGCGCTTTTCCGTTTCCGAACAAACCTTTTCGGGCTTTACCGTCAGCAATGGCATTTTTACCGCCTTTGCCTCCCGCCCCGACCTGAATGACAGCGATTCTCTTTTGCAGGAATATCGCTTCTTTAAACGGGAAGAACCTGCGCCGGAAGCGCTGTATTCCGTTCAAAAAGCGGGATTTGAACAATTCGCCGGTATTAAACAAGCGCGCGGCTTTTCCTTTTTAACCGAACCTTTTAACGGCAGCCTACCGGTACTTTCGGAAAAGCTCAAGGTCGGACACTATACGGACGGGGCATTCCGCATCAGTCAAAGCGGCTTACATCTTTTTTCCGGCTGTCCGGCTCAATGGTTTTTGTCGTCGGCGCTTTCCATCAACGAAGAAGACACTGATGCGGAACTTTTCAACCCGCGCTATATCGGTATCATTTGTCATCGTATTTTGGAGCGGCTCTATCAGCGTATACGGGAAACCGATAGGGTGTTTATCTCTGCGCATCTCGCCGATTATAGGACGTGGGCTGAATCGATATTTAATGAGACCGTTCACAGCCAAACCGATTTTCGAGGGCCGCTCGCCGCGCCTTTTATCGAATCGATTAAAAAGCGCAGTTTAAAAAGCGTTGACTTTGTGCTTACGTTCGATGCGGAAAAGCTGGACGGTTATACGCCGTATATGATGGAAGGCGAGCTGCAGTACCGGAGCGGAGACATCCTCTATCACGGACTCGTAGACCGCATCGCCTATCAGGAAGCGGAAGACCGCGCCGTCATCCTTGATTACAAAAGCGGCAGCATTCCGGCGGCTTCGGATTATCAGCCGGAAGCCATGCGCGACTTTCAAATGCCGATGTATCTGTTCCTTGTAGAAAACGAACTTTTTAAGCAGGAGACGGAGCACGCTTTTTTCCTCGGTATCACAAAGGAAGAAATAAAATACATTGTCAACGATAAGGCGGCAATACCGCAGGGCAGCTCCCGTTCTAAAACGAGGGAAGAATTCGAACCGTCGATTCAGGCTTTTTTACAAACCGCGCAAGAATACGCACAGCAGGTCGATATGGAAGACTTTAGAAAACCGGCAGCCGTACAATGGCAGGATTGTATGGGATGTCCCTTTCACACTATTTGCAGAACAACTTTTGCTGTCGAGGAATAAGACTTATATCTGTTGTATTTAATAGTATACAATAGATTTAAACGTACACCAAAACCGATAGAGCGGCAAAGATAATCTGCAATACTACCATAATCAAAAATAAAGGCGCCATAAATTTATACCACTTATTTATTGGTATTCCCATAAGACCACATTCAACGGCACATGCTGTAGGCCAAAACATATTTGAGAAACCGTCTCCGAATTGATAAACCAATACGGCTGTCTGACGGCTTAAATGTATAATATCGGCGACGGGAGTCATAATAGGCATTGTAATTGCAGCTTGACTTGAAGAACCGGTAATAAAAAAATTTATTATATTCTGAATAAAGAGCATCCCAATGGCGGATATATATTTTGTTCGTCCGTATAAAATACTCGATAAATAGTAAACAATTGTGTCGGATATTTTTGCATTTTGCATTACCAATACAATACCTCTGGTAAATCCTACAACCATCATAGAGCCTACCATACTTTGAGTCGATTTAATAAAAGTTTTACATATTTTATCCGTCGAATATCCTGAAGTTATTCCGGTTATAATCATCATCATAAGGTACATCGCCGCAATTTCATTAATATACCATCCCAGTTTGGTTGTCCCATAAAGCAACATAGCGATTGTAAAAACAAACAACATCAAACAAATTTTTTGTCTTACTGTTATAACGGCTTCTTTCTGTTTAAAAGGGAAAATAAGCGTCCGTTCTTCGCCGTATAAAATAGACTTTTTAGGATCTTTTTTTACTCTTCTTGCGTACTGCAGTAGATATAAAATAACCGTTACTTCAAATACAATAAAAATTAAAATTCGATATTCAATCCCGGAATACATACTGATACCGGCAATACTTTGCGCAATACCTACTGAAAACGGATTTGTCGTAGCTGCAGCAAATCCGGTAGCAACTCCGACAAACACTATAGCGCCTCCTACTACGGCATCATATCCTAAGGCAGTAACAATCCCTATAAAGACAGGCACCATACCGTATACTTCTTCATAAATTCCCATCGTTGAACCAAGGACGCCAAAGATGAGCATACCGACAGGAATAATCAAATATGTTTTTTTACCCAACGCTTTTATAAGAATATTTATCACACTGTTTAATGTTCCGTTATCAATCAACAGATATACATAACCATAAGCAAAAATCATTAAAAACATTATTCCGGCTGCACTGACATACCCTTTTTGAAGCGTCAAAAAAATATCAAAGAAATGAGGCTTTATACCCTCTGCATAATGAAAGCTATCGGGAATAATTATCATTTTCCCCGAACTTTCATCCAGCACTCTATCAAATTCTCCAGACGGAATAATATATGCAAGTACTATAACCGATAACAGAATAATACCTAATATCACATAAGTATGAGGCATTTTAATATTAAGAAGTTTATTTTTTAATTGTACCATAGCAACTCTCCTTAATATAATTAAACAACCATGGCTTTTCCTGCAATATATACGGCTTCAACATTCGTATCATAATCAAACGGATGTTTTGACCAAATTACCACATCTGCATCTTTTCCTACAAGAATTTCGCCTTTTCTATCATCAATGCCCAATACTTCAGCAGGATTCTTTGTTATAGATTTTAAACCTTCAATTTCATCCAAGCCTGCGCGAACGGACTGCGCTGCATAAACCGATAAATAATATATCGGAGTAACATCGTGATCAGCTGTAATACATATTTTTATGCCGGCTTTATTTAAAATCCCTGCCGTTTTAAAACTTCTGGACATGCTTTCCAGTTTTGAGCGAGGATACATCGTTGGGCCAAGAATAACAGGATATTTATGTGCAGCCAAATGATCGATTATAGCTTCTCCATCGGTACAATGAATGATAACCAACTCAATATCGTATTCCTTACATATTCTTATAGCTGTACATATATCGTCACAACGGTGCGCATGAGCATGGAACGGAATCTTTTTATCTATTGCTAAAAGCATATTTTCTTTTCCTATATCCCGCTTAAAATAATCGCCCCGTTTCAAAGCTTCGTTCTTTCTATGTTTATAATCAAGGCTCTCTTCGATACATTTACGCAAAAGGTACGCGTTTCCCATTCTCGACTTAAAAACATATCCGGCCTTTTTCGGATTCTCGCCGAAACTGCATTTTATTGCGGCTTTCCGTTTTATCAACATCTCTTCAACTGTTCTACCATATAATTGGATAACGCTATTCATTCCTCCAATTACACTATCGCTACCGGGACATACACAAGCGCATGTTACCCCGTGAGCAGTTGCTTCTTGTACAGCAGAATCGAAGGGATATATTGCATCGATTGTATCAAGATACGGCATAACTGCTTCACTATAATCATTGCAATCATCTCCGATTGTGCCACGCCCTTCTTCGCTAATACAAATATGGCTATGTGCGTCAATCAGTCCCGGTGTTATATATTTATTTGAAGCATCACAAATTTCTTCATTTTTATCGGCATCCAATGTTTCTGCAATTTCGGTTATTTTTCCATCAATAATTCTAATATCTTGCCGAACAAATCCGCCGGCTTGAAAGTTTAAAACATTTCCATTCTTTATAAGCATAATGACTCCACTCCTCTATTTAATATATCGTTACTTATTGAATATCTCTAAAAACTGACGTTTTAGAAATTCCTTATCATTAATGATACCCTATAGTTACCGCAATTGTCATAAATACTATTTCCAACAACAGCACGATAACAAAGAGTGGCGTAACAAATTTATACCATTTATCAATCGGCACACCCATTAAACCGCAGCCTAAAGCACAAGAGGTAGGCCAAAACATTTCCGCAAACCCATTCCCGAATTGATAGGCCAACACGGCTATTTGCTTGCTTAAACCGATTAGTTCAGCAGTAGGAGCCATAATCGGCATTGTAATTGTCGCTTGACTGGAAGAACCCGTAATAAAAAATTTTATGATATTCTGCAAGAAGAGCATTCCAAAAGCAGATATATATTTACTTGTTTCCGAAAGTAGGGATACCAAATAATAGACAATCGTATCTGAAATCATTCCGTCCTTCATAACAATTAAAATCCCACGGGTAAATCCTACAATTAACATTGATGATACCATAGACTTTGTAGATTCGATAAATGTCTTACATATTTCCGTAGCGGAATAACCGCTCGCAATGCCTGCAAATATCATCATCATTAGAAACATGGCTGCTATTTCGTCAATATACCAACCAAGTTGAGTCGTGCAATATAATAATATACCTAAGGTAATAAAAAAGATAAGCAAACAAACTTTTTGCCTTCCGGTCATTTTTATACTTGTCAGTTCCTCAATACTTTTCTCTTTTATGATATAAGGATCGGAACCGTATAGTATCGATTTTTCAGGAGTTGCTTTTATTTTTGCAGCATAGTGCATTATATAAAATATTGCAGCAGCTTCAAATACAACAAAAACCGCAATTCTTAATCCTAATCCCGAATAAGCGGTAACGCCTGCTACGTCTTGAGCAATAACGACATTATACGGATTAAAAGTACCTGCGGCATATCCGATCGTAACCCCCAGATACACCATTGCACCACCGACTATTGCATCGTAACCTAACGCTATTGCTATTCCTACGAAAACAGGGAAAAGGCCATATACCTCTTCAAAAATCCCCATTGTTGAACTTAACACTCCAAGAACAAGCATGACTATCGGAATCATAAGCTGTACATGTTTACCGACAAGTCTAACGAGTGCTCCAAGAGAAGCATCCATCGTTCCATTTTTTACCAGTACATATACAAATCCGTATGCAAATATAATTAAAAACATAATATTGGCTGCATCGACATACCCTTTCTGTAAAGAGAGAAATATATCAAAAAATCCTGGAGCTTTAGTGTCAATAAATTGAAAACTGCCGGGAACGACGACCATTTTTCCGGATATTGGTTCCTTTACTCTTTCATATTGCCCTGCCGGTATGATGTGGGTAAGGATGGTCATAATAATAAGAATACTTATGAGAATTACATAGGTATGGGGAACTTTAATACGTTCAAACCATTTTTTTGTTACTACAGTGTCAGACATACAAATACCTCCTGTAAAATGAGAAGCGCAGGTAATCCGCAGCTCTCTTATAAAAAATCCAATAGCCATTTATTTAAGGTAACCGGTTCTTTAGATTCATCATAAAGCTTAAAGTAACTTGAATGTCAACAAAAATTTTATTATTATTTCGTTCTATGAATAAGGACTTAACAATCGGCGAAGTTTCGGAGCTTTTAAATATCTCCTGTCCGACATTACGGTATTGGCAAAAGGAAAATATTTTTCCTGTTAATCAAGATGGTATGAATAATTATAGAAAATATTCGGTTGCAGATTTAGTCAATATTGCCGAAATCTCGTTTTATCGCAATCTTGGTATTCCTATAAAAGAGATGCGCCGGTTTAATATGTTAAATTTAAATGATTACGAAAAAATACTTAATGATGCCTATACAGACTTTGAAACAAAAATAAACAATTATAAAATAATGTTGAAAAAAATTATTTTAAAAAACCGACAAATAAAAAACATAAAAGAGCTAAAAAATACAGAATATGCGTATGAAGATATACCCTTTAACTATGTTGTAAAGTTTGATTACGGAGACAAGCAAAAGCTAATACAATACGCGAATAATCCTTCCCTCTATGTACGTTGCATTAACAGCTCGGATATTAATGATGATGAGAGGGGTATTATTACGCAATATCCCGATAAAACGGATAAAATTCTTTGGAAAAAAACTGAAAAACAGCGTTATATTGTTTTTCTTGTAGAAGAAATTGTAAATCGAAATTTTTTAAACAATATCCCTGAAAAGCTAAAAATAATACATAAAAGACATAGAACGGGAAAAATTCTCGTAAACTATTTAATAAGCGAAAGCATACGCAATCAAAGAATAGATTATCTAAAAGCCTATATAGAGATACTTTAAGGAACCTCTAAAAACTGATTCGCAGTCCGCAAAGCGGATAACTTAATGAATTTCCTTACAGAACAAGCCGATAGGCTTGCCGTTTTTAGAGGTTCCCAAACAAAAGTTATTTTGCGAATACCGGTTGAACGGCTTTTACCCATTCATCAATCTTTTCGGCAACTTTAGCATCGCCCTTGTCCAAGCACAGACCGAGCATTCTGCCGCCTCTTTCCATGCGGGAGAACTTAAATTCATATCCGCAGGGGCATACATCACCGACAAAGCGGGCGCCGCTAAAGCGGAGCTTATCATAGAAGTCTGCTGCGCCGGAGCAGAAGCTGTCGGGGTGGCGCTCTTGGCTTCCGACGCCGACGATCGCTACATTTTTGCCGGAAAAATCAACGGTGTGCAGCAGCTTTACTTTACCGCCCCAGTCTTCCATTAAGGCGCCGAAGAAATAGCTGGAAGACATCAGCACCACGTTCTGATACCCTGCTATCGCATCTACGGTTGTGTCTTTCATATTGTGTACATCGGCTCCCAGTTTTTCTGCAATCTGTTTTGCAAAAGTTTCGGTTACACCACCTTTACTTGCATAAAAAATTCCTGTTTTGCTCATATAAAGCTCCTATTGCTCTTATTGATGATGGATTTATCATTGCTGATACATCAATTGTTGTAATAATATAATCATTCCCATAGAAAAATCAAGAATAATTCTTATTTTTTTATCAGCAGGCATAGAGTTTTCGAACGATAAAGAGGGCTAAACTACGAGGCAGTAAGCGATACAGACTTATCAACAGAGCATAGGAAGCGTTATAGGGATAAAAGAAGCCAATCCGCTTTTTATCCGCTAACGAAGCAATAAAAGAACCGAGCTTTTCAGCCGGTATGCCGTGCCGTTCATCATGCTCCATTTTTGAAATACTCTTTGTAATTCTCCCGAAATACACATCATTACCGGCATTCGACTTGTTACGAACATCCGTAAACGGAGTCGCAACATCTCCCGGCATAATAAGCGCACACTGTATACCAAACGGAAAGATTTCCGCGGCAAATGCCTCCAATAATTTTCCAAGCGCTGCTTTGGAAGCGGAATAAAAAGCCTGAAAGGGAATAGCAATTTCTCCTGCGACCGAACTCACCGCAAGAATCTTTCCGAAGCCTTGCTTCCTCATGTATGAAGCAGCTATCTTCATCGTTAAAAAAGCGCCGAAAAAATTTACTTCCAGTTGTTTTTTTGCATCTTCAAGCTTCGTAAACTCAACAGCCCCCGAAATACCGAAGCCGGCAGCGCAAACGCAGACATCCAATCGAGCTTCCCGTTCCCATACCTCGGCAAAGACCTTGGTCAGTGCATATTCATCCGTCACATCCGCTGAAAAATGACCTTCACCTTCAGGTGTTTGAACATCAAGCATCCGTCTGCTGACGGTATACACGCGATAGTCTCTATCTCTCAACGCTTTTACCGTTTCAAAGCCGATTCCGCTTGTTCCTCCCGTTACCACTGCAATCTTTTTTACCTCTTTTTTATATTCCATATTCGTAGTGCCTCGCATTATCGGGTTTTCTGTACAATAATAATACACAAAAATAATACACAAAAAATCTGCATAGAGGAACAGCTTTTGCTATAAAGAGGCTGTAAAGAGGCTTGACAAAAATGATGATGATGATAGTATGACAGCTACGGTGTAGGAGCACCGGTTTTATAGAAAGCTTAATAGCGGATAGGAGAGTATTTCGCTATAACAACATATCCCTTGGCAAGAGTATCGGCCGATATTCTTTGAATCTCAATAAAAAACGTCAATTTAAAATAGAAACGGTATTAGTGAATCTAAAAAGAAGGTTTATTTTAAGCGGCACGGATAGTACCGCTTAAAAACACTGCGAGCTTGCGTACCGCAAACATCGTGTATTTTAAGGAGGTCAAAATTTGAGCAAGCTAAAAGGTATTCTTCTGTTGCTAATCGCGGCAATTCTGATGGGATGCGCCACACAGCCTCAGCAACCGAAGGAAGAAAAACCCGTTGTAAAGCAGCAACCGGTTAAAACCGCTCCTGCGGAAGAAAAACCTGCCGAACCGGAAAAAGCACCG
Organism: Treponema sp. OMZ 805; assembly: GCF_050937395.1. Lineage (NCBI taxonomy): Bacteria > Pseudomonadati > Spirochaetota > Spirochaetia > Treponematales > Treponemataceae > Treponema > Treponema sp. OMZ 805. The sequence continues at coordinate 46,463 of NZ_JACCLP010000011.1, read as the reverse complement.
GAACCGCAGCAAAGCGAGAAAAATAATACCGGTAACGAAACAACGGTTTATTTTGCTCCGAAGATGTATAGGATTGATACGTTTACCGCGCATAAGTTGGACAGTATTGCCGAGCTGTTGAAAGCGAAGGATGTAACACAGATAAAAATCATCGGACATTGTGCAAAATTAGACAGCACAAAAGAAGAAGAAAGACTGTCGTTACAACGTGCGCTTGCTGTTGCACGGTATTTTGAAGGAACCGGCGCCTTTAAAGCAGGTAATATGACCATATCGGCGGAAGGGGCTGAGCACCCTGCAGGATCTCACACGGAAATTTCCGAACGGAAACACAACCGCAGAGTCGAAATTTATTATTAAAAAAGATGCCTAAGTCATCTTTTATAGTTTTGGAGGTAAGATTTATGAAGAAATCACTCTTTGCCGCTGCTTTTGCGGCTCTTTGCTTCTCAGTTTGGGCACAAGTGCCTGAAACAATGACCCCTGATTATCAACGCGCGGCAATGCAATACCGCAACGATGATAAGCATTTTGTCAACAGCGATGTATTCTTTAAGCTCAATTCGGCAGATAAAGAAACGGGTCTCGACTTTGTTGAATTCTCATTGGACGGTGCAAACTTTATGACATATCACAATCCTTTCCAGATTTTGGAAGAAGGTAAGCACGATATCTCATATCGCGGTTTCGATAACAGCAGAAACCTTGAAGTTGCAAAAACCATTTCCATCATTGTTGATAACACAGCGCCCAAAACCGAGCTGAATACAACTGAACCGTTATTTTACAAGGGCTTGACTGCTTACTGTTCTGCAGAAACAAAATGGTACATTTCGGCGAACGACGATTTAACCGGTTCCGGAACTGCCGGAGCCTATATCGGCACGGATTTAGATGCTTTAACGCTCCATGGTAATGGAAAAGAAGATGAAGATGCTTATTATTCTGTAAGCGAAGAAGGTCCTGCAAAGATATATTACACGGCTGTCGATAATGTCGGTAACTTGGCTCCGCTTGAAGTAGTCTCTGTTGTTGTTGATACAACGGCGCCTACCGTTTTCATTGAGAACAGCGACCGGCTTATCAATAAAGATGATGCATACATGATTTTCCCGAGCGACGATGTTGTTGATGAAGAAGGACGCATTATCGTTTCTACAAAGGAATCGGTTGCGTTTGGTGCAACTGACGAACTTTCCGGTGTTGACGCTCTGTATGTCAAAATTAATGATGCCGATTATGTCAAATATATTGAGCCGCTTCAGTTTTCTTCCGACACTGTTTACAATATCGATGTAAAAGCAATCGATAACGTCGGTAATGTATCGGAGCCTGTCTCCTACAAATTCTATGTAGACAAGATTACTCCTGCATCCGATGTAGAGATTATCGACAGAGATGGAAACGAACCTGCAACATGGAATGTTCCTGCTGAGGATGCAACCACTCCTGCTGAAAATGCAACCGTTTCTGCCGAGGAAGCTCCTGCAAACGGTCAATAAATCGGGTACGCTAAAGTTTTAATAAGGTGCACGGTATTTTGCTGTTGCAGTTAAACCTTTAGTTGATTGGAGCGTCGGCTAATCTCAATGATTAGTCGGCGCTTTTTTATGCATTATTTGGCGCTTCCCTTTTTCCCTAATTGCCCGCAAGCGCCTCCGATTGTTCTTCCGCGTTTTTGCCGAATCGTTACATTTAAGTTTTCCGCCGTTAAATGCTGATAAAAAGACCGTATTTCGGAATCCGAAGGGGTGCTATACGGTAATTGCTGCACTGGATTCCACGGGATAAGATTGATATGCACATTGAGACCTTTGGCAAAAGCGCACACTTGTTGCGCTGCCTTATAGGAGGTATTGACGTCTTTGAGCAGTGCAAGCTCTAGGGTTACCCGCTTATCGGTTTTATCATTAAAATAGCGGATTGCCTTTTTTAATTCGCTGAGCGGATTAGCCTTTGTAACAGGCATCAAAATTGTCCGCAAGTCTTCATCCGCAGTAGTCAGCGAAACAGCAAGGCGAATATCAAGCTGCCTGTTCGCAAGTTCATAAATACCTTTGCAAATACCGGATGTAGAAAGCGTTATCCGTCGATGCGAAAGATTTCTGCCTTTAGGGTGAGTGAGAACGGCAATGGTTTTCGCGATACTATCGAGGTTCAACAACGGTTCACCCATACCCATAAACACGATATTATCAAGCTTACCGCAGATGTTTTCCAGATGTAAAAATTGCTCTACAATTTCGTTGGGAGCAAGATTACGCAAACAGCCGAGCTGTCCTGTTTGGCAGAAAGTACAGCCCATCGGGCAACCGACCTGACAGGAAACACAGGCAGTTCTCCGCATGGCTTTGTCAAACAACAGCACGGTTTCTATACTGCTGCCGTCATGCAAGCCGATTCCGAGCTTTACCGTACCGTCAGGATCCTTCAGTACGGTTTCGCATACGGTATTGCGCGGCGTATATTCACCGGCAAGCCGTTCCCGCTCCTTAAGCGGGAGATTTGTCATTTCTTTAAAAGATGAACACCCGTGTGCAATCCATTGGAAAATCTGCATAGACTGAAACCGTTGCGGTAAATTGCATACCGCAGCAATTTCTTCCGGCAGCATTCCTGAAAGGGCGTTTTTTTCTGCAACGTTGTTGTCGCTTTGTTCCAATCAATACGCCTTAATTTTGTAATGAAAAAAGGGTATCGCTTACCGCTTGGTTTTTGATGCCGTACTGTTGGAACGCTTGCAGCACTTCAATCGCTTTTGCTTTCTCGTTTGTATGAATATAACAGTCTGCAAGCTCAAGATAAATACGGTAATTTTTCCGGTCTGCCTGCATCAAATGCGTTAAGCTGGTTATCGCCTCATCGTATTTCCCCTGAATCTTACACAGAATTGCAAGACCGAGTATTGCATAGGAATCGTAATCGATATCAAGTGCACGTTGATAAATATGTTCGGCTTTTTCATAATCACCGATATGCCGGTATGCATCACCCATACGAGTAAGAATAACCTTATTATTCGGATCTTTATTAAGAATAGCCTCCCAATATTTTATTGAATGCTGCTGCTGCTTCATACCGCGGTAGCAGTCCGCAAGACCGAACAAACCGTAAAAATTATCGGGATCTTTTTCAAGGGCTTTTTCAAAATAATAAACGCCATGGTCAAATTGCTTCATCTTTCGGTAACAATTTCCAATCGATGTTAAGATACGGATATCGACATTGTCAGGATTTTGATCAAAAATCTTTTGCCAATAAACAAGTGCTTCGCGATACTTCTTAAAATCGTAATGCAGATGTCCCAAACCGATAAGTGCATACGGGTTATTCTCCTCGATCTCAAGCACTTTTAAATAAAGCTTTTTTGAATTTTGAAAATCGTGTATCTTGCGATATGCATCGGCAACGCGGGTAAAGACGGTAATATTTGCATTATCATGTTCCAAATATTGTTCCCAAATCTCTATGGCCTTTGCATATAAATTCATATTCTTATAGCAATCCGCCAGCCCGAACAACGCATAATTATTCCCCGGATGGTGCCGTAAACATTCGCTGTAATATTCTGCAGCCTCTTTACATTTATTCCGTTTTCGAGCGGCGTCCCCAAGTCCGACAAGAGCATAATTATTATTTTCATCAAGCTCTAACATTTTTTTAAATTCAGTTTCTGCCCGATCAATTTCATTTGCTTTCAAGAAAAGATAACCCTCACGTGAAAGTCTTGTAAGCTCATCGGTTCCTTCTGCATGATGAAGTTCTTGAGCGGAATCTAATGACGCAGGAAATAACGAGTCGGTCTGCTCGGAATAACCATTTTCAATACTTTCAAACATTTTCTACTCCTTTTGGTTCAGTATCTATTAACACTCTAATAAGCCGAACAAGCGAATCAATGATCGGTTCCGATTTGCGTTTATTTTTTGCAAGACAATACATACGAAGCGCTTCTAACGTATTATTTTTTGCAGCATAATAATCGCCTACTCTTGTAAGACCATCCGAATAGCCGGTAGTAATAAAAATACGTTGAGCTTCGTTTATAAAGCCTTCGTTAAAGAGCTGGTTACCGCGCCGATTTAATACTACCTTTTGTTCAGAACTGAGAGGAGTGAGTGCGTTTTCAGTTACTTTAATAAAATGCTTATTATCCGATCCCATTTTACTTCGTCTTTAATAAATTCATAAACTTTTCTGAAAAAACAGAACTATTTATTTAATACTGACACTCCCATTTTTTTATTTAATACTGACACTCCCATTTTATAAAATAGATACATTTATGACAAGCCCCCGCATTGAATCACGTTAAATCTAACCGAAAAAGGAGTTCCTCAGAACAGCTCATTCTCATGGGCATCCGTTCCAAGTCAGCTTGCAAAAGAAAACAAGAAATTTCTTTATTCTGTTGTAAAAGAAAGTGCCAGAGTCCGTGAATACGAAAGCGCTATCAACTGGCTCAAAAATGCGGGGCTTTTGCTTAAAGTGCACCGCATAAACAAGCAGGGAATTCCGTTGAAAGCGTATGAAGATATGGAACGTTCAAAATTTTTATTGTAGACACAGGTTTGTTTTGCAGTATGACAGGTTTAAGTGCAAAGATTTTACTTGAAGGAAATAGACTCTTCACGGAATTTAAGGGAACCCTTACCGAGCAATTTGTGTGCCAGCAATTGATAAGTGAGTTTGAAATAGCACCGTATTATTGGTCGGCGAAAGACGGCACTGCAGAAGTTGATTTTATTTTTCAGAATGACGATCATGTTATTCCTGTCGAAGTAAAGGCGGGAATTAATCACCATGCTAAAAGTTTTAAGCTGTATAGAGATACCTATCATCCTGAAATTGCATTCAAATTTTCTTTGACCGATTTTGTTGATCAGGGTATTTTGAAAGATGTGCCTTCGTACGATTTGCCGGTAATCAAAAAATGGCTCGAATTTATCTGATCCTTTGACTTTTCGCCCGCTTCGGTATACAATCCGATAAGATAAAATGAAGTGAGATCACAGGAATTTTAGCTGTCTTTCTATGTGATATAATCGATTAAAGAGGTTCCCCTATGGCTATAAACTGCGGTATTGTCGGACTGCCGAATGTCGGCAAGTCGACCATCTTTTCTGCATTGACCCGTGCCCCTGCGGAGGCGGCAAACTATCCGTTCTGTACCATTAACCCGAATGTCGGTATCGTCGATCTGCCTGATGAACGGCTCGCAAAGCTATCGCAATTTTTTGAACCGAAAAAGACCATCCCCGCTGCCGTCGAGTTTGTCGATATTGCAGGACTCGTAAAAGGCGCTTCAAAGGGTGAAGGGCTCGGCAATCAGTTTCTTTCTCATATCCGTGAGGTAGGAGTTATTGCGCATGTCGTGCGCTGCTTTGACAATCCCGACATCGTTCACGTAAATAACAAAGTTGATCCCGCCTCGGATATCGAAACTATCAATATTGAACTCGCACTTGCCGACCTTGCCTCGCTGGAAAAGCGGGCGGAACGGGCGGATAAGGCAACCCGTATGGGTAAAGATATGCAGAAAGAGGCGGCGATTGCGATGAGCGCTATTGCAAAAATCAAGCCGTTGCTGCAAGACGGAAAGGGCGCCCGCAATGCCGATTTGACCGATGAAGAGCGAGCCGTGATGTACGACACGCACCTGATCACCATGAAGCCGCAGCTGTATGTTTGTAACGTCGATGAAGACGGAATAAAGAATGGCAATGCTTATATCGAAACGGTTAAAAAAATCGCCGCGCAAGAAGGAGCCGAAACCGTTGTTATCTGCGGAAAGTTTGAAGCGGAGCTTGCCGATATCGACGATGCGGAAGAACGCACCGCCTTTTTGGAAGAGATCGGGCTCAAGGTTTCGGGCTTATCGGTTCTTGCTCACGCAGCGTATCATTTAATCGGACTGCGTACCTTCTTTACCGCCGGAAAAGACGAATGCCGCGCATGGACTATCCACGCAGGAGATACCGCCCCCAAGGCAGCCGGCGTTATCCACACCGATTTTGAGCGAGGCTTCATTAAAGCGGAAGTTTACAGTTTTGACGACTTCCTTAAATACGGCTCTGAACAAAAAATCAAAGAAGCCGGCCGCTACCGCCAAGAAGGCAAAGAATACGTCGTGCAGGATGGGGATATAATGTTCTTCAAATTCAACGTCTAGCACCTTTTGAAATATACGGCGCATCTGCGGTGTCGCTACGGAGAAATAAATGCTCAACGTACAATCAGTACGTCTCCGCTTTATTTCTCCTAAGCTCCTAGCATCTGCATCGTCTATTTCAAAAGGCTTACGGAAAGTATGTTTTCCGATATGCCGTTGCTGCGAAAAAATTAATCCTCAACGTATCATTTCCGACACGGATGTCGGTGGCACTACGCAGTAACAAGTTTGCCCCGCAAACTTGCAGCCCAAGAATATACACGGATGTATATTCTTGGGCGAGGATGTCCGTGGTTCCATGCAGCAGCAAGTTTTTCGCTAGAAAAACTTGTCGTTGAAAAGCGTACACGGAAGTACGCTTTTCAACATGCCTGCGGTTAATTTTTTCTCGCGCCTCGGATCTACGCCACATCTTTTCAAAAGGCTTACGGAGAGGACATCATCTACTGCGTCGCTCGTTCAGCGAAGTACGTCCATGTACTTCGCTGAACGCGCTGTGCGGCAAGCATTTCGAAGGCGGCGATGCGGGCTTTTTCCAATAGCGCAAAGTCGCGGATAGGATCGGCAAGCTCAAAACCGCAATAGCCGGACTGCTCAACGCCGCCGATATCCCCCGGCCCCCGCAGCTTCAAATCTTCCTCCGCAATAACAAACCCGTCAGTCGTGCTTGCCATCACCTTGAGCCGCGCCATGCCGGTTTCGGTAATATTTTTTCCATAGAGTAAAAAACAATAGGATTGCTCGCTGCCTCGCCCGATTCTGCCCCGCAACTGATGCAACGCCGAAAGGCCGAAGCGGTCGGCGTGTTCGATAACCATACAAGTTGCGTTCGGCACATCGACACCGACTTCAATAACACTAGTAGCCACGAGGATATGAATAGTACCTGAGCGAAACTCCTGCATGATAGCCCGCGCTTCGTCCTCCGGCACCTTGGAATGCAGGAGCGCAAGCCGGTGATGGGGGAAATCCCGTGTCAGCTCCGCGAACATATCTTCCGCCGATTTTAGGCTGAGTGTATCCGAATCTTCGATAATCGGATACACAAAATAGGCTTGCTTTCCGGCAAGGATATCCTGCCCGATAAAATAATACACTTTTTCGGCCTTGCTCTCGGGAGCAACATAGGTAATCACCGGCTTACGCCCGGGAGGCATCGTTTTGATGACGGAAATATCGAGGTCGCCGAACATCGACAGCGCAAGTGTCCGCGGAATAGGCGTCGCACTCATCATCAAAAAATGCGGAGCCTTTTTTCCGCTGTCGATGCCCTTTTGGATAATTGCAGAACGCTGGAGTACCCCGAAGCGATGTTGTTCGTCGATGACAACCATACGCAGGTTTTTATACAGTGTTTGTGCGGAAAAAAGGGCGTGCGTACCGATGATGAGGTCGATATTACCGGAGGCGAGCTGCTGCAAAAGCTGAGAGCGTCCCGCCGCCTTGAGGTTACCGGTTAAAAAAGCGAGCCGTACGCCGAGCGGTTCCAAGAGCTTTGCTGCGTTATCGGCATGCTGCCGTGCCAGCAGCTCAGTCGGCGCCATCAGCGCCGCCTGTCCGCCGCCCTCTATCACTTTTAAGCAGGCTAAAAATGCAACCAATGTCTTACCGGAACCGACATCTCCCTGAATAAGGCGGGCGGCGGGCGCCGTTCCATCGAGGTCGGCGTTAATCTCTGCGGTAACGGCTTGCTGGTCTGCAGTAAGCGTAAACGGCAGGCGTGAAAGCAGCTCCTTTTGCAGCGGGCTGTATGCGTACTGGTACTGGAGCGTATCCGTCGCCGATTGGCCGCCTGTTTCCTCTCCGGCGCATCCATCACCGCCGGTATGAGCTTCCGGCACCGCTTGACTGTCTCCCTTTGCCGTCTGGGCAGGGAAGCCGCTCCCCTGCCCTTTTGCCCCCGTCGTACGCGGCAGCATACCGCGCCGTTCGAGTGCGCGCATACCGACAGCCGCCTCGTACAGGAAGAACTCTTCAAAGATGAGCGCGGTGCGGGCATTTTCCGCCTCCTGCATAGAAGCGGGGCGGTGCATTGCAAACAGCACGGTTCTTTTATCGGGGTAGCCGTATTTGTTCAATACGTCGGCGGGAAGCTCGGAATCGATTCCCCGCGCATACGAGTTAAGCGCCTGATCGATGAGTTTACGCAGTTTTGTCTGGGTAAGCCCCTGCGTCAGCGGATATACCGGCAAAATACGGCGCTCCGCCGTATCATATTTTTCTATATCGAAAGAACTCGATTGGATAGCCCCGTATTTAACGGAAAAACTTCCGTAGACCAGCGCCTTTGTACCTTCCGGAAACGATTTTTCTAAAAAAGGCCGGTTAAAGCACGCCAACTCGCCGCGGGTGCCTTCCGAATCGCAGACAATCAACTTGAGCGTTTTCATACGCCCGTAGCCGAACCATTGCTGATCCATAACCGTTACCGGAACATTCAATTTATGAAACGCATTCCATTCGCTGAGCGTATTATACCTGCTGCGGTCTTCCCATGTGCGCGGCCAGAGCCGTAGTAGATCACCGACCGTCGAGACCCCCAGCCGGCTCAGCTGTTCAACAGTTGTTTTTCCCGCCCCATACAGATTTGACACAGGCGTTTGAATTTCTCCAATCAGCATAATGGCAGTATACCACAAGAAAAAGCCTTACGGCGAGATGTTTCGAGAGTATCATGTCCGACAAATCACATTCAAAGACCGCATCTTTATTATTAAGCACCGAAGGCGATGAAATGAGTCCGTCCTTACCCCATGCTCCGTTCGAAGCAATCACCAGTTTTTTCGGTTTAACAGCGATAAAACGATAAAAACCGTAGCCTGTTTCATTACCTGACATATTTTTGTACACAGCTGCATCATCAACAAGGGTAATTTCACCATCCAGAGCCCCGCCGCTTTTTTTGTACTTTTGATATGTTGAGGATCTTCAGAAGCGGCAGGGATGCCATCGTTCAGAAATGTCCGTCATTGTGCATTCGTGGGCTACGAGTTTGCAAGCAAACTCGCTTCTGTATGGAACCACCGACGTCCTTGTCGGTTCTGAAAAGCCTTTTACCATTAGCTTTTTTGCAAATAGCCTGTCCGGAAGTGTACATCCGTGTACACTTTTTCCCGACATACTTCCGTGTATGTCGGGAAAAGACGAGTTTTATACAAAACTCGCTTCTGATTAATATCCCGCCCGTCCTTGGGCGTTCTGACGACGAGTTTTTGCTGTGCAAAAACATCGCTGCTGCTTATAACCACGGACATCCGTGTCCGTTCTAAAACTACAAGGCGCGAGTACAAATTAACCGCAGGCACGCTAAAGAATGAACGTCGGTGTTCATTCTTTAGCTGCGAGTTCGCAGTGCGAACTCGATTCTGCTTGGAACCACCGCCATCCATGGCGCTGTTGAACAGTGTCCTTCCGTGTACACTGTTCAACGTCGAGTTTGCGGGGCAAACTCGCTGCTGCTTAATTTCACGGACATCCGTGTCCGTTCTAAAACTACAAGGCGCGAGCAAAAATAAAGCGGAGACGTACTTTTTGTACGTCGAGCATTTATTTTTGCGCAGCAACGCCGTAGATGCCTCGCCCACGAATGTACATCCGTGTACATTCGTGGGCTACGAGTTTGCAAGCAAACTCGCTTCTGTATGGAACCACCGACGTCCTTGTCGGTTCTGAAAAGCCTTTCACTGTTAGCTTTTTTGAAAATAGGTGGAGCAGATGCTAGGAGCGTACAAAAAACACCCGCAGGCGTACTTTTTGTACGTCGAGGACTGTTTTTTGTTAAGCGACAACGCAGATGCCCGCCTATTTTCAAAAAAAAGGTTTTGAAAATTTTACACTTATATAGTATAATATGCAGTCGTACGGATATTTAACTTCTACCGCTCAAAGAGCACAGTTAAAGTTAAATACCGACTTATTTTGAGGAGGCAGATATCTATGAACTATGTTTCAAAAGTATCTCACAAAGTTGTATTGGCTGTACTGGCATGCAGCCTTTTGGTTCTTGCAAGCTGCGGAGAAAAAAGCACCGCAACGCTCAACAAGGATAAGCCGCTCGTATTCTTTAACCGGCAGCCGTCCGATCCGACAACCGGTGAAATCGATATGACGACGATGAACTGGAACGACAAGACCTACTATGTCGGTTTTGACGCTGCAGGCGGGGGAGCCGTTCAGGGGGCGTTGATTGTGGAGTTCCTTGCCAAGGCTGACGCTTCGATCGACCGCAATGGCGACGGCGTGTTAGGCTATGTACTGTGCATCGGCGACGTCGGGCATAACGATTCCAAGGCGAGAACCGAAGGTATCAGGCGAGCGCTCGGCACATGGGCAGGTTCCACCGATCCGGGAGCAGTTCAGGAAGGTTCAATCACCATCGCAGGAAAGACCTTAAAAGTCGTAGAGCTTGAAGGAAAAGCAATGACCGGAACCGACGGTTCCACATGGAATGCAAACGCCGCAACCGAAGCAATGGGCGGCTGGGCAACCAAATTTGCAGATCAGATCGACATGGTTGTTTCCAACAACGACGGTATGGCAATGGGCTGTTTACAGGCTTCAAACTATCCGGCAGGCGTTCCGATTTTCGGTTATGATGCAAACGCAGACGCGATCGAAGCAATCGGAAACGGCAAACTTTCGGGAACCGTTTCTCAGAACGTAGACGCACAGGCAACTGCGACACTGCAAGTATTACGCAACTTGCTCGACGGTTTAACAGGAGAGGACGTATACACCAAGGGTATCTCCGTTGCCGACAAATACGGTAATAAGATCACTGCGCCCGTACAGTACTGGGCAGACGTAAAAGCCGTTATGGCGGAAAACTCAGGCGTAAATGCCGAAAACTGGCAGAACTACTCCGGCGGCAGCCGCGACACGGGCATCAAGCAGACACAGGCCGATAAGAAAAAGGTATTGTTGACAATCTACAACTCTGCCGATAACTTCCTTTCTTCTTCGTATGTTCCGGCACTGAAATACTACGCTCCGCTTTTGAACATCGATCTGACAATCGTACAGGGCGACGGACAAAACGAGTCCAGCTGCTTGGATCGCTTTACCAACCTGAACAACTTTGACGCATTCGCAGTCAATATGGTAAAGACCAACTCCGGCGCAGACTACACCGGCAAGCTGAAGTATTAAATAGGAAACTCCTGACATCCTGTCAGTAGCGGCACGGATGCCATCGTTCAGAAATGAACGTCCGTGTTCATTTCTGAACTTCGAGTTTTTCTGATGAAAAACTCGATTCTGTATAGAACCACTGACATCCTGTCAGAAAAGCGATGTTTTTGCCGAATGGTAAAACTTGTCGTCCAGATTTTGACATGGATGTCAAAATCTGGACAGCGGTAGGGATAGAAGCGGTATCCTTTTTAGCGCCGGTGTATTGCAACGGCAGCCTTCGACGCGAGGAGAAGCGCTGCGGGATTTTGCAGAAGCGCTAAAAAGATACAAGCGAATAGCCCGACCTGCTTCAAACGGCAGACCTCGTTTGCCGTTTGAAGCAGGGAACGCCCAAAATAATAGTAAAGATTAATAAATATATAGAAGAAAAAAGTTGTTGAATGTACTGCACTGGGGGCTTTGCGCTCCGAAACTGAAAAAAACCATGTAAGGAATAGCTATGGAAGACACGGTACTTGAAATTAAAAATCTTTCAAAGTCTTTTGCTAAAAACAAGGTGTTGGAAAATATCAGTTTGACGGTGAAAAGAGGGGCGGTTGTCGGACTGATGGGAGAAAACGGCGCCGGAAAATCGACGATGATGAAGTGTCTGTTCGGGATTTATGCGAAGGACGAAGGACGCTTTTTCCTTGAGAATAAATTGATCGATTTTAAGTCTCCCAAGGATGCGCTGGAAAACGGTGTGGCGATGGTGCATCAGGAGCTGAACCAATGCCTTGACCGTACTGTGATGGATAACCTCTTTTTAGGAAGGTATCCTGTCCGGTTCGGCGCGGTGAATGAAGTGAAGATGCAAAAGGATGCGGATGCGCTGTTTGCGTCTCTTAAAATGAATGTGAATGCACGCACGATTATGCGTACGATGTCCGTTTCGCAGCGGCAGATGGTAGAGATTGCGAAGGCTGTTTCGTATAACGCGAAGGTTATCGTGCTGGATGAGCCGACGTCTTCTTTGACGGAACCGGAAGTTATTAAACTGTTTTCTATTGTACGGTCGTTAAGCAAGAAGGGCGTATCGTTTGTATATATCTCTCATAAAATGGATGAGATTTTTCAGATATGCAGCGAGGTGGCGGTACTGCGCGACGGACGGCTGACGCTGGCAAAAAATATCAATGATACGAATATGAATGAATTGATCTCGGCGATGGTCGGGCGTTCATTGGAAAAGCGCTTCCCCGATGTGGATAATGAAGTTGGGGAGGATTATTTTGAGGTGCGGAATATTACGACCCGCTATGAACCTCAGCTAAAGGATATTTCTTTTACGGTAAAAAAGGGAGAAATTTTCGGGCTGTATGGGTTGGTTGGCGCGGGACGGAGCGAGCTTTTGGAAAGTATCTTCGGCCTTCGCACTATTGCATCAGGCGAGATGCTCTTGGACGGTAAGAAGCTTCATTTTTCCAATGCGAAAGAGGCAATGGACTATAACTTTGCGCTGGTAACCGAGGAGCGGAAGTTCAACGGGATGTTCGCCAAAGCGTCCATTAAATTTAATACCGTTATTGCGAACATTGAAACTTATAAAACATTCGGTGTGCTGTCAAACCGCAAAATGCAGGAGGCTGCCGACCGTGAAATAAAGACGATGCACACAAAGTGTGTTTCTGCGGATGAGCTGATTAGCGCGTTGAGCGGAGGGAATCAGCAGAAGGTGATTATCGGCAAATGGCTTGAACGCCAGCCCGACATCCTTTTGCTGGATGAACCGACCCGCGGTATCGACGTCGGGGCGAAGTACGAAATTTATCAGCTTATCATCAATATGGCGAAAGCGGGAAAAACGATTATCGTTGTTTCGAGTGAGATGCCGGAAATTTTAGGCATTACGAATCGCATTGCCGTTATGTCGAACTACCGCCTTGCCGGTATTGTCGATACCGCTACCACCGATCAGGAAGCGTTGCTGCGGCTTTCCGCTCGGTACTTATGATGTATAGCCTATAACGAGGTAATTCTAAAAACTCAGATTGGATTTTTAGAACCACCTACTATTGAATACGATTGAACACGGATATTTACCGGAGGATAGAATGAAAGATACACCTGAACATAGCACACAGTACACGTTCTCGCAGGAACAAATTGCGCAGGCGGATACGGCAAAGCTCTTGGACGAAGATGCCGTTCTTGCCGAGTATACGGAACGGCTTGATGCGTTGCGCGAAAACGGAGTGAACAAGGTTTCCGCACTGACGCAGGAGATTGCCGCCGTACGCAAAAATAAATTGATAAGCGCCGAGGAAAAAAACACCCGGATTGCAACCTATCGCAAGCAAATTGAAGAGGCTAAGACCGTTGCGGCGCGGTATAAAGATGAAGAAAAAGAGCTGACGCATAAGGCGATACAGCGGGTGAATGCGCTTTCCGATGCTTTTGAGCAGGAAGTAAAAAAGAATGAAAATGCAAAGGCGGCGCGGTATAAGCAGGAATACGCGGAGAAGGTGCAAAGCATTACGGAAGCGGCGGAGAAAAAGAAGCAGGAAATTACCGCCGCTTTTGCGGGGAAAAACTCCGAGGAAGAACGGCGGGAAGCGCAGCAGGAATTGACCGCTGCGAACAATGCGTTTAAGTCCGCGCTTTTCGATGCGAAAAATCAGTATCAGACGGCATTGTGGAAGTGCAAAAATGCAAAGCATCAAGTCTATGTCGATCGGGTACAGAAAAATATCCATCTGCGCAACAGTAAAACCGATTTTTCCGAGGACTTTAAACTCGGCTTAAAGGATTACGCCTATAAGTTTACTCCCGCGCAGTTCTTTTTGGCAAACGGATTGTACATTGCGATTGTAATCTTCTTTGTGGTGTGTATTATCGTTGCGCCGCTGTCGGGCAGCGGGAATCTCTTGAGCCTTGCAAATATCCTGACGATTTTGGAACAATCTTCGGTGCGTATGTTCTACGCGCTGGGCGTTGCGGGAATTATTTTGCTGGCCGGTACGGACTTGAGCGTCGGGCGCATGGTCGCGATGGGCGCGGTTGTTACCGGTTTAATTCTCCATCCGGGAACGAACATCGTAACGTTCTTCGGTATGGGGCCGTGGGATTTTACCGCGCTGGCGATGCCGATACGGGTAGTGCTTTCCCTCGGAATTTCCATCATTTTCTGTGTGATATTCAGCGCCTTTGCGGGCTTCTTTTCGGCATGGCTGAAAATTCATCCCTTTATTTCGACGCTCGCGACGCAGCTGATTATCTACGGTCTTTTATTCTTCGGGACGAGCGGTACGCCGGTCGGTTCCATCGATGCCGGTATTAAGGACTTTTTCGGCGGCCGGTGGGAGCTTGGCGTTGTGGGCGGCGAATTGGTAACCTTCCCCAAACTGATTATCCCTGCGGTTATCGCCATCGCGATTGCGTGGTTTATCTGGAATAAAACCGTACTCGGCAAGAATATGTACGCGGTCGGCGGTAATGCCGAAGCCGCCAGCGTGAGCGGTATCAGCGTATTCAAGGTAACGATGAGCGTGTTTATTATGGCGGGGATTTTCTACGGTTTCGGCGCCTTCTTCGAGGCGTTTAAAGCGAATGCGAGCGCAGGTACCGGTCAGGGGTATGAGCTGGACGCAATCGCAGCCTGCGTAGTCGGCGGTATTTCGTTTAACGGCGGTATCGGCAAGCTGGAAGGCGCGGTGCTCGGCGTTATCATCTTTACCGGTTTAACGTACTGCTTAACCTTCCTCGGCATCGACACCAACTTACAGTTCGTGTTTAAAGGCTTTATCATCATCGCCGCCGTCGCCCTCGACAGCGTGAAGTATTTGAAGAAGAAGTAAAACACAGGGAAATCGTACCAGACGCTTATATTGATATTCCCGCAGAATAATGAGGCTGTTCAACCAGAGTTGAACCTCTTCGCGGTTCAAATGGTCTCACAGCCTCATTATTCTGCGTTCTTGCTTTATTTGTCTGGTACGATTTCCCTTTTTTTGAAATAAAAGTGCACGAAATTTTCCTAAAATTTCGTGCGAAAGGAAGATAAACACATCATCTTTTTTCTAATATCTGCTGTTTTTTATGGCTATTACTATCGGTGTTTTTTCGCTTGCATAAGCAGGGAAAGCAGGGTATTCTTTTTATATGACTGCACATAAACGCCTCGGCATTTTAACATCGGGGGGAGACGCTCCCGGATTAAACGCTGCTATCAGGGCTTTAGCTCGAACAGCGATGAACCGTTACGGAATGGAAGTGGTCGGTATTGAGCAAGGGTACCGCGGCCTCATCGAAAACAAGTACCACATATTAACGGAGCAAGATCTTTCCGGCATCCTCGCGCGCGGGGGGACTATTTTGGGGGCTTCCCGTGAAAAACCGTTTAAAGACCGCGGCTGGCGTAATGCGGACGGCAGCGGGGCGGTGGATTGTATCAAAAAAAATTACAAAGACTTACGGTTAGACTGCCTTGCCGTTCTCGGCGGCAATGGGTCGCAGACTACTGCCGATATGCTCGTAAACGAAGGCTTAAACATCATCGGTATTCCTAAAACCATCGACAATGATATTGTGCATAATGATATGAGCTTCGGATTTCACACCGCGCTTGATATTGCAACGGATGCGATCGACCGGCTGCATACGACAGCGGCAAGTCATAACCGAATTATGGTGATAGAAATTATGGGGCATAAGGCGGGATGGCTTGCACTCTACGCGGGTATTGCCGGGGGTAGTGATGTCATTATCATTCCGGAAATACCATACCGGATTGAAGCCATAGCCGAGCACTTACTGGAACGCCGTAAAAAAGGAAAAAATTTTTCAGTTGTGGCAGTTGCCGAAGGCGCCGTATCGTTTAACGAAAAGGATATGAACAAAAAAGCGTTAAAGGAATCGCGCAAATCTATGGTCGGTTCGATCGGATATCGGGTTGCAGGGGAGATAGAAGCGGCTACCGGCGCCGATGCGCGGGTTACGGTGCTCGGTTATTTGCAGAGAGGTGGTACTCCTTCAGGCTATGACCGCATATTGGCAACACGCTTTGGCGCCGTTGCGGCTGAGTTTGCCGCCGAGGAACGGTACGGCGTTATGACAGCTCTGCAACAGGGGGGTATCACTGCCGTACCGCTCAGTAAGGTCGCCGATAAGGTCAAAAAAGTACCGGAAGATCACCCGATGATTCGCGCTGCGTGGGATGTCGGCACCTGTTTTGCCGGTTAACCGACCGGCGCAGCTTTCTAACCTAATGACAGGTGGAAAGCGCACACCGTTTTACCCGTCAACGGCTCGTCGGCTATGCGATTAACCGCCGAGACAGCCTTTTTTAATTTCAAAATGGCTAAAGCTCATCGTAAAAGAGGCTCGGCCCTGCGTAACGGAGCGTAAATCGGTGGAAAAGCCGAAGAGTTTTGCCATCGGCGCTTGTGCATGAACAACATCGATATTCGGCTTTGAATCCATACCGAGTACTATGCCGCCGCGCTGCGTCATCTGGCTCATCGCATCTCCAACAAATTCCTTAGGACAGAGAATATCGACATTCATTACCGGCTCAAGCAGTTCGGGGGCGGCTTTTCGGCACGCCTCATCAAAACCCATCGCAGCGGCGGCTTCAAACGCAAAGGTTGTCGCAGTCAGCTCGTCGTATTCGGCATCGATGAGGGTTACGCCGATGTCTACGCACGGATAGCCGTATTGAATCCCCGAATTAAAGGCGCCGCGAATCGCGTGCTCCACCGCCTCGATAATATCTTCAGGCAGGGAATGCGCCTGCGGAGTGCCGCCCGTCGAAACCTTAACCGTGTTCTTAAAGCTGTTTCCCGAACCTCGTTCAAGCGGTTCTACACGGAGCGTAAGCTGTGCTGTCTGTTCTTTACCGGCAAGTACCTTGCTGAATCGCTCGGTATGTTCCGCCGTTTGAGTAATGGACTCGCGATAGGTTACCTGCGGCTTACCGATACGGGCTTCCACCTTAAAGTCCTGCAGCATACGGGTTGTAAGAACGTCCAAGTGTAGCTCCCCCATACCGGAGATAATCAGCTGTCCCGTTTCCGCATCCTCACGGCTTATAAAAGTAGGATCCTCCCGTGATAGAATCGCGAGCGTTTCTTTGAGTTTATCGCTTTCCGAAAGGCTTTTCGGCTCGATAGCTACGGAGATAACCGGTTCGGGGAACTGCATAGATTCAAGGAGTATCGGCATCCCCTCGCTGCCGAGCGTGTCGCCCGTTTGTGCTAATTTGAGC
This sequence comes from Treponema sp. OMZ 805, assembly GCF_050937395.1. NCBI lineage: Bacteria > Pseudomonadati > Spirochaetota > Spirochaetia > Treponematales > Treponemataceae > Treponema > Treponema sp. OMZ 805. Next base: position 28,914 of record NZ_JACCLP010000011.1, on the reverse strand, counting down.
CCGACAAATACGGCAATATCGCCCGCTTCCACACTGTCCATCGGTTCGGATTTATTGGAGTGCATCCGCAGGATACGGCCGATCCGCTCACGCTTTTTTTTGCCGACATTATATACCTGATCGCCTGCCTTTATTTTTCCCGAATACATGCGAACATAGCAAAGTGCGCCCGCTTCCCGGTCATACTGAATCTTAAAGACCAAGCCGAGCGGCACGCCATCGCTTTTGCAGGGAACGGAAACAGGCGTTCCTTTTTTCAGCTGAATCCCCTCGGCAGGCGCAACTTCATCGGGTGCCGGAAGATAGTCTACGATTGCGTCGATGAGCGGCTGAATACCGATATTGCGCCGCGAAGCTCCGCATAAAAACGGAATATACTGCCGTTTAAGTACCGCGGTACGGATTTCTTTTTTGATAAGTTCTGCCGGAATGGGTTCTCCTTCAAGCATCAACTCCGTTACCGTATCGGAATAGGCGGAAACAACATCCAGCATTTTTTCGCGGTATTTTTCCGCCTCCGCACGGTATTGGGCGGAAAGCGGGCTGCGGGTAAATTTTTCCCCTTCCGTTTCCGCATCCCAGCGGATTTCTTCCATTGTAATCAGGTCGATAACACCTTCAAAACTTTCCGCACTGCCGATAGGAATTTCAAGCGGCATTACCGTGCAGCCGAATTTCTCTTTAACATCTTCCATCGCCGCAAAAAAATCGGCGCCGATTCTGTCCATCTTGTTCACAAAACAGATGCGCGGTACATTGTAATGATCCGCCTGCCGCCACACTGTTTCCGTCTGCGGTTGCACCCAACCTACTGCACAGAGTACGGCAACCGCGCCGTCGAGCACACGCAGCGAGCGCTCTACCTCAGCGGTAAAGTCAACGTGCCCGGGCGTGTCGATAATGTTGATTTGATGATCACGCCAATAGGTTGTCGTTGCAGCGCTCTGAATGGTGATACCCCTGTCTTGTTCTTGCTGCATCCAATCCATTGCCGCAGCTCCGTCATCAATTTCTCCAATACGGTGAATTTTTCCGGTATAAAAAAGAATACGTTCGGTTGTTGTTGTTTTTCCGGCATCGATATGCGCCATGATGCCGATATTTCGCATAGTGTTAAGCACGTGCTGCTCCTTTTTAATCAGTGACAGTCGGTTATTTGATCCATCGTTGTGTCATAAAATACAACTTTATTTCTTCCCGTCTGTTTTGCACGATAGAGTGCACAGTCCGCTTTATGGATCATTTGTTCAAAAGTGTCTTTTTCGGTAGGTTCCCCCGCAAAAACTCCGATACTGATGGTCGTTTGCCCTACCATTTCTTTGGCATGCCGCTCATGCATCGTTTCCACTGTTTTTCGGATTCCTTCCGCAATATGCATTGCCTTTTCGGGAAGCAAGTTATACAACACAATCAAAAATTCTTCGCCACCGTATCGACCGATTAAGTCTGTTTCCGTCCGGATGCGCTTCTTTAAATCCGTTCCGATTAAACGCAACAGTTCATCGCCTGCCTGATGACCGAAGCAGTCGTTATAATTTTTAAACAAGTCGATATCAAACATCATAACCGCTATCGAAACATTATGCTCTACCGCCATTTGCCATATCTTTAAGCCGATCATATCGATATACCGGCGGTTCCCAATGCCGGTTAAGTGGTCGAGCAAGGAAAGCTCTTTAAGGGTAAAGTTGTCTTGAATCAATACCAGCTGTTTTTCCTCAAGCAGGTCTGCATACCGCTGCAGCCAATATAGCTTATGAATCTTGTAAGCCAAGAAGATAATAATGGCTATAATTACTATATAGAACCAAATCATAACGGGTGAGATGAGAAAACTTTGTCGTATGGTGAACGAGACTCTGTCTTGTACGACACTCCGATCCTCTGCCGCATTTTTTACTAAAAACGTATACGATCCGGGGGGCAGATGTGTATATTGTACATAATTTCGATCGGATGCAACAATCCAGTCTTTATCAAAGCCGACTAATTTATAGGCGTAGACCGGTTTCTTGCGTCGGGAAGAATAGGGTGCAGCAAATGAAATTTTAATATCATTTGTTTTGTAATCAAATATGAACGGCTGCTTTTTTGTATAGAGATTAACCGACTGTCCGTCTACCGTAAGTCCCCGTATCTTAATAGGTATAAATTGGAGACGGGATGCATAGAGTTTTGCTTGAGAGATTTTTAATATGCCTTTATCGGTACCAAAGAAAAACATCCCCTTATTTTTTAAAGCGATGGGGGGGCAAGAAAAATAACCGTATTGGTGTATGTTCGTGATATTATACGCTTGGGCTGTTTGATGGGCTGTATCGAATAAATTTAAATATTTGAGTCCCGCTATCCATAAAAAGTCGTCATCTGCATCGGTTATACCGATAATCTGATTGGAGGAGAGTCCGATATCCTTTGTATAGGTACGGAAAAGTTCTGTTTTTGGGTCAAACCGGCAAATACCGCCATCGTTTGTACCGAACCATAGATATCCCTTTGAATCTTCACAAAAAGAATCGACACGGTTGGCGGAAATACCGGTCGGTTTATTTACATCATATAAATACGAAATAAAATCCTGTGTTTCGGGGACGTACCGGCATAGACCTTTGTTTGTACCGATCCACAACGTACCGCGACTGTCTCGGTTGATAAAAAAGATAATGTCATTACTTAACGAACGCGGGGCATCGGAATGACGGTACTGTGCTAGAATACCGTTTTCGGGAGAAAAATGGATAAGCCCTGCGCCATACGTGCCTATCCAGAGGGTATTATCTGAATCTTGATAGATAGACCGTATCAAAAAACTTGAAGCATCGGATATCCGGTTATTATATAATGAAATAGGCGTAAATGAAGCAGTGGTTGAATCAAAGAAAAACAGACCTTTGTTGGTACCGACCCATGCTTCCGTATCGCTGGTGGCACTGATAGAATAAATGAGTGCGCCGTTCACTTGATTTTTGCCTACTATGAACGGGAACTCTTCCGCTTCCCACTGATAAAAACTATATCGAACGAGAATATTATTGGAGGCTGCCCAGAGATAGTTATTACTGGCGGTTAAACAAGCAATACTATCATCAAGATGCAATAATTTTTTTTTGCTTGCGTAAGATTCGGCATGGAGCGGTACTGCAATATCACCCGAAAGGCGGTTTAAATCCGCTATATTGAGTGCATCCGCCGTTCCGACAAACAGCATGTTATATTTATTTATAAAGAATGAATATACGACATTATTGGTTAAAGAGCCCTCCGGGTTTTGATTCGCTTTATATGGGGTTACTTCTTTTGTTTTTTTGTTGATGATGTATATTCCGCCGCCCCATGTCCCCACTGCAATGTATTCGTCGGTAAGAAAATTATTATAGAGCGTATATATCCGTGCATCCGGCAGCGAGTATACCTCATAGCTGTTGTCGCCGGGCGTAATCCGGACAAGCCCGATACCCCAGACGGAAAGCCAGTACACACCATCGCTATCTTCTATAAAGTGATACACGACACCGCTTTTTCCGGGGCACCCTTCGGGTATCAAGCTACACGGTTCAAAAGCTCCTTCCGATTCGTTGTATTGCCATACTCCGTTATATGTTGAGGCATAGATGATACCATGAGAGTCTTCGCTGATGGATCGGATAGTATTGTTCCCGATAAAAGAATGATATTGATGGTTATTAAAAGGTATAAAGTTTTTGCAACTTCCATCGCGGCAAAAGTATAATCCGTTGATTGTCCCTACCCATAGCTGCCGTTTTGAATCGCGAAAAATCGCTGTAATGACATCATCGCTGACAGGAAAATGTTTGAGTATTCCGCTTTTGGTATCGAAACGCTCTAATCCGCTGTATGTACCAAGCCAAAGTACATCATCAGTATCCATATAAATGGTTTGAATTTGACTTGAGCGCATAGTGGTATTGTCAAAGGGAAGGTGTTCGTATTTTTCGCAAGTAATTCCGTTATACTTAATGAGTCCCGAACGGGTAGCAAAATACAGACAATCTTGACTGTCTTCTGCAACACCGACAACTGCATTAAAGGGGAATAAAGCCGGTTCGGTATAAAATGAAAGCGGCGCCAAGTCCGTACAAAATACTAAGCCGGCCATTAAAAAAAGTATGCTAACGAATGTAATAAAATATTTCACGCCTACTCGCACGCTCCTTTTACAGAGGAACAATCCTAACATGAGATGGCACTATATTCATCTCGTTGCAACTTATTGGAATACATATTCCAAGAAACAGTTATTAAACAGTTATTAAATATGAGAACATTGCTTAATGAGATGTGTTTTCGGCAGCTGTTCCTTCGGAAGATTGAAGAGTAGTTTCGGTATCCTCCGCATTGTCGGTTCCATTAGCATCGGATGATGCCTCTTTCCACCATTCTGTTGCCGTTTCTGCCTGCTGTATTTGAGCATCCTGCTGTAAACCGGAATCCCCCGGACTCTTGTTTAACCATGCAAGGAAGAACGTAACAACAAAAAAGAGCGTTATCAGTGTATACGTTGCTCTTGTCAATATGTTGCCGGAACGTGAGCCGAAAGCGGAATTCGATCCGCCTGAAAAAAGACCGCCTAAGCTGTCTCCTTCTTCATTCTGCAATAACACCAGTCCGACAATCAAAAACGCAACTATAATAAAAAACACCAATAATGCGATACTTATTCCGCTCATAAATACTCCAGATTTAGTAAATTATCCTTCATTATATAAATAATTACAGGGTTATGCAAGCATTATTTCTTTTTGATGACATCAAATCCGCAGTAGGGTACCAATGCTTCAGGTATTTTGATGCTGCCGTCCTTCTGCTGATAGTTTTCGATAATAGCAACAAGCGCACGGGACACAGCAATCGCCGTACCGTTCAGCATGTGCACGTATTTGTTTTTCCCGTCATCGTCTTTAAACCGTACATTAAGGCGGCGTGCCTGATAGTCGGTACAATTCGATGTGGAGGTAACCTCACCCCACTCTCCGCCGTTGCGCCCGGGCATCCATGCTTCCAAGTCCCATTTACGGTAGGCGGGAGCGCCGAGGTCTCCGGTGCAGGTATCGACAACACGGAACGCAATGCCTAAACCGGTGAATATTTCTTCTTCGATAAGGCGGAGTTTTTCGTGGATTGCATCGGATTCTTCGGGGGTGCAGTATACGAACATTTCCAGCTTGGTAAATTGGTGTACGCGGTACAATCCCTTCGAGAACTGACCTGCCGCTCCCGCTTCGCGCCGGAAACAATGTGAAAGCCCGCAATACATCAACGGGAGTTTTGCCTTTTCGAGTATCTCATCCGCATGATAGCCGCCGAGCGTAATTTCCGCCGTGGCGACAAGGCAGGTGCCTTCGTCTTCTATAGTATAGACGTTCGATTCACTTCCGCGCGGATTAAAACCGATACCGCGAAGGATTTCTTCTTTTGCAACGTCAGGGGTAATAAATGGAGTAAACCCGTGCTTGCGCAGAATATTCAAACCGTACAGCACCAGCGCCTGCTCCAAAAACACCGCCTCGTTTTTAAGATAGTAGAATTTTACGCCGGAAACCTTGGTTGCAGCATCGAAGTCGATTAAATCGAGCGCTTCCGCCAGCTGCACGTGATCTTTCGGTTCAAAATCGAACTGAGGAACGGTACCGACCTGTTTTACTTCGCAGTTTTCCGTATCTTCCTTGCCGATTGGAGCATCAGGATGCGCCATATTCGGGATCTGCATCATCGCTGCCTCAAGTGCCGCTTCTTTTTCTTTTAAAGCTGCTTCGGCAGCCGCGATTTCGGCTTTAATCGCCTTGCCCGTTTCGATGAGCGCATTGCGTTCTGCGACATCCTTTGCTTTTTTCATTGCAAGGGAGTTTTCGTTTCGTTTTGCCTGAAGCCCTTGCAATGCAGTTGTCATTTCAGTCCGTTCGTCAAAGAGGCGGACGGCAGCCTCTGCATCGGCATGCATAGCGCGGTTAATAATATTTTGTTTAACCGCTTCCAAATTATTTTTGATAAATCGATAGTCAAGCATAGTTGATATTGTATGAAGTTATTGTGCTTTATGCAAGCGTTTTCTTATTTTTCAATTTTATACTGCGGATTTGTTTCATAAAAATCTGCGGGTAGAATATCCATCAGTATAATGTTGTGATATTCCATATTCCTGATTAAGCCGTCACGGATTTCTCCTATTTTTTTAAAGCCGACTTTTTCGTAGCAGGCAATGGCACGTTGATTAAAGTCATACACTCGTAACAGAATATTATGCAGGTTGAGCTTTTTAAAAGCGTAATCCAGCAGCAGCGACAGCGCTTCTCGCCCGTATCCCTTACCCCAATAGCTCTTATTGCCGATGAAGATACCGATTTCCGCCGTCCGGTGAAGGTGATTGATATCGATAAAGCCGACATTGCCGAGCAGCTCATTAGTCTCTTTGTCGATGATGCCGTAATTGTGATCTTGAGCGAGTTTTTTTAGAAGCTCCCTTTCCCCATCGACGGGAATAATCGATGAAATTAATTGCAGATTTTCGGTGACTTCTACGTCGTTCAGCCAAACGGCATACTGTTCGGCATCTTCGATATTGAGCGGCGAAAGGTAGCATTGGGTGCCTACTAGTTTTTTTATGTACATACTAGTCTCCTTTTCTCCGTTTGAAAATATACGGCGCATCTACTTCGTTGCTGCGCACAAATTAATCCTCAACGTATCATAGATACGCCTGCGGTTAATTTGTGCTCGCGCCTCGTATCTGCATCGTCTATTTTCAAACGGCTTACGGAAAGTTTATTTTCAGAAGCGCTTATTTATCCGTGCCACTGCTGAAAATCCTCAACGTATCATAGTCATATTCGGCTGCTAACATTCGCTTAATCTGCAAATGGGCATAGTCCCGTTTGTCAGCATTGAAGCGGATGTTAGACAATTTATGCATATGCGTGCATTTTTATTGTTTCAAATTCTCGGGAATGATTATTGGGCATCTCTAAAAACTTGGTTAGATTTTTAGAGATGCCCGACGAGTATTTTTGATAAGTCTTTACATCGTTATGACTTATCAAAAAACATCGCAAAAAATCTAAGGAAAACCTCTAAAAAACTGAGGTTTTTAGAGGTTCCCAATTGTTTTCTTCTTCTAAATCATACAGATTCTGAAGATTGAGCCAGAATTCTGCTGTCGTCCCAAAGAATTTTGAAAATCTGATAGCGGTATCCGCAGTAATTGAACGCTTCCCGTGAATTATCTCTGAGATTCTTGTTTCAGGAACATTGATTTCTTTTGCCAGACGATATGCAGAAATGTTCATCGCATCTAAAAAATCTTCTTTAAGAATTTCCCCTGGATGAATATTGGGTAATTTTTCATCTTCATCAGTGATAATCTGTGATTCTAACGTTTTCTGCACCTCCATTTTCAAACTTAAATACAATTCTCCATTACACATTATCCATTGTTTACCTATCACCGATTGATTACTGCGCACTTCTAAAGCTTTTCGATTTCTTCAACAGAAAGACCTGTTCCTTCGGCTATTTTAGCAATGTCGATTCCAAGGCGCTTAAATGCTACGGCCGTTTCACGCTTTGTTTGGTATGAGCCTTCTGAAAAGCCTCGCTCAATACCTTGTTCAATTCCTTGTTCAATGCCTTGCTCAATGCCTCGTTCAATGCCTTCAGCAAAGGCGATTTCATGTTCTTCGGCTCGCTGTACTGCAATATCTGTTTCATAATCATATTCGGCTATTAACAATATTTATTACCTCCTCTTTCGCAAATATGCGGGCATCTGCGTTGTCACTACGCCGAAATAAATGCTCAACGTATACCCGATACGTCTCCGCTTTATTTCGGCTAAGTTCCTAGCATCTGCTCCGCCTATTTGCAAAAGGCGGTTCAGGACCGTCATGGATGCCGCTACTGAACATCCTCAACGTATCAGAACGGACACGGATGTCCGTGGTGTAAGTCAGCAACGAGTTTAGACGTAAGGCTAAACTCGCAGTTAAAAAATATACACGGATGTATATTTTTTAACGTGCATGCGGTACTTTTTTGCCTAACTCCTTAGCGAAACGCATATATACGACCCAATTAGTTAATCGCTGCTACCTCTTCTTGCGAGAGTCCGGTCATCTTTGTAATCATACCAATATCAAAAGCTTCAAGCTTCATCAGTTTTGCTGTTTCGAGCGCTTTTTGGCGGGAACCTTGGGATATTCCTTGAGATATTCCTTGAGATATTCCTTGAGCAAAGGCTATTTTGCCTGCTTCTTCCCGCTGCACTGCAATATCCGTATCATAGTCATATTCGGCTATTAACATGTTGATTACCTCCCGTGCTTTTCTTTGTAAATATTCTTTTAGGATCCCTTTTCCTATACATATCTTTACTGCATTAGTAAAGCCGTTTTCAGGGTCGAGTTGTGTTTGGATTCTCACTTCTTCTACAAACAGGCTGTATTCGTCGAGCGTTTTACACGTCTTGAGTATTTCGCCACCTTTATCTTTATTTATATTCAGTACCCGTACTGTCAGCTCCAGTGGTACCTGTTCAGGTTTTGTAATAAAAGCATCGGATAGTTTGAGCGTTATCGTTTCCGGATAATCTTCTATGCCATTGTAAAATACATAGAACTCAGGTGTCGGTATTTTTGATAGTGTTCTTAAATACCTGTCGGTTGGTTTTTGCAGTTTTTCATACAGTCTTGCGATGTATTGTAAAAAGCGTAAGGGCATATTCTCGTTTATTGTCGATTGATGTTCTGCCAATACAATAATCTTATCGTCTACAAGGCAGGAAACATCATTAACAATGTTCATGTACATTATATTATCAAGCCTTATATTTTCTACAGGACAGGAAAGCGGTAAATTAGTATGATGCAAGGCATTGTAAAGAGATAAAAAGTTTTCTTTAGCCTTTTCATCTTCACTGAATAGGTCAACGAATACTGAATCTTTATACTTTCTGTTTGCCGTACTCATAGCAGTTTCCCTCACTTATTGCAGTATAGCATAACTTACTCGGATGTTCAAAGAGAGCGAATAGGGGAAGCTTTTTCTTTTTTTCCATAAAAAGAAAAAGCTTCCCCTCTGACCCCATAATCCACAATTATCAATTACACATTACACATTACACATTACAAATTACCCATTATCTTAATTGTCTTCCGGGAATCCGATTCCACCTATTTTTTGCATCTTCCAGTGCTTTATGTTTTTTGCGTCCTCAAAGGCTTTTTTAAGGCTTTCGGGAGTGGTGAAATCTTTGCAGTTGCCTTCGGGAACGCCTGTCTTCTCAATGTAAAGCATAGCCTTTGCCCCGTCGCTTTCTTCCCATTTCGGCAAATCGTTAAAGAGCTTTGTAAACGCATCGGCATCAAGCTTATTTTTATAGCATGTCAGCCTTTTCAAAGAGGAGCAACCTTGCACGTTAAGGGTGCTAAGCTGATTTTCATCGCAGTTAAGCTCTTTCAATGCAGTTAAGCCTTGCACGTTGAGGGTGGTTAGCTGATTGTCTGAGCAGTCAAGCTCTTTCAAGACAACGCAGTCTGATACGTTAAGAGTCTTGAGCTGATTGTATCCACAGTTAAGTTTTGACAAGGCAGTGCAGCCTTGCACGTTAAGCTCAGATATCTGATTGTTGGTGCAGATAAGCTCTTTCAAGGCAGTGCAGCCTGACACGTTAAGGGCGGTAAGCTTATTGCCTTTGCAGTGAAGTTGTTGCAAAGCAGTTAAGCCGTGCACATTAAGCTCAGGTATCTGATTGGTTCTGCAGTAAAGCTCTTGCAATTCAGTTAAGCCTTGCACGTCAAGCTCAGTAATAAAATTGAACCGGCAGTCAAGCTTTTGCAAGGCGGTACAGCCTGAGGCGTCAAGGGCGATGAGCGGTCTGTTACCTCCTGGCGTTTCTTCACCCCTACAGTTAAGCTCGATGATGTCCCCTATGAGGGTAAGCTTTCTGTCTGGGGCTGTTACGGTCAGTGTGGTTTCTGTGTCATTTGCAAGTTCGGTCACGGTGCAGCCTTCCACTTTTATCGCAGAGCCGTCAGCCGTCTTTGCCTTCACCTTCACGGTGTTCTTGCCCGCCGCAAGGGTGAGGAGGGCTTTTTTTGGCTCAAAGCTTACGGTGACGGCGGCAGGCTTTGTTACAGTAAGCGTGTATTCCGTGTTTGTGCCTGCTTCGGCGATGACCTCTTCGCCGAGCTTCCACTCTTTTATCCTATAGCCTGCAGCAGGCGCTGCGGTAAAGGTTACGGTTTTGCCGTGCTCGACGGTTATGGGACTCGTTTCCGTTTCCGCTACGCCGTCCGCCTTTGCTTTAAGCGTGCCTCCGGCGCCGTCTACGTTGAAGGTTACGGGGTATTTGTTTATCTTCCACTGTGCCGTGTATTCCGTATTTATGGCGGGGAATGCTAAAGGGGAAGGCGGAGCGGGAGACCATCCTTTAAAAGCGTAACCCTCTCGTTCGGGAGCGGGTGCGGTCAAGGCTGTTCCGTATTTGCCTGTTTTTATGATATCGGCCGTATTGCCGCTGACATTGCCGCCTGCAAGTTTAAAGGTTACGTTCACCGTATTGCGCTCGTAATAGAGTTCTACGACGGTGCTGCTGTCAGCATTTATCGTACCTTCTGTCTGTACGGTGTTGTTTACTTTGGTAAGCGCAGACTTGTAGGTAAAGCCTGTGTAGTTTTTTGCCGTGTATGCGACGTTGGCTCCTACCGTGCCGTTTTGATTTTCGCTTTCTGCCGGTTCTGCAGGATAGCCGCCTTCTATTTTTTCCTGATAGTGTTTTACTGTATACGAGGCTTTGCCGGGAGGCAGCTTTTCAAAGCTCACCTTTACGTTTGCCGCCTTGCTTACTTTAAGCGCATAAGACGCGTTGGCTCCGTTTACGGCTTTTCCATCGAGCGTCCAGCCCTTTACTTTGTAACCCGTGTCAGGCGTTGCAGTAAAGGTTACGGTTTTATTCGCTTCTACTTCGTTACCGCTCTTTATTTCCGTTTCACCTATCTTTGCGGTAAGGGTACCCCCCCCCCCCCCGTCTACGTTGAAAGTTACCTTGTATTTGGCCGTTACCGTTTGCACCGTCGGCTGTTTACAAGCGGTAAAAGCCATCGCTGCAAGCGTAAAAAATGCAGCTATGATGAGCGCCGCGGCTCCTCTCAAGGTGTGCGCCTTTTTGCCGATTCTCAATTTTGTCATATAAACCTCCTATATTCAATGTGTAATGGGTAATGTGTAATTCATAATTATGAATTCTTAATTCTTAATTACAAATTACCCATTACGCATTATCAATTAACAATTATCCATATATGATAGAAAAAATCTTCTTAATAAAGCAATTTTAATGAAAAAAGAACTCTGGTTGCTTAAAAAGAACCATGGTTACAGACAAGGGGAGTGAGGGGAGAACGCTGCCTGATGGCGAATTTTAGCAAAGCCAACCGTATCAGGCTGCTGTGTATATCCTCGCAAAATAAGTGAGGCTATTCAACCAGAATTTCGCCGCATTGCGGCTCAAATGGTCGCCTAACCTCACTTATTTTGCGCTGTTTATCTACTTGTCTGATACGGTTGGCTTTTTCTGAAATAAAAATTGCTCGCGCTTTTGCGCCATAGGGCGGAAAAGCGCGGTACATTTTTTACCGTGTGCCCGGAATCTTTACGACGATGTTTGCAAGCTCCGGTTTCTTTTCAAGGTCTTTTTTTAAGCCTTCCGCGCGAGCCTTGTTGACATAATCGGGCGACTGGAATGAATAGGTGAACTTGGTATGCACGTCGTAGGTACCCTTCATCAATGCATACGCATCTTCCGTCATAACGAGCTCTTCGTCGGTGGGGATAACGAATATCTTTACCGGCGAGTCATCAGCGCTGATGCAGGTTTCCGCGTTGCGGGTGCGGGCAAGCGCATTCTTCTTGGGATCAATCTTAATGCCGAGATGAGTTAAGCCTTCGCAAACAGCAAGCCGTACATCGAATCCGAATTCGCCGACACCGGCGGTAAAGACAATTGCATCCGGTTTTTGACCAAGCGCGGCGATATAGGCGCCGAAGTATTTTTGCAAGCGATATACTTCCATATTAAAGGCGAGCCGTGCCCGTTTATCGCCTTCTTCCATTGCCTTAGAAACATCGCGGCGGTCAACATATTGTCCGGTAACGCCGAGCAAGCCTGATTTCTTGTTCAAGGCGGTATCCATTTCCGCCGGCGTCATGCCGGTTTTGCGCATAATATAGAATGGAAGCGCAGGGTCGCAGTCGCCGGAGCGGGTACCCATAACCAAGCCTTCCAATGGGGTCAGTCCCATCGAGGTGTCGAAGCACTTGCCCTGCTTAACGCAGCACATCGATGCGCCGTTCCCGATATGCGCAATGACGATATTGGTATCCTCCGGCTTTTTCCCGAGGATGACGGCGGCGCGCTTGGCCGTGTAGAGGAAGCTGGTGCCGTGGAAGCCGTAACGGCGGGCGGAATATTTTTCGTACCATTCGTGGGGGATGGCGTACATAAAGCTGGTTTCGGGCATCGTCTGATGCCACGCTGTGTCGATAATCGCGCAGTGCGGAACATTCGGCAGTACTTTCTGAGCAGCTTCGATACCCATAATATTGGCGGGGTTATGCAGCGGCCCTAAGTCCTGTACTTCACGGAACGTGTTAAGGATTTCGGGGGTTACGATAACCGACTTGATAAACTTATCCCCGCCGTGGGTTACACGGTGTCCGACAGCCTTAATCACATTCATGTCGGTGATAACACCTACGGACGAATCCGTCAGTGTTTTGATAATAAGTTCAACCGCATGGGTATGGGTGGGGCAGGGGCTTTCCAGCACATATTTGTCTTTTCCCTTTGCCTCGTGGGTAATACCGCTGCCGGGCTGTGTTACCCGCTCTACAACGCCCGATGCAAGGACGCTTTTATTGTCCCAATCATACACCTGATACTTTACCGAAGAACTGCCACAGTTCAATGTCAAAATAACCATAAAAAACTCCTATTTATGTATAATAAATGTAGAATGCCGATAGAGATTCCCTTTTAGGAGACCTCTGTCACCTATGAGATTTCAGTATATAGCGAAATCGGGGGAATGTCAAAAAGGAATCCTGCCACTTGGAATATTTCAGATGCGGGAGCTTTCCTCCAGTGTTCGTATGGAGTGAATTTCGCAAACAGAATGCATATAAGCCGTAAATGAGCTCCTCGCTTTAATCAGCACTTCCTTAGATGTATAATTCATTTTCTTGCAAAAATAGAGTTTTTTAAATCATCTACATGATCGCGTCTTTGGTATAGCATTCTGAATAGATCTATTACTGCTTGCTGATAGGCTGGTCACATAACGGGCGGCGGATAAGCTGCATTTGCGCCTTTGCTGTCGCGAAGCGTAAGACAAAGTTGGCGAGAAAGTTGCGGTGCCGTATAGACACAGCAAGCAACTTTCGTGACAAAACAAATGTCAGTATTGAAGAGGGGTGTTATGCTATTCTTCAATATATAATTTGTCACGTTCAATATAAAATATCTTTCCATTAGAATCTAACTCTCTTATATTTTCGATTGTACTTTCAATATTAGCTTTTATAGAATTATTATACCTGTCCCGAGTTATTTCTCTAATACCTGTAATTATTGATTTTATTTCAATTACTTGTTGTTGCATTTTTATATTTGAAGCATTTTTTAATTGATGAATTATAATATCAATTTTGTAGTCTAACTGTTTTACTGTGTTTAAAAAGAGAACATCATCATCTGTATTTAATACAGACTTTATATCTTCAGCATTTTTTTCTGTAATACTTGAAGACAAGAAAAGAACAATCAATTTTAAACAACTTCGAGTTTCATATGCAAGTTTCAAGAAATCTTTATTTCTTCCCAATTCATTTCTAAGTGAACCATCTGCTATTTTATTTCTTTCTAACAATATTTTTAATTCATTTATTTTTGAATTTAATCTATTTTCAAAATAATAGATTTGTGAAGTTAGATTGTTTATTGTTGTAATTATATTTGAAATAATAGAATTTCTATAAGTCTCTAATTCTAAGATTATAGTCTAATCATTTTTTATTTCTTGCAGAAATATTGTTGAAGAAAAAATCAAAGCTTCTTGTGTTGTATCAATCTGATGCTGGACTTCTTCGATATTTTCCGTAAGAGCTTTTATCGATTGATTGATTTGAGCCATAAAATATTGACCGGTAATCATTGAAACCACTGAAAAAACTGCTAACGGAGATACTAAATTTGATAATGATTGCAATCCCTCTTGTCCAACAATTCTACCAGAGCCATCAATTATACTAGTTGTATTTAAGCCAGCATTTGTTCCATTTTTAATTTCCATTAATGTTCCTGTAACGCCTTTAGGAAAAATAACTTTGTAAGATTTTGATAACTGCTCTGCTGTAATCATATTGGGAATTTGATTAATAAGCATATTTGCAGAACCTATTTCTTTTCGATTCTTGCGTTCTTCAGTATCAGGTAAAACTTGAATAGTAGGAAGTTGGTAAGTATTATTTCCGATCATTTCCATATTTCTATTTTTCCTCGGCATATTCTTCGTCTAATATTTTCGAATTCTGTTTCCATGTTTTATACTTATCCAAATCACCTTTTACAAATGGAATACATAATCCTAAAATAAAAATATCATCAAGCCATCCAATTACAGGGATAATATCTAAAATTAAATCAATTGGGGATAAAATATACAAAAGTGTACATATTATTGCAGCAATAGCACCTACAGGAACTTCTTTATATTTTCCAGAAAAAACATCTTTCAACATTTCAAAGAAAAGTGGTATATAATCAGCATATTCTCCAAAATTTCCTTTTTTTACTTTTTCTTTAATCTTTTCTTCATTTTTAAATACTTTTTCAAAATCATTATCTGTATATTGATATGATTTGAAGCCTTCAAATTTTTCACTTGCTTTAACTTTTTTCTTTTCATCAAATTTTTCAGACACAAATTCCTCCATATATTACTGCAACGCATTCAGGCGTGTGAGCATAACGGGCGGCGGATAAGCTGCAAGAAGCGAGAAGGCCGTAAGGCTTTTGAGCTTCGCCGTCAGCTTAATTTGCGTGTTGGACGGCGCTGTGCGCTTGACGACGGGCGGATGTTCCACCGCCCGTTGAACCTGCATTGCCGTGCCCGTATAGGGTTTGGCGTGGAAATTGC
Organism: Treponema sp. OMZ 805; assembly: GCF_050937395.1. Taxonomy (NCBI): domain Bacteria; kingdom Pseudomonadati; phylum Spirochaetota; class Spirochaetia; order Treponematales; family Treponemataceae; genus Treponema; species Treponema sp. OMZ 805. Next base: position 13,708 of record NZ_JACCLP010000011.1, on the reverse strand, counting down.
ATAAAAGAAGCGTAGCCGCTTTAGCGGCGCAGCGACACAAGCAATTTACATGACAAAGGCTTTTGTCAGTGTTGAAGCGGGTGTTAGAACGTTTCTATATCCCATTTATTTTCATTAATAATATCTATATCAATATATTTTTTATAATTCCAAAAATCCTTATCTAAAGAAAGTATAGAAAAGTTATTATTCACTGCTACGCTACAAATTAAATAATCAATATGAGAACCTTGTAACCCATGTTTCCGGCAAAGATTAAAATATTCAGCAGCTGTCTCATAATCCTTTGTTGTTATTTCAAAGTCTGAAAATGTTTCAAGCCTCTGCCTCAGAACTATAAAGGTATTTAAATCAGAAATGCCGCTTAAAATTTCTTGACGTATCGGGCCAAGCATTATCACACATCCATTTCGTATCAGATTGATCAAATACAATTCAAGATTTTTGTCTTTTTGACAAAGCTCTCTTTTTCTGAGAATCAATGACCACACCGATGTATCTACAAGTATAAAATTCATCTGCTTCTCATTTTTTTGTAATCATAGTCTGAATCATATTCTATCTGGCCAAACATTTGTATCAGTTCTTCCGATTGCCGCCTTTGGATAAACTCCTTTAAGGCTGTATTCACTGTTTCTTTCTTTGAATGGTAACCGCCTATCTTATAGGCCGTTTCGAGAAGTGTTTCGCTTATTGCAAGATTCGTAGCCATACTAAACCTCCACACATATATTATACACATAATAGTGTGTAATCGCAAGGAAAATACAGTATAGTATCTTTTACGGTAAGTTGTAAAATAAAATGCCCAAAAAAGGAGAAAAAAAACGGTTCACCTGAACCGAAAAACCATTATAATGAGTTTGTGAAACAAGATAATAGGAGGAACAGATGAACCGTCTTGATAGTAGTACAAAAAGAAGAACGCGGACATACTTGAGCGAAAGAGAGCGCTACAGTATTGAACTCTTATTAAAAGAAGAGTTCAAGCCAAAACAAATAGCTAGAGACCTTACAGCGGGATAGAAGAACTATCGAGCGGGAAATAAAAAAGGGCACCGTCCGCAAACGTATTGAAAATGCATACCTCAGCCGCAACCCTCAGGTACCCGATTATCTTGAAAAAGTCTTTTATTCTGCAAAAACAGGACAAGAATATGCTGAGCGCAAGAAACTATGGAAAGGACGTGACTTAAAGATTAAAGGCGATCAGGCACTGTTGAAGCATTTAGAGAAGCGTATTGCAGACGATAAGTTCTCTCCAGATGCGGCTATAGGAGAAATAAAAGCGCAGAGGCTGACCTTTTCAGTGAGCATTTGCACTGGGAAATGGATGCAAGTGGTAGGTAAAGGCAAAGCTTGTCTGCAAGTCCTTACCGAACGGGTAACAAGGAAAGAACTGATAGTTAAGATACCCAATAAGAAACCGGAAACGATTGTCAAAACAATCGATATATTAGAAAAGCAGTATAAAGAACGCTCGTATCAGCGGATAGCATAAAATCCTTTTTGGGGCAATACCTCTTGCAATTTATATTTCATATTTTTTACTACTCGTGAATAAAGACATCTCTATGACCGTCCGAAGGACTTATAACTCTTTGATTCTCTGAACAAGTTTTGAAATCTGCTTAACCTGCATTTGTGCCTTTGCCGTCGCGCAAAGCGGCGGCAAAGTTGGCGCGAAAGTTGCATAAAAAGGGAGCCAGAGGCGACCGCCCAAGCAAGTTTCGTGACAAAACAAATGTCAGCGTTGAAGGGGGTGTTAGAACGCTTCTACTTTATCAACCCGCCATGAAAATAACATTCATAAACTTCTTTTCCGCAGAAACTTATTATTTCTTTCCCTTGAAACCAATCAAAATTCCCATTTATAGAACATTTATATTCATAACTACCGTCTTCATATTTTTCCGGACCTCTAAACGGTTTTTCAAAAGGAACATTCAATAATGCTTCCTTCAAAAAATCTACATTAAAATTTTCTCCAGTCACACGTCCAATATAATTCATGCTCCAATACGGATTATCTGCAATCCAAAGAGCTTCTTCTCCGGCAAATTTTTCCCCGCCAAGATAGGTATCATAATACATAAAATTATTTTCACGATATACTAAGTCATGTGATTTTTCTCTTGAAGAAACCGTTTCAGATCCTTTTCCTGCATACGTTTTCTGTTTAGCTTTTATTAAAAACTCAATTAGTTTCTTGTCCATTTTATTCCTCAATCGGTGTAAAGTCGCTATTTTTAAATCAAAGTCTCTTCATCCCTCCGTGAATATAAAATTCGTCTCACTTCCATTATATGATCAATTACCACATACCAAACCGTATAATTGCCTACATTAATCTTTCTATACGGATATGGGCGTTGTTTTTTTGATTACCATACGGCAAAAGATTCAGGAGATTCAAGCCGTTCAAGAATAGCTGCTTCAATTTTTGAAAGAGTATTTTCTGCTGCAATCGGATTTTCCAAATTATTCTGAATATAATTCACAATTTCGCTCAAATCCTGCTTGGCTAGAGGAAGGTAGCATAAAGTATATTTGCCCATCAATCAGCTTATTTTGATTTGGGAACGGATATGAGAAAAAACTTCTTCATGCGAAAGACGAGCATTTGTTGATGCCGCTTGAGTATCCGCTTCATTAAGTTGGCTTTCAATAGTATGTGTAAGGCTTTCGTACAAATCAAGACTCATCACAACCATAGAGCCATAACCATTTTTTGTAAGGAATACAGGACTTCTGTTTGCTGAAACTATATTTTCTATTTCTGAAAATTTATTACGCAGATCTGAAACAGGTCTAATGTGCATCATACGAATCTCCATTATCAAGATAATATCATAATTTTATCATAATATCTAGGAATTTGTAGAAAAATGTCAGCAATATGTCGTTCTAACTTGCGTTTTAAACCGCAACGCAGCTTGCCTGCGCTGTCGGCTTTGAAAACGGTGTTAGGTTTTCATTCTTCTACCCAATCTTCAATTTTCAAATCGGTTACTCTTGAAAATTCATTCGTATTGTGAGTAATAAGAGTCGCTTTTTCATGCAGTGCGGCGGCGGCAATAAGCAAATCATTTGCACCTATCAGTGTACCTGCATGCTCCAAATCTTTTCGGATTTCTGCATAGTCGTAAGACATTTTGTCTGTAAAATCCACAATTTCAAACGGCTTTAAAAATTTTTCCACTTTCTCTGTAGTCTTTTCTCTTGTCTTGCTTTTAAATGCACCCAGCAAAAGCTCTCCTTTTACTACTGAAGAAATTTTTATCTCTTTTGGTGAAACTGACAAGAATTTTTCTCGAACAGACGGATACTTTCCATTCATAAAGTAAATGCAAGTGTTTGAGTCTACAAAATACATTAAAAAGCCTCTCGCATTCCAAGTTTTGGTTGATCCGGTCTGGTAAATGACGAATCTGAAACAGAACCGAACAAATCAGCCCAGCCCTCCGGATAATGCGGTTCTATCCTTTCCATAATTTTGCTTACAACCCATTTTGAAAGCGACATTTTTTCTGCATGAGCTTCGTTTTCAATTTTGAGAAACTGCTCTTGCGTAACATACAATGATAATTGCGGCATTTTCGCACCTCTTAGTATAAAAGTATAACATTTTATCGCAAAAATCAAGTATGTTTACAAGTATATTATAAAAAAGGCGGGATTGCCCCGCCGTACAAAATATTCAGCCAAGATTAACTTGGCTAAATATTAATCTAAAGCTTTTTGGGCTATATCTTTTTGAATACTATCAAACTGAGTTTTTTCAATTTTTGATAGCTTAAACTCCTTGTTTTTATCATAATACCCATGATAGTATATTGTTTCATTACTATCATCATTTGCGACCAACTTAGGATCAATTAAAGCACTTCCCTCGACTATAAATGCTTGTTTCCCATAGACATATGGAATATAAAAGGACTGTGAACGCAAAACTGCATCAACCAAAGCAACAGCTCCAGGCACTTTTCCTAAAGCATTATCGACTGCGTCTTCAATAGTTATATTCCCTTTTGTTGGAACGAATACAACTATATGGCAAACATCTTCGCCAAGAACTCTATTGCTATTTCTTTGATATTCATTTGCTCTACTCCACTCAATGTTTTTGGTCGATATAACAGTGAATGTTCCTAATCTAGTAGCACAACTTGTAAAAAAAATACTTGCTAAAATTGCAAGATATAAAAATAGTTTTCTCATAAAATCCTCCTATGATTTTATTTCCTTTTTTGGAGAAAATCTGTCGGAAGATTTATCTTACTAACAGCAAGTGGCGCACTGCGCCATCAACCTAACATCTTTTCGACCTTTCCTCATAATACCATAAAAACTACCCGTTTGCAATCTAAACTGCTACAAGATAAGCAATTAATCTTTCTTCCATAGTATCCACCGGAACACATCATCAACAGCCGGATTAGGCCTATCTTCACTAAACAGGTTAAAGAAAAATTACTGCCTATCTATGGGAATCTGCACCTCGAGAGCATCGCGGTTGAGGATGTAGGTGTAAACCATAACCGAGCAAGAGGCAGAAAATGAGGTTATCAATAAGTGAAAAAAGATGTAATATTTTGAATTCCTTTGTAAATCTATATCAATCAACACCCCCGACGTAGAGCGCCGGGGTGTAAAGGGATAATTTTTTAATACGGTTCGCCGTTTGCTTTAGGCGCGGCGGAGTTTTTACTGAACAGCACGAGGGCTATCAGCGTAACGAGATAAGGGAATATCTTGAGCCACACCGGCGGTATGCCGCTTAAAGCGGGGATAACCTGCGAAACATTCGCGACGGTACGGGCAAATCCAAAGAAGAAGGTTGCACCGAGGATACCGAACGGTTTCCATTGACCGAAGATCAAAGCGGCGATAGCCAAGAATCCGAGGCCGTCTACGCTGCCGTTAAATTCTCCCGAATAGGTTACGAGGATAATGGCGCCGCCTAATGCGGAAAGCGCACCGCTCGCACATACCGCGAAGTACCGCATCCGGTGTACATTGATACCGGCGCTCGCAACGGCGGATGGGTGTTCCCCGCAGGCACGCAGCCGTAATCCGAATGAGGTCTTATACAGCAGTATCCACGATAAAATCAGTATCGCCAATACCAGCCACGTACTCCAGTATGCCTGCGAAAAGAAAAGTGGACCGAGTATGGGAATCTTTGAAAGCCCGGGGATGTCCTGTCGGATGATGCTTGCAACACGCACGTTGCCTGATCCCGTTACGGTACGGGCAATATAAATCGTCAATGCGGCGGCAAGCATATTGATAGCGGTACCGCTGATAACCTGATCCGCTTTTAGCGTAATCGATGCAAAAGCGTGCAGCAACGAAAAAAGGATACCGGCTATAGCTGCTGCCAGCAATCCGATTGGAATAACAATCCCTGCCGGAACAGAGTGCTGCAATAAATTGATGACTACCGCTGCGGAAAAACTTCCGATCAGCATCAAACCTTCAAGGCCGAGGTTCGTAACACCGCTCCGTTCGCTGTATAATCCTCCGAGGGAGGTAATCAAAAGGGGAATTGTGTATGCAATTACATAGGGAAAAATTAAGGTTAAAATATGCCACATACGTTATACCTCCTCTGCAGAAAGCCCGGCTGTTTGGCGTGTGCGTATCTTTTTGGAAATCATGGCCCAGAACCGTTTAAAGAGCAGGCTAGTTGCGGTAAAGTAGATGATAACCGCAATGATGGTATCCGCAATTTCCGGCGGAACAATAGTGTTCGCGCTCATAAAGCCTTTGCCGACGTGCAGCACACCGAAGAAAATTGAACTGAGTGCAACTCCAATCGGTGTCCCTGCGCCGAGCAAAGAAACTGCGATGCCATCAAACCCTTGCGAGGGCATTACGCCGATCTGCATATTCAGCGCATAGCCGGTGTAGTAGGTAAGCCCTGCCAAGCCCGAAAGCGCTCCCGCTATCATCATCGAAATAACGATATTCCGGTTTACTTTAATTCCTGCATACTCCGCACAGTTGCGGTTATAACCGACTGCTTTTAATTCAAAGCCGAGGGTTGTTTTGTCCAAAATAATTTTAAGAAGAATCATTGCAAGAATGCCGAGAAAGATACCGTAGTTGACGTATTCACTGCTGAACAAGTTGGTAAGCCATGGAGTACGAAGCGAACGGGCAACTGCAATGGATTTACTTTCCGTTTCCAGATATTCCGCTTTTAAGTAACCCGGTACGATATAAAAGACCAACCAATAGGCAATCCAGTTCATCATAATGGTGGAAACGACTTCGTGTACATTGAACAGAGCTTTTAATAGACCGGGAACGAGACCCCAAACCGCACCGCCTGCGACACCGATAAGAATCAGTAAAATAAAAAAGAGCGGGCGGGGCATGGACGTTGCCGACAACGCAAACATACTGCCGAGCAATCCGCCGATCAGCATTTGCCCCGAACCTCCGATATTAAAGAGACCGGTTTTAAATGCAAATGAGACGGAAAGGCCGACCAACAAAAGCGTCGTTGCCGTTGCAAGCGTATTCCCGATACGTTCGATGTTCATCAAACCGCCGCGAAAAAGATAGCTAAAGGCAATAAAAGGGTTTTCACCGATACAAACGATGAGAATTGCTCCTGCAATTAAACCGAGCAATACGGCAGAAAGGCTGATTACGAGGGTATTATCCGCAAGCGCCGTGTGTTTTTTTATCATCACTGTTGGCCTCCATGTTTGTGCTTGTCCCCAGCCATCATCAAGCCTACTTCTTCGACTGTGGTTTCTTCCGGGCGGACAATACCGGTTAATGCGCCGCGGTGCATGACCGCAATTCGATCCGATAGGTTGAAGATTTCGTCCAACTCAAAGGAAATGAGTAAAACTGCCCGTCCTCTGTCGCGGTGCTTTACCAATTCTTTATGGATTGCTTCAATAGCGCCGACGTCCAACCCGCGGGTAGGCTGCACGGCAATCAGTAATTCGGGGTCAAGGGCAATTTCGCGGCCAAGGATAGCCTTTTGTTGATTTCCACCGCTCAAGTTGCGTGCTGCGGAATAAACGCCTTCACCCGAACGGACGTCGAATTGTTTGGTGATATCGCCTGCAAATGAGAACATCTTGTTTTTATGCAGGAAGCCGTGCTTTTGGAAAGGTTCTTTGTAGTACGATTTAATAATCGTGTTTTCGGCAATGGAATACTGCATAACCAACCCGTGCTTTTGGCGGTCTTCGGGAACCAAACCCATACCTGATTCGTTACGTTCGCGGATTGAAGTTTGGGTAATATCCTTACCGCAAAGCAGAACAGATCCTTCCGCGACCGGCATTAAGCCTGAAAGTGCATGAACAAGCTCGCTTTGTCCGTTCCCGTCTACACCTGCGATACCGACGATTTCACCCTTGCGTACTTGCAGCGAAAAATCGTTGACAGCAGGTACTTTTTTTGCCCCGATAACTTTGAGGTGTTGTATATCAAGCACTACTTCACCGGGTTGGGCGGGGGCTTTTTGTACTTTAAATTCAACCGGACGCCCGACCATTTTTGCCGCCATCTCATTTTTGGAAGTAGTCGCAACGTCTATCACGTCGATAAGTTTTCCTCTCCGTATGATGGTGCAGCGATCTGCAACGTCCTTAATTTCCTGTAATTTATGGGTGATGAGGATAATGGATTTTCCTTCTTTTACCAGATTCCTCATTATTTGGATAAGTTCTTCAATTTCTTGCGGAGTTAAGACAGCGGTCGGTTCGTCAAAGATCAGCACTTCCGCATCACGGTACAGCATTTTTAAAATCTCTACGCGCTGCTGCATACCGACCGTTATATCCATAATGCGTGCATTCGGATCGATTTGTAATCCGTAGCGGGCGCTTAATTCTTTAATCTTTTTTTCGGCCTTATGCAGGTCAAGAAAAAAGCCGCCTTCTTTCCCGAGGATAATATTTTCGGTAACGGTAAAGTTATGTACAAGCTGGAAATGCTGGTGTACCATACCGATACCGAGTTCATTGGCATCATTCGGATTATTGATAACTACCGGCTTACCGTTTACGAAGATTTCTCCCGCATCGGGGTGATATAAACCGAATAAGATACTCATAAGGGTGGATTTACCTGCGCCGTTTTCCCCGAGAATTGCGTGGATTTCCCCTTTTTTTACCTGCAATGTTATATCATCATTTGCAACAATACCGGGGAATTCTTTGCGGATATGGCGCATTTCGATAGCATATTGTTCAGACAGATCAGGCCTTCCTTTATTTACACTGTAAACTTTTATCTAATTAACGAACAAAGAAAAATCCGAGGTATATGCACTCATACAGCCTCGGATTCACAAAAAACGATTATCGATTAACGGAACAAATCGCCCTGCTTGTCGGCAACGACGATGGCTCCCGATTTGATCTGCTGATAAATTTCATCTACTTTCTTTTGTACATCATCGGAAAGATTGGGGTTTTCAGGAGGAATACCGACCGCATCTTCTTTAGCAGTCAATACAAGTGTGGCTCCGCCCTTGAATTTTCCGTCGAGTTCATCTTTGATCATATCATAGGACGCACGATCGACATACTTCATTGCAGAGGTCAGGATGATCGATTTTCCGTCGGGGAGTAATCCTTCGTTATACTGATTGACGTCAACGCCGACAACCCATACGTCTTTTCCAACCTGACGACGTGCTTTTGCTTCGTTGATAACGCCAACGCCGACACCGCCTGCCGCCGCGTGGATACAGGTAACGCCGCGGTCAAACATAGAAGCTGCAATCTGCTGTCCCGCTGCGATATCGCTGAATGTCCCCTGATATACAAAGTCTTCCGGATGCATTTCGATGTTTGTTCCGAGATTTTCATTGGCATATTTGATACCCTGCTGCCATCCCCAGTTAAACTTCTGGACAGCCGGGATTTCCATACCGCCGATAAAGCCGAAACGACCTTCCTGCAACTGGAGCGCTGCGGCAAGTCCTGCGGCAAAGCCTGCTTCTTGTTCGGCAAAGAGAATACCGATGGTATTCGGTCCGTTTTGAGCATCATAAGAATCGGCCGGGTGAGCGTTACCGTCGATGATAACGAGCTTTGCATCAGGATATTTTGTCTGGGCCTTGAAAATTGCGGTTTCAAACTTAAGGCCGGGGCACACGATGAATTTATATCCTGAATCATAAAGGTTGGAAATTTCTTTTACATAGTCCGCTTCGGTTGTCCCGACCGGCTTTAAGTATTTAATTTCAACGCCGAGTTCTTTTTCTGCGCGGATAATACCTTCCCATGTTCCCTGATTGAATGATTTATCATCAATCGTCCCCGCGTCGGTAACCATACCGACTTTCATAGCTTTCTTTGCCGTTTCTTCGCTCTTTGTACATGAGCAAATGACAAACGCACTGAATACCAGTAGAGCTGTTCCCAGTACTGTTTTTAAGCTTATTTTTCGCATATTTGCGCCTCCTCAAATAAGTTGAGTAAGTATACCTCAATAGAAATGCCGTGTCAAATCGTTAATACTGAGTTAATGTAGAGTAATCGCATCAGAGTTTTTTTAACAGCTCCGCAGAATAATCTAATCCGGTTTGCCGCTGTACTAAAGCGATTTTTTTTAGTATGTTAGAACCTCAACGGTTTTTATGGTAACCGTATTTTTATTTAAACTTATAAAGGGCGGCTGAATGAATACTTTTTATAACGCGGAAGAAACATCAAAAGAAAAAACAAACGATAGCGCGAATGAGCAGCTGATGCAAAAATTCCTGAACACTCGTCAAATTATCTTATCGGGTGAAGTGAATAAAGAACTGGCAGAAAAGGTTATCCGTCAGCTGTTGATACTTGAAGCCGATTCCGCTTCAAAACCGATTTATGTGTATATCGATTCTCCTGGAGGAGATGTTGATGCCGGTTTTGCGATTTTTGATATGATCCGGTTTATCAAACCGCCGGTTTATACGATCGGTATGGGATTAGTAGCCAGTGCAGGCGCACTTATTCTTTTAGCGGCGCCGAAAAACTACCGGCTCGGGCTCCCGAACAGCCACTACCTCATCCATCAGCCGTTATCCGGCATCAAAGGGGTCGCGACGGATATCGAAATCCATGCAAAAGAAATCGAAAAAATCCGTGCAAAAATAAATGCGCTTATCGCCGAAGAAACCGGTAAGGATGTAGCGGACGTTGCAAAGGATACCGACCGTGACTATTGGCTTTCGGCTGATGAAGCAGTCTCTTACGGGCTGATCTTACAGGTCATTAAAACCCGCAGCGACCTTCCCAAAAAATAAAAACAGCATCCTTGACGCAGTGTATAGCCGTAAAACGTCAGGTACTAACCCTTTCACATGGATAACAGGCGGCTCTTAATCTACATGGTTGACTTCAATTTTAGAGCCGTCTGTTCAGTTCCACACAAGCGGCCGTTTGTTATCGGACAGCCGCTTATCAAGATATTCCTTATTTAAGTGCAGCTCTTTTACTAATGTCCGCATTTGATCGGCGGAGAGCAGGTTCTGTTCGGCAAAAAGGAAGATGAGCGCCCGCTCCGCAATACAGGGAACGCGGAGAGCATTGATCCGTTCCGGCGAAGGATTGGCACAGTCGAGGTATTCAGCCTTAAATGTATTGAATAATACGGAATGCTCCATATCATTTTGAATTGCTGCCAGCTCCTGCATAAGCGGCTGCATATTTCCTCTGCTTGCTTCTATTCCGAGCGGCTTTAACGTAAAGAACGTGTATTGCTTGCCGGGTAGAAAATGATGCTGGTCGCAGCGGGTACAGTAATTCGGCTCGAAGGGATCTTCTTTTTTGCGGTCTCCGCCGATGATAATCAGCGGATCAAAATAGAGTGCGGGACATTCAACACCGTTTACAATATAATAACGATAGGTGTTGTAGCCGTTTTGCAGACAATCGGGATGTTCGCAATAGGCGGAGAACGGATATATTTCCGTCGCTGTTTCCACTAAGAGCCGCGCCGTCGCATTGAAGATTTCGCCGCGGAAGTTTAATAGCAAGGTCGGCATAACAAACACAAGCCCGCGCCGGTCGCTTTCCTTTTTAATCACGTATGCAAGCCGTTCGTCGTAGAAAGCCGCCTCGTCGATAATCCACGTACCGATGTGCGGGTTTTCCTGCAATAGTTTTTCAAGCGCAAACGAATTGCCGACCGTCGCGATATTTTCTCCACACCGTTGATAACCGCCGCGGTAAGCAAGCGCGTCATCAGGATAATCGGGGAACCGTTCTTTATCGAGGCTGTAGCGCGCAAAAAACGTGTACCGTCTATCCGCCGAACCGATGCCGCTTGCAGGGTCAAACAAGTCTTTTTGAGAGTTTGCACCGCTGGTCAGTTTTTGCACGGCGCCGCTTTTGGTACGGGCAACTTGCGCATCCCGCCATACGTTCCCCGCATATTCTGTTTTTCCCGAACCCATCGGGCCGACCACCAGAATACGGCGAGAGGCAGTAGTAAAGTCAAAATGAGCTTTCGGCTCATGCATCAATAAAGAAGGAAAACCAAGGTTTTTAAACCAAGCGTTAATCTGTTCTTGTGCGGGTTCCAATTGCATTTATAAAGCTCCAAATCGTGAGAAGGGAAATACCCGCAGTATTGTTGTGCCGAGTATTTTTTCTGCAGGGACATATTTCGGTTCGATATTACTTAAAAATCGAATTGATTGCGCATCGTTTTTATCAACAGAAGTTAATTTAAAAACAGTGGTATGGCGCATATCGGTTGAATTGAACCGGTTGTCGCCCATCATAAAATATGCGTTTTCGGGAATGTACTCATCCGCTCCGGCAGGGAAGACATTCATATTGCGCTGATTAGTCCATACAAGATAAAAGGCGTAATTTTGCGCTTCTTGCAAAAGCCTATTTCGCACTTCGTCGTTGATGAATTGCTCCGCCGTAGCGTTTGCGCGGAATAGCTCGATATTGCGGATAACGATTTTACCGAAGCAGAGTTTGATAAGCGCATTTAATTGCGCAAACCGTTTTTCGTATAATGAAGCGTGCTGAGTATCGCCGCTTTGCCAATAGGGTACCCACCCTGTCATAAAGCTGCGGAACCATGCAAGCCCGCCGTTGGTGGTTAAAATTTCGCGGCTTATCGTATCGTTGGCACGGAAGAGTGCACTCATTTCATATTCGGATTCTCGCAAGAAATCTGCAGCTGCCGCCGTATCCTTATTATCTTTTAAGAGAGCAAGACGTCTAATAAGCGATTCGGTTTGCCGTACCGCATCGGCTAAGTTGAGTTCTTTCCGCTGCGATTCAACCGCTTCCAGCACACGCAGTTCTTCGGCGCCGATGTATATGTCTTTGATTAAACGGCGCTCCGATTCAGGCAGACTCGCTAAATCCCAATGTGCATAGAGACTATCTTCTTCTACCGGTAAAAATTCGGTATCGCCGCGGTGTTTAACGTACAAAACCCCGTCGACCAGCATCAGCTTTTCGCCGGGAAGCCCCGTAACCCGCTTTACCAGCGGATCCGCTTTCAGTTTGCCATTATCATCAGTATTGATATTAACTTGCGCAAGGGTGAGCATATATACCAGCTGCGACATAAAAGTTTTAAGCCGCGCCTTGGGCGTATTGGGATAATTCGGATTATTTAAGATAACAATGTCGCCGCGTTTGTAGTGCTTCCACTGAGGAAGTCTAAAAGAAGAAAGCGGGAAAGCAGGCCCCGAAGGGGTTTTAACGCCGATCACCGTATCGCCGATCATAAATTCAGGCACCATAGATTCCGAAGGAATGCGGTATACTTGAAAGATAAAGATATTGACGAGCAGCACAAAAAAGATTGCATAAAAAGCGGCATCGACCCATTCGAGTAATTCAATGAATAGTGATTTTAGTATTTCGCCGCCTTTTTTACCCTTGCGTGGAAACATCTTTTTCTTTAATTGAATGGGTTGAATATCCGGAAAATATTTTTTTAAATTTTTATTTTTCAGATAATGAACGGTAACGGCTTTTAAAATAACGATACCGAACCACAGCAGTGCAAGAATGGCATCCAACATATAAGGTGAATGTTCTACAAGTGCACGGGAGCAGATAAAACAGGCAATCATAACAAACGGCCAGTAATCAAAGAGCTTTCTTGTGATAACCAGCGAGATGTAAGTTCCTTTCCGCTTTAATTGCAATTGCGAATACACAAGCGCCGCAGAAAAAACGATACCGGCAATGCTCCCCGTAATGGCTAAGCCGTGTATATTATTGACAACTAATAAAAGTGAAAAAATAAAAGACAGTCCCGTACAAATACGGAAAAATATCACCATGGATTACCTCGTAAATGATTTTTTATTGTAGCGGTTATCATTCAGAATGTCAATTTTTCGATTTGTGCATTGTTCATAGCATTGCTGTACTTTCGTACGCCGTACCTTGAACAGTTAATAATAAAATGATAGTATTTATTCCTAATTAGAGAAAGCTGATACGGGGACTCATAATATCAGCATTTCTCTATTGGCAAGCGTTTGCTTGCTGCGCATCCTACAAGTGAAGTACCCCCATAATTACAGCGGATTTTCTAGCAATTATTCACTGCTAACACGGACGGTCTCCACGGTATTCAATGTAATGCAGTAGTTGATGTATAATTCTATTATCAAAAGGAGATACTTGACAAAATGAAAGAAAAAAGTATAAAAAAACCACTGTCCGCGACAACCCGCCAACAGCTCACCAACAAC
>NZ_JACCLP010000010.1:0-112848 GCF_050937395.1 Treponema sp. OMZ 805 | reverse complement strand
ACCTTTATCTCAAGAGCTTTGCATAAAAGTCTGCCTTGCTTTGTCCTTGCTAGGCTTCTTTAATATTTGCCCCGATGCTCGTGCCGCTTTTTAAAAGCTGTTTCGACATAACAAACTCACGGTTCGTATCGCAGAGCTTTTTGTACAAGGCAATGACCTTCAACGCAAACGCTTTTGTCTAATTTGTAATTTATAATTCATAATTATGAATTTTTCGTATTTTTCAAGCCATTTTTACATCCGTGCTTTATATAAAGGGTATGGAGGCAAAAATGGAAGACACCTATAGATTAACACTTAAAAACGATTATTTATTTAAGCTCTTGCTCGGCTCGGAAGAGAATAAAGCCTGCTTGCAGGACTTTCTTGAATGCGTACTGGATATGCCGAGTGGTATGATTGCAGAGCTTGAACTACTGGACAAAGAGCTTACCAAAAATGAACTCACCGATAAAACGGGAATTCTTGATGTCAAGCTTCGTTTAACCGATGGAACAATTATCGACATTGAAATACAAAACTCTTGGTCTGCCGAATTTATTCCTCGAACACTGTTCTATTGGTCTAAAATGTACATTGAAGGCTTTAAAGAAGGAGAACCGTATACCAGTCTTACAAGATGCATTGCTATTAATCTGATCTCACAAGGTTTTAAGCTCAATAGTGAAATACATTCTACCTATAGTATACTGGAGCAAAAAACACAGCAGCCACTTACTGACTTACTGGAGATACATTTCCTCAACTTGTCGGCAGTAAAAGGACCTGAAATACGGCAAACTATCACTACCAAAAAGCAAGAAAAGCTGCTAAACTGGTTACGGTTTATAGAAACGGATGACAAGGAGGTAAGAACTATGTTAGCAACAACTTCACCGGTATTGCAGATGTTGAATGAGAAAATCGATATACTCAGTTTGAATCCTGAAGAACGCAAGCTCTATGAATCGAGAATGAAGCTAAAAAGCGACATAGCAACTATTTCTGAAGTGCAATTCAAGGCAGGGATCGAACGCGGTAAATCGCTCGGCCTTGCAGAAGGTTCCCACCAAAAAGCGCTCGAAACGGCAAAAAATCTCCTGCAATTTGGGCTTTCTCGGGAAAAGATAGCGCAAGCGACCGGCCTTACCCAAGCAGAGGTCGAAGCGATAAAATAAATCTTAATCATGAATTTATAATTAAGATTTAGCCCCACACACACATTATCTCATCGATACACTGTTGACCGGTGATCGATTTCGATGACGGTGATAACCAATTTATCATCATGGATACGGCACAAAATGCGGTAATCGCCCGCGCGGTAGCGCTATAGACCAGCAAGGTTTGAACTAAGCGCTTTTCCGCGGGAGCGCGGATTACCGAGCGCGGCAATTTCGCCCATATACCTTTTAATGCGGTTTTGTATCGGCTTATCAAGACTTGAAAACTGTTTACCTGCTTTCGGAGCGTATTCAATTTTCATTTTAATTATAGTCCAAGCTCTTTGTACAGAACTTCAGCAGGGATTGCAGGTTCCCCGCTTTTTTCAAAGTCAAACCACGCCTTTTCGGCGAGTGCAGCATCTTCAGCATCTTCTTGCAATTCGGCAAGGTAGCGGCTTAGGGCATTTTCCAAAACCGTATCTTTGGTTGCTCCGCTCATTTGTGCAGCCTGCTCTAATTCCCGATATGCTTTATGTGTCATAGTCATTGTAGGCATAGTAAGCCTCCTCGTCTTTTATTATACCATAGGTCATCTCTAAAAACTCGGTTAGCTTTTAGAGATGACCGACGAGTTTAAACTTAAGCCTTTATACAATAATGACTTAAGTTTAAACGTCGCAAATTAAATCTAAGGAAAACCTCTAAAAACTGAGGTTTTTAGAGGTTCCCCATAGTTCCCTTGAAATCTTAATTAAAAATTATTCTCCCTCCCTTGCCGTAGAGAACCGCCTCGGATGACGGAAAAGCGTTAAGTAATCGATGTTTTGGTAAGCGTAAGCCTGCCAAAACTCGTGTTGAAAACTGTACTTAGGAAGTATGCGCAAAGTCCGCAATGCGGACTTTGCGCCGTTGTCAAATCTCCCCCTTAGCTTGGCTCCTTACGCGGATATGTATTGTTGTGAAAATAGTAGAGACCGCCGTTTCTATCGGCAACTGCCCTTATGCCGCTAACTGTCTGATTAGCGCCTCCGTTATCCTTTATGTCGCCGCCGTACCAGTAAAAGTCGTGCTCAAGTTGCACCGCCTTGCAGTTTCTCTCTGATTGATTCCCGGTAATTGTTCCGCCTCTCATCTCAAAATTGCCCTGTGTGCATACGCCGCCGCCATGGCCGGTATATTCGATGTAGGAATAGACGCTGCTCACGGTGGCTTTGTTGTTTTTAATCGTTCCGCCTTTCATTATAAAATTGCCGTATATATACTGAGGGCCGTCCGCGCTCACGTATACGCCGCCGCCATTGCCGGCTTCGTTGTCGGAAATCGTTCCGCCAGTCATCGTAAAACTTCTGTCGGGACATATATACACGCCGCCGCCCTTGCCGTCATCGTATGCAGTGCCGTCGCCTTTGTTGCGGGCTTTGTTGCCGGTAATTGTTCCGCCTGACATGGTAAGATTTCCGTCTACAAACACAGTACCTCTTCCGGTATTTTTAAAGCCGGTAATTGTTACGCCGTCTTTGATTTCCGCGTTGCCGTCCTTTTCTACACAGAGCGCGTAGTGGTCCTTATCGCCGTAGTCGGCGCCTTGCAGTTTTATCTTACCTTCTAATATTAACGTCGCATCTCTTTGTACCTGCAAGTGTTTATAGTGGTCATGCCCATTGTTAGGACATGTTAAGGTTACGTCTCTATCTGCCTTGAGCATAATCTTTTTATTTCCCGGTATTTCAACCGTTGTAAGGTCGTCGATATTCCCCAGCTTTATAATAAAGGGCGTATTGTTGGGTCTACTCCTAATTACTTCCTGCAACAGTGAAGAGTTCTCAACTTCCGCTTTCAACGTACCGTCAGCGGCAATATACCAAAATACATTCCAGTTCTCCGAGTTCTCCGTAACTTTCTGCGGCGGGACGGTGAATTTGAGATGCTGACTGCTGACGCTACTGCCTGTTAGGTATAAGTGATCCGCCGTGTACTCTCTCGGTGTAATGCGCGCTGCGGGATTGTTTGACAAAATGCCGTCAACGGTTATCTTCTTTTCGCTCTCCAAATACACGTCGTTTTTGCCTGGCGTATATTGCTCAGATCCGGTAGAGGGGGTAACGATTGCGGAGCCCTGCATTTTAAAGGTTCCGTCCTGTACATAAACGCCGCCGCCTGTGGTTGCCGTGTTGTCCTTAATCTGTACGCCGTTGTTAAGCGTTACGATGCTGCTGCCTCCGGTGATATAGATGCCGCCGCCTGTGGTTGCCGTGTTGCCCGTAAGGGTGCAGCCATCCATGGTAACCTTTGCGCCCCCCTCGACCAGCAGGCCGCCAGCCCTCACGTTTCCCTTGTTGCTCTTAAGGGTACAGCTTTGCATGCTGACGGTTGCCCCGTGGACATACACCCCGCCGCAGCCGTTTGACGCGTCGCCGTGTGTCGATTCATTGCCCTCAAAGGTGCAGCTGTTCATGGTAACGGTTGACTTGTTTGCACGCACACCGCCACCCCTCGCGGCCTTGTTGCCCTTAACCGTTACGTTGCCTTTAAGCGTCAATTCACAGCCATCGTTGATATAGATGCCGCCGCCGAAGCCATAGTCGTCGGTTACCGTGTTGCCGTTGATGGAACCGCCGCTGATTGTTACGTGCGCAGCATTATCGTCGCGTTTTGTTGCATACACTGCGCCGCCATTCTTGTTCGCCGTGTTGTCCGTAAGGGTGCAGCCTGTTATTTTGACACTTGCACCATGTACGTAAATTGCACCTCCGTCGCCGGGTCCATCGGATCCCTCAGCCATACCATTTTTAAGCGTCAGGTTTTCCAGCGTGAGCGTTTTGTTGCTTTCCACTTTGAAGATGCGGTGCTTCGGTTTGCCGCCGGTGCTGTTGTTTGCGTCGATCACGGCGGATGATGCGCCGGTCGCCCTTTTAATCGTCAGGTTTTTGTTGATAACGATTTCGCCGTTGTTGCCGGTATCGCTCGTCGCCTTTATTTCGCCGTCTATGGTAAGGGTAGCGTTATCGGGTGCGCTTTTAACCGCACGCGCAAGGTCTTTCCACGTTGCCGGATTTTTTATGTGCGACTGGTAAAACTTCACCGTTACGGTTGTATCTGCGGTTACGTTGGAAAGTGTATAGGTTGAGTTTGTTCCGTTTACTACGATATTGCCCTTTTTCCATTCCGCAACTTCCCAGTCTGTATTGGTGGGATCCGCGGTAAAGCCTACACTTCCGCCGTCTTCAACTGATGTGCTGCCGTTTTCTACAAAGCTACCTGAATCGGCTTTAATCTTTCCTCCCGCTTTGTCGTCTACGATTTCTACGCGGTAGGTTACGTTGTAGCGAGCCTTCTTCCACTTTGCATAGAGCGTTACTATCGCGTCTTGAGCCGTCGCAAGATTGGTTACCTGTGCTTCATCAGCATAGAATGTAGAACCGTCTGCACTTGTTGCCCAGCCGTCAAAGGTATGACCGCTTTTAATAAATTTGTTTTTAGTAAGCGCCTTAGTCGTATCATCATACGTAAACAGCTGGTCGGCCATAGTTCCGGTGGCAGCGTTGTCATTCTTGTCAAAGTGCACTTTGTAGGTATTTGCCGTCCACTGCGCCGTGTACGTTGCATCCGCTGCAGGGAACGTCAAAGTCAGCGCCGGTGCGCTACCTTCCGGCTTCCAGCTGTTAAAAGTATAGCCGGTTTTTTGCGCAGTAGGAGCCGTAAGCGTTGCGCCGTATTTACCTGATACCGTCTTATTATCTGTGCTGCCGTCGATTTTTCCACCGTTTGGATTAAACGTCAAATGAACGGTCTTGCGCTTGTAGTATACTTTTACTACTGTTGAACCGTCAGCAGCGATGGTCGGGGAGGCCGGTTCAAGTTTATCGAACTCAAAGCCGGGATAGCTTTTTAGCGTTACGGCAGCATTCGCGCCGGTTGTACCCGTTGCATTATCATCCGTATCGGTAGGCTCGGCAGGATAATTATTATCATTAACATTCTGTTGGTAGTGTTTTACCTTATAGGGCGTATCTGCACCTGCCGTCCACTGCGCATAGAGCGTCATATCACCGGTTACCATGTCCGTTGCAAAGTTCCACGCTTGCCCTGCAGAACAGGCTTTATCTTTATACCAGCCGGTTACTCCGAACCCTTGTTTTTTCGGCCGCGGGTCGGGTGCTGAAACTGTAGCGCCGTGCAGCGCAATCTTAGAAACTGCGGTAGTACCGTCCGGATAGACTCCTCCGTTTGCATCAAAGCTTACCGTGTGTCCTTGCACAACCTTATAATAGACAGTCCGCACCGGCGTTGCCGCAAAGTCAGTGCCGTCCGTGTAATACTCCAGCTTATACTTCTTTTCACCGGCGCCGTTTAACGGAAGCGGTACGGTAACGGGATTGCCGTCATACTTTATCGGCGTTGAACTGCCGGTATCGGTCAGCGTACAGTGCACCGTCGTGTTTGCCGTCGGCGAAGACGCGGTCAGTTCAGCTCCGGCGCTGCCGGTACCGATGATAATAGGATCGGCTTCGCTGCCGCTTCCGGAAATTTTCGTTCCTTTCGTGATGGTAATATTCTCTGCTTCCGCCTTATTCGGTTTTGTACTTGCGTTCAGTATGTCGGAAGCTAAGCCTCTTTCGTCTATAAGTTTAATCGTATAGTCTTTTTTTGCAGCGCCGTCTTTCACTTCAACATCGGTTTTATAGTACAGTACCCAGCTGCTGTCGGCGGGAACATCATCGGCGTCCGGCTCATTCAGCTTTTCTGCATCGGAATGCGTAATAAAGACATCAGCTTCCGGTTTGGTAAATGCGGTTTGCGCTTCATTAGCCGAAAACGTATAGGGTGTTCCGTTGACCTCAATACGGGCAAGATCTTTATGCAAAAGCCCGCCCGGCACCCTCTTATCCATATCCGGCACCTTGATGCACAGCACATAATAAGCAGGCGAACCGGTTGTCTTTGCAACGGTGAAACTCGGATTCTGAGGGGGTGTATTCGCTTTTAGCTTTAGAGTGTAGGTTTGTTTAAAGAGGCGGCCGTCTGCGGCATACAAGGAGAGGGTGGAAGAAAGGTCTTGCGCACCCCATTCATGCGCTTTTAAAAAAGAAGCCTTATACGTAAGGGTCAGACTTTGTCGGTCTTCGGATTGTGTGAGCGTATAATCCGTACCCGCTACCGGAGCCTGTGTTAAATGCTCAAACACAACCACCTTTTTTGCCGGGGCTGCCGCCGGAGGTAAATCGAGCGAAAAAGATTTAGGATTTTTCAGCTTAAACGTGACGGAAACATCTTCAGCCGAGGGGACACTCGGTATGCTGTTGAGGTCGTTTTGTAATACCGCCTTTATGCTTGAATCGGTAATATACGCTTCCGATGCCCAATAGCTGAGATAGTCGTCTATATTTGCGGTAAACTGATTACAGGATGCAAACAAAAGAGTAAACAATATTCCGGTTAAAATGGCATAAAATTTCCGCATAGAACAACTACCTATATCTTATATATTGAAAAGAAATCTAAATATATTAACAGAAATCTTCCATATAAGATACGTTTTTAGCGCAAAAATAACCGCGGTTGCTTAAAAAGAACCATGGTTACAGGGAAAGCAGCTCAGGTAATCGCATCAAAAGTGTTGTTTGGTAAGCCCGCAGAATAATGAAGACCGTTCAACCAGAGTTGAACCTCTTCGCGGTTCAAATGGTCTCGCGGTCTTAATTATTCTGCGATTTTTATCTACTCTGCCTGATACAATTGCCCCTCTGCTAGAAAAAAGAGGGAAGACAATCGCAAGTCTAGAATTGTTGCATTATTTTTGATATGGTACTGCCGATTATGAGTAAAAAACTAAGCCCTGATCGTCTGTTATATATTTTAAATGCCGGTATGATGACCCTTGCAATGATAATGAATATTAAAGTTGCTATTCCATACGTATCTGTTATACCGTATATGAATTTGATCAAAGCTGCGCTGAATGCTTTCTGCGTGTGTCTTTCCATTATCCTTATCGTTCATCCCGAAAAAAAGCTCTTAACCTATATCGTCTTTTTTGTCGAAGCAGGAAATGCCGTCCTTGTCGGCTTTATGGGAATCGGAACTTCGATGTTCTGTATCGGTATTATCATCTGTTTTGTTAATGGAGAATTTGCCATTAATCGGAAAAAAAAGGTGATATTGCTTGGTGGTTACTGGTTGCTGGTTACTATCACAATCTATCCCGTCCTCGGATTTGCATTCGTTATATTTGAAATCTTAGGAACCCTCTTCGGGCTTACCGTCTGCGTTGTACTGTATCAAAAACTCGAAGGAAAGCTTTCGTATCTTTTGCTGCCGGACGAAACGATAACGACTGCCATTACCCTGCCACCGAAAGGTTCAACCTTAAAATTATCGGATTATGAACTTTCGGAACGGCAAATTGCATTCATCCTCGGTTCGATTAAACAAGGGGAAACCTACGAAGCGCTGGGAAATCGCTATCATGTCAGCACCTCAGTGGTCAAAAAAGATATGGCTGCAGCCTGTAAATATTTCGGCGTCGCCAACCGAGAAGCGCTGCGGATTTTATTGTTGCAATATAAGCTTGAGTAACCGGCGATTATTATATAAAACTATCAGGATCGATTAATAATCACCGGTAGTAATAGCTTTCCTTAAAATACTATTTATTTTTGTTTGATAGCCTTTACCTCCGGATTGAAGTGCCGCAAGAATATCCGCATCGATCTTTATAGAAATTGTTTTTTTAACGGGCGTTACATTCCAATATGCTTCATGCGCCGGTCTGAGTCTGGCTATTTGTGCCTTTGTCAGTTTGGGGCTATCCTCATCATACGATATAGGGTGATTTTTTATTTCTTCCAATCTTTCAGCCGTTAATTTTGTTGAAATAATCATAATATTCCTCCCTCAAGTCTTTCTCTGCTTGCCGTGCGGATATTAACCGTATTCTGTCTTTCTTTTCAGTAAAAAAGACCAATACTATCAATATTCCATTCAAATTACCAATTCCGTAGTATCTATCTTCTGTTTCAGAATGCTCAAAATCATATCCGATTAAAAATGCAGGATCATCAAATACTTCCAATATTTCTTCGAAAGCGATTCCATGTTTTTCAATATTAGCACGATTTTTGTCTTCGTCCCACTCAAAACGATTATCGTTGCTTATAATTGTTTTTCCCATAGGGAAAATATATACTGATGAGGATATATCGTCAAGTATATTTATCGTTGGACAACGATAATGACTCCAAGGTATAACTTCGGCGGCTACAATAGTTAAAACTGTGCAAAAAGCCGCCCAAATATTGACATAATGACGTAAAAAATTGAAACTACACAGATAAATAGACGGGCATCTCTAAACACTCAGGTATAGTTTTTAGAGGTTCTCATATTTGCGTTTTAGTGAAAGAGGGGCATTTCTAAAGATTAAAGTTTTAGGGGTTCCCGATAACGCCTTTTATAGACAAGGAGTATGAGGTATGTATACACGACCCTTGCGCTATCTTAAATCAATTCAAAATACGCTGCCGGTGTAAAGATGAGTGGTTTATCAATTTTTATATCTTCAAAATCCTTATCACCTGTGATTAAAATATCCGAATCGGATAAAATTGCAGATACAAGAACCGGTAAATCTTTTATATCTCGAATTTCCGGATATTTCTTTTCATCGATTTTTTCGGGAGTCTTAAATTCTTCAAACCTGATTCCATTAAAAAAAATATTCAACTGTTCTTTTTTTAATGGAAATTTCTTTTCAAAAACTTCTTTACATTCGTCCTTTATGTATGAAGCAATTATTACCGTGTGCTTTTCAATTAAATGAGAAAAAACCTTAGCAACTTTAGCATTGGGAAAAAGTATCGCAGAAATAATGATATTGGTATCTACGAAAACTCTCAACGTGTTTTCCTTAATTCTTTGATGTATGCAACAACATCATCTTCCGTTTGAAAGCCTTCTTTTTCTGCCTCTCCTCGCATTTGAGTTTGAATATTTGACAAAGTTATTTGAGAAGCATTTGCAATATACACTTTTCCTTTGCTTTCTTCAAAAAAAACTTTATCACCGCTTTTTAACCCAAGCATATCTCGTATTACAAGAGGAATAGTGATCTGCCCTTTCGATGTTACTTTTGCCAGTTCCATAAAACATCTCCTTACTTTCCTTACTTGTACTATATACTAACGGAGGAAATGCCGTCAAGGGACTGTTCAGCGGAAGGGCAGAGACGGATATCCCCTATCAGGTGCTATACATCCGTGTACAGCACCTGATAACAAGTTTGACGAAACGTCAAACTCGTTGCTGAGCAGAACCACGTCCATCCGTGGACGTTTTGCAGAAAAAGAACAGCAGGAAGGCTTTGCAGTGAAGCGGAAAAACCTGCCTCCGATGATGCAGGAACGGGAAAAAGATTGGAGCCGGAGACCGGTTTTTGCGGAAGCAAAAAGCCGCCCAAAAAGCCGCCCAAAAAGCCGCCCAAATATTGACATAACAACACAAAAAATTGAAACTAGTAAGAATAAATAGATGTGCGTTTTAGTGAAAGAGGGGCATTTCTAAAGATTGAGTTTTTAGAGATTCCGGATAACGCCTTTTATAGACAAGGAGTATGAGGTATGTATACACCGGTTGATCCTAAGGTGGATTTTCCGAAACAGGAAGAAGCGGTTTTGCGCTTTTGGGAAGACCACGACGTTTTTAAGAAGTCTGTTGCGCAGCGTGAGGGGGCTGATGAGTACGTGTTTTTTGACGGCCCGCCCTTTGCAACGGGGCTGCCGCATTTTGGGCATTTTGTGCCGAGTACGATTAAGGATATTATTCCGCGTTATCAGACGATGAAGGGGAAAAAGGTTGAGCGGCGGTTTGGATGGGACTGTCATGGGCTGCCGGTAGAAAACTTGATCGAAAAAGAGCTGGGGCTGAACTCGAAGACTGACATTGAAAAGTACGGTATTGCCAAGTTTAATGAGGCGTGCCGGGCGAGTGTGCTGCGGTATGTGAAGGAGTGGCGGCATACGATTAATCGGCTGGGGCGCTGGGTTGACTTTGATAACGATTATAAGACGATGGAACCCGCGTATATGGAGTCGATCTGGTGGGTGATGAAGCAGCTGTGGGAGAAGGGGCTCTTGTATGAGGGGCATTATATTCTGCCGTATTGCCCGCGCTGTTCCACGGTACTTTCCAATCATGAGCTGAATCTCGGCGGTTATAAGGATGTACACGATCCTGCGATTACCATCCGCTTTAAGGCGCGGTATACGGTTGCGGGTACCCCTGCGGCAAAAACTTTTGCTGCGGAGCCGCTTCCGCCGAATACCTATCTTTTGGCGTGGACAACCACCCCGTGGACACTGCCGAGCAACCTTGGGCTTGCACTCGGCGCGGATATAGACTACGTGCTGGTTGCCGATGAGGGGGAGCACTATATTCTTGCCGAATCCCGTCTTGCTGCGTACTACCGCGAACCGGAAAAATGCACCGTTATATGGAAGAAAAAGGGCGCAGAGCTGCAAGGTATCTGCTATGAGCCGCTTTTCCCGTATTTTGCGAATTTGACCGTAAAAGAGGACGGCAGTTCCGATGATGCAGGACGGGGTGCGTTCCAAACTTTAATCGGCGACTTTGTTTCTACGGAAGACGGTACCGGTATTGTTCATACGGCGCCGGGATTTGGTGAAGAGGATAGCACGTTATTTAAAGGCAGCGGAATACCGATGATCTGCCCGGTAGATGCTGAATGTAAGTTTACGGCGGAGGTTCCGGACTATCAGGGGCGCTTTGTAAAAGATACTGATAAAGATATTATGGAGCGGTTGAAGGCTGAGCGGAAACTGGTGAAACGGGATCAAATTCTGCACGCCTATCCGCACTGCTGGCGCTGTTCCAGCCCGCTCATTTACCGTGCCGTCAGCAGCTGGTTTGTTTCGGTGGAAAAGGTAAAGGACGCGATGCTGCGGGCGAATAGCAAAATCAACTGGCAGCCTGCTCATATCAAAGAGGGACGCTTTGGAAAGTGGCTTGAAGGCGCCCGCGACTGGGCAATCAGCCGGAACCGGTACTGGGGAAATCCGCTGCCGATCTGGAAGTGTTCCAATCCCGACTGCGGACACTCCCTCTGTGTGGGAAGCCGCGATGAGCTGAAAGCATTGAGCGGTGTTTATCCGGAAGACTTGCACAAGCACTTTGTTGACAAGATTACCATACCGTGTAAGCAGTGCGGCAAAACGATGTACCGTGTTCCGGAAGTGCTGGACTGCTGGTTTGAGTCCGGTTCGATGCCGTATGCGCAAGTGCACTATCCCTTTGAAAATAAAAAATACTTTGAAGAGCACTTCCCCGCTCATTTTATTTCCGAAGGGCTGGATCAAACCCGCGGGTGGTTCTATACGCTGACTGTTTTGGCGGCTGCGCTGTTCGACCGCCCTGCCTTTGAAAACTGTATTGTCAATGGGCTGGTGCTGGCAACCGACGGGAAAAAGATGTCTAAGTCGCTGCGGAACTATACCGATCCCAATGAGGTTGTCCGGCAGTTCGGGGCGGATGCGCTGCGCTTGTTCCTGATGCACTCAAACGTGGTTAAGGCGGAGGATTTGAAATACTCCGATGACGGTGTGCGCGATATTCTGAAAGGTATTTTAATTCCGCTGTGGAACAGCTACAGCTTCTACGTGACGTATGCGAACATCGACGGTGTCACGCCGCCTGCCTATGCGAAACTCGACGGCACGGATACCCATATCGCCGCCTTTGTGAAAGAGCTGAACAATCCGCTTGACCGCTGGATTCTCTCCGTAACTGAAAAGCTTGTGTTTGATGTAACGGCGGCGTTGGACGATTACGACCTTACGAAGGCGATTGACCCGATTGTTGCATATATCGATCAGCTGAACAACTGGTATATCCGCCGCTCCCGCCGCCGCTTCTGGAAGAGCGAAAACGACGGCGATAAGGCGCAAGCCTACGAGACCTTGTACCGCGCGCTCAAGAAGTTTGCACTGGTCGCGGCTCCGGTCGTACCGTTTATCACCGAATCGATTTGGCAAAACTTGAGAACAGCGGATGATCCTCTTTCCGTACACTTGGCGGATTATCCCGTCTATGCGGAAGCGGCGCGGGATACCGAGCTTGAGTTTAAGATGGAGACGGTGCAAAAAGCCGTGTCGATGGGACGGGCGCTCCGGTATCAGTTCAATTTGAAAATCCGCCAGCCGCTCAAAGCTGTGGAAATTGTTACGAAGAACCAGCAGGAGAAGTCGGTCTTACGCGAAATGGAAAGCAGCATTATGGAAGAGCTGAATGTGAAAGAGGTTATCTTCCACGACAAAGAGGATGAGCTGGTTGAGTATTCCGCCAAGGCGAATTTTAAGGTACTGGGAAAAGAACTCGGCGCAAAGATGAAAACCGCAGCGGCTCAAATTGAGAAGCTCTCGTCTGCGGAGATCGAAAGCCTCTTTGACGGCGCAACCTTGAGCATTGATGTGGAGGGGCAAGCTGTTGAGCTGACTTCCGACAAGGTAATACTGAACCGCATTGAAAAGGCGAATCTCAAGGTGCTGAACGAAGGGACGCTGACGGTTGCGCTTAACACGCAGGTAACCGAGGAGCTGCTGTTGGAAGGTTATATCCGCGACCTCGTCCGCGCGGTGCAGAACTTGCGGAAGGAGTCCGGGCTTGAAGTAACCGACCGGATTACGCTTTCTGTTTCCGGCACTGATACGGACGGGAAGCACCTCTTGCAAAAAGCGTTCGAGGCAAACAAGGACTACCTGATGAATGAGACCTTGGCTGTCGAGGCGGTCTTTAGGGCCGAGCTGCCTGCAGGAAAGACTGCTGCCGAGCTTGACATGGGCGATGGGCTTTGCTGGCACATCGCGCTGGAGAAGGCGGCTGGAGTGTAGGGGAGCGTGGTGCTGGGTATAAGGTGATAGAGCCGAGTGCCTAGTATCCGCCATGCAGAAAAGGGCAGCCGTTTGAAATAGTGCAAGCGGCTGCCCTTTTTTGATGTTCCCAATTGTTACATCGTTTTGCTGAGCGTTTCGGAAATACTGAACGCGCAGTCTCCGACCTTTTCAATTGTCCGCACCATATCGATATACAAAAGTTCCGCCTTAACATTGCCGCCTTCTTCCAGACGGTTCCGCGCAAGTTTTTTGAGGTTGCTGCGCATTGCATCGATAGTTTGTTCCATTTCATCGGCAAGCGCCAATTGATCCTGTGCCAACGGTTTATTCAAGTGATCGTGTACAAAATGAATAAATTGATTAACGACGCCGAGATAGGGCAAAAGCTTATCCATATCTTCTTTCGGAATATTGAGCTTTTTCTTTTTGCTCTTTTCGATGTGTAGTCCTAATTCATAAATATGATCGGTCATGTTTTCGAGATTATCGACGATAGTCAACATCAGCCGTACATTGTGCTCCGCTTTAACACTGAGCGACAGACGGGAGGTTGCAATCAAGAAGCGGGATAACTCTTCCTGCATTTGATCTGCATAGTCTTCTTGCTGTACGAGCTGTTCAATGACGGCTTCAACGGAGCCTTTGTGATCGTCTTCCAGCAGGGGGCGGATTGTGTCAAACATCTTTCGTACAACCGTAGACATTACACTGATTTCGCGTTCGGCTTGCAGAATGTAAGCTTCAATGTTCTCTTTAATTGCCGTTTCGTTCGGCATAACCAGTTGATACCGTTCCGGTGATTCGTCTCCTTTGTCTTTGACAAGCCATTCTACGAAGCGCGCAATATATGAAACAAAGGGGAGCGCAATCAAAGTATTCAGGATGTTGAACAGCGAGTGGAAGAGTGCAAGCCGGATGGTGATATCTGCAAGTCTGCTGCCTTCAGGCGTTAAACGATACAACAGTGCGAGTGATGGTTTAAAAAAGATTAAAAATAAAAGTGCGCCGCATACGTTAAACAGTACGTGCACCATAGCTGTTCTGCGCGCGTTGAGCTTGCTGCCGATTGCTGCGACAACTGCGTCGATTGTCGAACCGACGTTACTGCCGAGTACGCTTGCCGCAGCGAATTCCATACCGATAACGTTGCCATAAGCCATGGTCAAAATAATAGCGGTGGTTGCCGACGAGGAGTGTAACACAACCGTTAAAACAAAACCTGCAACAAAACCGATTATAATGCTGTATATACTGCCATCGGCAGCTAACGATAAAAACGAAAGGTTATCGGCGGAAATATCCGGCATCAGGGAAGAAAGAATGCCGAGTCCCGTGAAGAGGAGCCCAAAGCCCATGATGCCTTCGCCCAAGCTTTCCTGACGGAACTTTTTGAAGAAGGTAAGAAAAAAGCCGATACCGAATGCCGGAATGGCAATTTCGGCAAGCTTGAGCTGGAAGCCGACCAACGCGACAATCCATGCGGTAACCGTAGTACCGATATTGGCGCCGAATATAACGCCGATTGCCTGTGTCAATGAGAGAAGCCCCGCATTGACGAAAGAGACGGTCATAACGGTGGTTGCGCCTGATGATTGAACAATAGCAGTAACTGCAAAACCGGTAATGACGGCAAGAACCCGATTACCGGTCATCATATTGAGGATTCGGTGAAGGCTTCCTCCGGCACTTTTCTGAATACCTTCGCTCATCAGTTTCATGCCGTATAGAATGAAGCCGAGGCTCCCCAATGCTTGTAGCAATATTACAACTATTTTCATGCCGACAGCATAACAAAAGGTAATGTCTTTTGCAATGACACAAGCAGTTGATTTTAGGAGAAGATTTTTGGACACCCTCATCTCTCTCTTGTGCGAGTTAAAAAAAAACTGCTATAGTGTCGATATGACGCTCTATGAATATTATATGATATTTCCCGATGGCGATACACAGGAAGTTTCCGATGAACTTATGGTCGGTTCTCTGTACGACATCAACGGGAATCGATTAATGCCGCCGCTCCCGACAAATAAGATGATTGTGTATCAGGTATGCGGAAAACGCACCCGTGAAGAAAGGGGTATTGTTACAATTTATTACATATTGGAACAGTTGGATGCTGCAGAATTACGTGCATACGTCTAACGAATGATCAACACCTATAATGAAACACACCTGCACCGCACCCTAAAAGACTTGTACAGTAGTGACAGCTCCGTGCAGGAAACATCGATAGCAGGTTTTATCTGTGATATTTACGATACAGGGCGGATAATAGAAATACAAACCTCCAAACTTTCCGCTCTACGGGTTAAATTGGAAAAGCTTTTGCCGCGGTATCCTATTCAGATTGTCTATCCCATCATAGAAAATGCCTATATACTGATGCTCAATGCAGACGGCTCTAAGCGCAGCTGCCGTAAAAGTCCTAAGCACGGTAATTCCTATCAGATTTTCAGAGAGCTGTTAGGGATTGTTCACTGTCTTGATAATCCAAATCTTACGATACAAATTCTGTATATCGATTGTGAAGTTATCAAAATTGATGATAAGAAGGGGCGAAGCAGATATAAAAGACCGCGTATTATTGATAAAAAGCTGTTAAAGATACATCGAGAAGAGGAATTTCACGGTATCAATAGCTTGATCGCGACATTTATGGCAAAGCTGCCTGATGTATTTATTAGCGCCGATGTAAGGAAATTAGGCGCCGGTGTATACGCATCATATCTCCTATCGTTTTTAAAAAAATGTCAAAAAATAGCTTTTTATACGAAAGCGGGGCGCTATCATGTGTATAAAAAAACCGGTATCGAATAGATACCGGTTTTCAATCGATTGATACGAGTTAGAACAACGGTTTACCAGCTGTCTTTCATATCGTCATCATCGCGCATATCGACTTCATAAAGGTCGGTAACGGCACGAAGATCATCGAAATAGATGTAGTAATTTCCATAAGCTTCCCACGGATTGCATTCAATGCGGAAACCTACAACCTTTAAGCCCATGCTTGTTCCATAGTGATAATCTTTTTGTACAATTCCCGTTCCTGCTGCATTCTGGGGAGGAACTGCAATGGTCATCAGCTTCCATCCTGCATGGTTCAGCTTCCCTACATAGAGTTCAAAGCGCTGTCCCATATAGTCTTCAAGGATGAGCTTTAAAACGTGCGGATAGCTTCTTCCGACAACCCAAACGCTGACGGTTTTCGTAATGCCTTCGACCGGAATCGGTTTGACGGCACGGACTTCAAAGCTATTATAACCGCGGCGATAGAAAGACACCTTTGTACCATAAACTTTGCTATCGGGTAAATTAAGGTTCTCTTCTTCCGGAATCGGCTTCTTTTGCTTGGGAGCGCCATCAAATAAACGTCCTTGAATAACACCCTCATCCGAGGACATGGAACACGTCCAAGAACCTTCATTTTCAAACTTATCGACCGATACTTCTTTTAAACGCTGTTCTGCAGATTCAACACCGATACGAGAAGGATCTGCTTGATCCAAGGATGATGCATCGCGTGTGTTCTCTTGGGCAAATGCAAACAACGATAGCGCTGATAATAATGCTAAGATGGTAACATATTTTTTTGTCATTATTTTCCGCCCTCCTTATTTGAATCGGCATCTCCAAACTGAGCCTTTTCTAACTCATATCCGTCATAAGAAGGTATACGAGTATTGGTTAATGCCTTGAATTCATCAAAGAAAACATAAAAGTCATCAACGTTCTCTGTAGGCTGAGTGCGGATTCTAAATGCGACAAAGCTCATATATTTAAGCTGTGATAAATAGCGTGACCGCTGTTGAATATTCGTGGGAACGGTAACCGCTAAATTTCTCCATCCATGGTAATTTAATGTTCCGACCGGTAATGTATGTATCCGTCCGTTGCAATCGCGTACCAGAATTTCGAGGTCATACGCATAGCCTGCACCCCAGACCCAAAGATCGAATCTCTGAACAATCCCTTTTAAGGGAATTTCATAAGGAGCGGCATCATCGCCGGAACCTTTCGTCGGATAAACATCGACCCAGTTATCGCCCTGGCGGTTAAATTTAAACTGCATTCCTAAAAATTTGTATTCTTTATCGGAATCGGATTGCATAACCCGCAGAGCATTCGGCATTCCGTCAAAATACTTTAAGATAGGATAACCTTCAGTGATAAATTTACTTCCAATACCATTCCATGCTATCTCTGATGATTCGGGGGAGTCAAAAGTCTCCACCATATACGTTTGATAATTAACACCGCTATCCTGCGCTGCCAATGGAGTACAAACGACTGCAAACATCAGAACAAAGACCGTAATAACAACGCCTTGTTTCATTCACAACTCCTTTTATTTCCGCCGATATTCTAAGAAATCATACCCATTATAGTCTGAAAAGAAAACTTTGTCAAACAACTCGGTAATCCTCAAACCTGAAATAATGGAGCATCAATTCCGCAGCGGATGAAGAACTCTGCCTACAGTATCGGCAGAGTAGGTAAAATATACAAGGGGTAGACGCTTTTTTTGCATTTTTTGTCCGCTTGTTAACCGGCGTTTCCCTTTCGGTATAGTATAAAGTGGAGTACCGTACCGATTAAAGCAAGCCCTGCTAAAATCGAACCGTAGATTATTGGGTCCCCTTTAAAATAATAAAGCCCCAGCGCAAAAGTGCCCAACATAAGGATCCCCATAAATAGAAGGAAGCAGAGTGTACAAGCAACGGCATAGTAGAAAGTAATTTCGGCGCAAAAATGTAAGAGTGCATCCAGAATAAAAAGAGCGCTTGTATACAGAATGATGCAAAGTACGATGGGCATAATGCGGAGATGCGTACTTGCAAGAAATAATTGCTGATATATTTTTACGGTAAATAGACCAAACAGCGCTGCCGGAATCGGCAAAACGTTAAAACCGGAAAAGATCAGCGCAATCAATAGTACAATGCAAAAGGGAATAAAGGTATCCACAAAAAAGGAGTAAAAAAAATAACTTCCTAACGAACCGATATAGCGATCCGTTTTTGCAGAAAAAAAAGACACAATCAGTAAGAACAGCGTTGTCGCTGCAATACCGACAAAAAACATAAAGATATGCTTATTTTTTTCTTCTAATTGAAAGGCATAAGAGAAAAAAATGAGCGGAATACAAAATAATAGTAAAACAGCCATATCCCATTAGAATATCATAAAATGATACGATAGACAACGCTCATTTTTAACACAAACCTAGGGGCGACGGAATACTAGAGGCTTTCCTCTAGAACAGGGAACCATCCAAAATATCCTATAACTCGAACAATCCCCTATTCATTTTTTCGGTAATATAATGTTACACCACCGCTCCTCTTACGGATGGCGTGCAGCGACTCCTTTTTCGATCAATGATATAAACTGATCTTCATACCAATCTTGGGAATAAGGTACATGTTGGCGGACAATCGGCCGAATTTTTGCTTCGATGGTGTCCTTGCAGGCTTCGCAAATATCATATTCGCGGATATGCCAATAGGTTCTTCCGGCTATAGGATTAACCAATTCTTTTTTGCAAATGTCGCAATGTAAAGTTTTCATAACGATGCTCTCCTAATAATAAAGCTTGTATGCAAAAGCATACCGTATATTCGTTTTTTTGTCGAGATAATCGAGCAAATGCATCAGATGATTTTCTAACTATTCCCGCAGAATCAACAACCCCGACGCTTGCGTCGGGGTATGTTGTTCTCATAAAGTGGTTGCAGTCGGCTTTAATACCCTTTGTTACGACGCAGAGCGTCGGGGTATTAAATCCTCCGCACGAATAAAGAAACTATTCGGCCGGAGTTGAACCTCTTGCGGTTCAAATGGCCTCATAGTCCCTTTATTCTGCGATTTTAATTTATCTATCTGATGCGTTTACCCTTCGTATAAAAGAAACTTTCCGTCAGCCTTTTGCCGTAAGCCTTTTGAAATAGACTGTCCGGAAGTGTACATCCGTGTACACTTCCGGACGCGAGTTTTTGCATCGCAAAAACATCGCCTTTGCGTAGAACCACCGTCCTCCATGGCGCTGTTGAGCAGTGTACTTCCGTGTGCACTGCTCAACGACGAGATTTGACCGGAGCTCAAATCTCGCTACTGCGTGGAACCACGCCCGTCCTTGGGCGTTCTGATATGTTGAGCATTTTCATAAGCGGCACGGATGCCGCTGGTTTAAACAGAAGCGATATTTCGGCAAAGCCGAAACTCGCCATGAAAAGTGTACACGGATGTACACTTTTAATGATGCGACGCAGTAGATATGCCGTATATTTGCAAAAGGGCGCTTTCGAAAAAAAACTTCCGTAAGCTTTTGCAAAGAGACGGTGCAGATACAAGGCGCGAGCAAAAATAAAGCGGAGACGTACTTGCTGTACGTTGAGCATTTATTTTTGCGCAGTAACGCAGTAGATGCGCCGTATATTTGCAAAAGACTAGTCGACCCGAAAAAGTTGAGATCTTTGATACACAGGGAAAAAGCGTTTTTGGCTGCCGTTTTCGAACTGTACGGTAATCACCAACTCGCCGCCGCTTTGCCTTGACTGTACGACATAGCCGTAGCCGTAGTCATCATGATAGAGCCGCTGTCCGCACTTCCACAATGCGGCTTCCTCATCGGCAGGGGTACTTGAGCCGGATATGGACTGCCCTATCACGTCGATAAGGTTGCTGTCGATTTCCGCTAAAAAGCGGCTCGGTTCCATAAATGAAAGCTTCCCGTACATCCGCCGTGCCGCGCAGCTGGTCATATACAGCGCATCCTGTGCACGGGTACAGGCAACATACATCAGCCGCCGTTCCTCTTCCATATCTTCGGCGCTTTCGTCATTGCGTGGAAAAATACCGTTTTCAAGACCGGTGATAATTACATTGCGGAACTCAAGTCCTTTTGTGTTGTGCATGGTGATAAGCTGCACGGCATCGGCTCCTGCTTCGGTTTCCGCAAGGCTGCGATCCAGTTCGATATGCTCTAAAAAGGAAGTCAGTCCGGCAGTTGAGCAGGGGTATAGCGAGGCGGTATTGGCAAGTTCCTGCAGGTTCGCTGTTTTCTGCGTGCCCATCACCTCGTCTTGATTCCGGTGAAAGACGCCTAAACCTGTTTGCTCAATAACAGCCAGTACAAAGGCAGCGAGCCGCTCGCCCTGCTGTCCGTGTTTTTGCATAACTGCCTGTTCAGAGGTGTTGGTGTTTCTGGTGCTGCCGGTTGGAACATCAGACCGCAGGCTGTTAGCGTGTGCGTCGGTATCCACTGCCGTGTCAAACGCCGCAGTGCCGGTGGCATTCGCAGTATCAAAGACGGTATCGGGATTCGCAGAATCGTATTCGGCAAGAAGGCTGCGGAGTGAATGCAGTGTGTTTAAAAACTCCTGCAATGCCGCGCCTGCTTTTTTAGATATCGGGAGCTTTGCCCCTGCGCCGCGCAGTACGGTAATATAGTCGGCTCCTTGTTGCGGCTGCTGTTGCGGTGTACCTTCTGCTTGTTGTTGCGAGGGCAGGGGAGTGGGCACTTGCAGTTGGGACAGCTCCGGCTGTACTTGTTTCTGCAGAGGCTGGGCAGCGGTATCTTGTAATTGGGCAAACTCCGGTTGCAGCAATTGCGCGGAGCTGTTTTGCAGTTGAGTGAACTCCTGTTGTGCATCTTCGTTATCTTGTTCCGGTGAACTGTCGAATGCCGATGAACCTGCCTTTGCCGCTTTTCCTACATTTTCATGTGTATCTGTATGTGCGGATAAGCGTGCAAATGCAGCGCGGGCATACGCGACCAGTTTATTCTGTGTGGTTTCGCCGATTCCCCGCGCGGGTTTATTCACCATACGGCGGAAGGCAATTTCGTCGCGTCCGTTTGCGATGAGTGCTAAAAGGGCAAGCGCATCCTTAATTTCCTCGCGTTCGTAGAACTTGAGCGTACCGACTACCTTGTGCGGAATTTTTTCGTGTAAGAATGAAGTTTCAAAGTTGAGCGATTGCGCATTGGTGCGATACAAAATTGCCCAGTCTGAGTACGAACCGCCCTCCTGCACCGCCTTTTTGATGAGCTGTACACAGAGTTCCGCCTCCGCGTCTTGAGACGGTAGGTAATAAAGGCAGGGCTTTTGTCCGCCGGTTCCGCGCGCTGCAATCAGCGTTTTACCGAGCCGTCCCTCATTGCGGGACACAATAGAACCGGCAACTTGCAGGATAGGTTCATACGAACGGTAGTTCCGCACCAGCCGGATAATCTTTGTGTGCGGAAATTGACGGTCAAAGGTGAGGATGTTCTGCACTTCAGCGCCGCGGAATCGGTAAATGGACTGATCATCATCACCGACAACACAGACATACGTATCTTCGCCGGTTAATTCCCGCAGCAGCCGGAATTGTGCATCATTTGAATCCTGATACTCATCCACAAGAATCACTGTAAAACGTCTATGCAGCTGCTGCGCAATAGCGGTATGATCTTGTAGCAACTGGACCGGCAGCATAATCAGGTCGCCGAAGTCGGCATTCCCCGTTTCGCGGAGCCGCTGTTGATACGCACGGTAGATTTCCGCAAACTCCGGTGCGGGGTCGATTGCGGCAAGTTGCGGGCTATCGGGTAGAAGGCAATAATCTTTTGCACGGGAGATTTTCCGTATAAAGCGCTGCGCCTCCTGCTTATTCAGTTGAGGCAGCGCCTTCATCAACAGCGTTACCGAATCATCATCATCGTAAATCGTAAAATTGGGAGAAAGTCCCGCCCATTCGGCATACCGGCGCAGCATCCACGCACCGAAAGAGTGAAAGGTGCGGATACTCGACCTGGCTGCGCGTTCATCCAGTACCCGTGCCCGTTCCGCCATTTCCCGCGCAGCTTTGTTGGTAAAAGTAACTGCCAAAATCGATTCAGGGCGCACACACTGTTCTGCAATAAGCCACGCAATTTTTGTGGTAATAACCCGTGTCTTCCCAGAACCCGCGCCTGCCAAAATCAACAGCGGCGAGCCGGTATGACACACCGCTTCAACTTGTTCAGGATTTAAAACCGATAAATAGTTACACGTTTCTTCCATATATAATTTTACCATAGAATACGCGCTCTTAATGATGGAAACCTTTAAAAACTGATTCGCAATCCGCACGAGCGGATACGATAAATCATTTCTTTACAGAACAAGCCGATAGACTTGCGGTTTTTAGAAGATACCATGATATCTAAGAGCTATAGTTTTAAAGATAACTTATTGTATGAGTTTATCGAGGGCTTGGCTAGGGGAAAGAAAGGTATAATTTCGGCAGTCACAATCAACAGTTTCGATGCTCTGCGTCGAGACTGTTGATTTCTGCTACACAAAAACTGAAGATTGAGCTAAAATCAGCAAGATGTTTTTTGCTTACAGGAGATAGCAATGAAAGAAATTCCCGTAACGGAGCAGCGCAATCCTGCTTCGTATCAAATTGACATAAAAAGTACGGCAGAAATTTTAACGATTATCAATAATGAAGATAAAAAAGTTCCCGAGGCGGTTTCGCAAGCGATTCCTCAGTTGACGCGGCTGGTCGATTGCGCGGTTGAGGTATTTAAAAAGGGCGGACGGCTGTTTTACCTCGGTGCGGGAACTTCCGGCCGTTTGGGGGTGTTGGACGCCTCAGAATGTCCGCCCACCTACGGCGTGTCCCCCGATATGGTGCAGGGCTTTATCGCAGGCGGCGATGCCGCGCTCCGCCGTTCCATCGAAGGCGCCGAGGATGATGAAAACCACGGTATCGATCAGCTGCGCAGTGCGGGTTTTTCGGCGTCAGATATGTTGGTCGGCATTACCGCCTCCGGTTCCGCCCCTTATGTGCTGGGAGCGCTCCGGTATGCCCGTTCGCTCGGCAGCCCGACCGGTGCAATAAGCTGCAATAAAGATTCACGCACCTTCGAGCTTGCCGATTATCCCATTTATCTGCCGGTCGGGCCTGAAATCGTTACCGGCTCCACTCGGATGAAGTCGGGCACTGCGCAAAAGCTTGCGCTGAATATGATTACCACCACAGCGATGATTCGGCTGGGGAAGGTATATAATAACTTTATGATCGATTTGATGCCGGTAAACGCAAAGCTGGTGGCACGGTCGAAGCGGCTGATTAGCGAGATTACCGGATGCGGGGAGGCTCATGCCGCACAGATATTTGAGGATTCCGGCCGGAAGATACGGACGGCGGTGATTATGGCTTCGCTTGAGGTATCGAAAGAGGAAGCCGAAACGCTGCTTAAGCAGGGGAATGGCAATATCAACAATGCGCTCGATGCGTATAAACACGGGCAGCGAAGGTAAACAGCCTATTGTGTGGCATATTAACAGCGAGGAGTTCGGTAAATAATGAAGCGCTTATTTTTTGGAATCGATGGAGGGGGAACACAGTCTCGGCTCGGTATCTGTGATGGAACCGATCAGCTGCTTGCGCAGGTAAAGGGCGGCTCTACCAACCGGTACGCGGTAGGGTTCGACGCTGCCTGCAACAATATCCGCGAGTTGATTCAAAAATTAAAAACCGAAAGCGGTATCGATGTGCAGGACTGCGCCGCAGGCTGCTTTGCTTCCGCCGGTATGAGCACGGAGCAAGAAACCGAAGATTTCCGCCGTTTTTTTACCGGCGAAGGAATCCGGTGCCCCTTGTATCTCTGCAATGATGCGCTTGCGGCGCTTGCTGGCGGCACCGGAACAGCGGAAGGCATTATCGTGGTGAGCGGTACCGGCTCCATTGCCGCCGGATTGAACAAGACCGGTAAAACCGCCCGCGCCGGCGGACTTGGGCATTTAATTGGAGATGAAGGTTCCGGCTTTAAGATAGGATTGGACGGGATTAAAGCTGCCGCCGCCGCTCTGGAGCGCCGCGGAGTGCGCACCATATTGGCGCCAATGCTGTTTGAACATTACGGCGTTAATACCATACGGGAATTGTTCCCCTTTTTGTACACAAACTTTGATAAATCGCGGGTGGCCTCTTTTTCGCCCTGTGTATTTCAGGCGGCGCAGCAATCGGATGCAGTTGCCGCACGTATTCTGGAAACTGCCGCTCAAGACCTCTCACTCCTTGCTCGCAGCGTATACGGCGCCCTCTTCGACGGAGCAGAGGCGAAACTGGTATTCTCCGGCGGCATTTTAGAGCATCAAGTCTCATTCGCAAAGCTGACCGCCGCCTATATCGCTGATGCTTTGCCGCAGGTGCGGATTATCCGCCGCCGGTTTGAGCCGGTAGTCGGCGCATGTATTCTTGCCCGTCTGGGCAGGCAGTGAACTTTCGCGTCAAGCGCAGTGGAAACATTGTAAATATTTGCCTTTCTTTTTTGCTCAATATGATGTAAAATGCAAAAATAGTGCTTTTATCGCCGTTTTGAATTCTGTCGGGGTTTTAAATGAAAAAAGTTATGCGAGGCGTTATTCTTTCAACTCTGGCTCTTTGCCTTTCCATTGCCTGTAAAAACTACACGGCAGATATAGAGGAGTATTTAAGCTATTGGTCAACCGAAGCATCTATCGCAGGTTATAAGTTTGATACGGTAGCTCAAACCGATGCTGAAGGTACGCAATGCGTTCCCTCTAAGGCAGCTGTAACGGTTACATTTTCCCTGCGCAATCCTAAAAACTTTCATTTTAGGATGCCGGGAGATTCCGATGGCCCTGCCGATATTATCACCTTTCCGCAAACTCAAAATACATCCGATAAAAGAGCTGCTGCACCTCAATCCGGCAAAGATTATCAGTTCGAGAAAATTTCAAATACCGAGCTGAAGCTTACCTATACTCCTGCCTTTTTACAAAAGTATGAATGGGGCAAGGGGAATATAACTCCTTCTATTAAGCTCTATACCACGGACGGCAGAGTATTCAAACAAACCGTCCCGTTTAAGCTCAAAGTAAATACTCCTCCTCCGGCTATTGACAAATGTGTTATTGCACAGACAACAACCGCTTCGCCTTCCGAAACTTCTTATTACGTCCTGTGCTTGCAACTGCCGAGTATCGAAATGGAAAAATTGTGCGGCAACAAACTTTTGCATGGAGATATTGTCGGCATTGAAATTGGCGGCTCACTGTATCCTCTTTCGGTTGACGGCGCTCAGAAACAGCTGAAAGTACAAGACGGCGGTCCGTTTATCGGTAAAGATAAAGTAACAAAATTAGCGCCCCCCAATGAGGAAGCTATTCCTGCTGATTGGGTGCTGTATTTTAAAACCGATGTTAAAGTAATGCCCGGTAGTGCAAAACAAGACTATACGATTAGATTGAAGGACGAAAAAGGACTGTATTCAAAATCGGTTACGGCAAGGACTCAGTTAAATGAGCCGCAACAGGCGCAAGTTACTGTCATTACGGGGACAAAGATAGATTCTCTTTCGGGTGACGGAACTGCACAGAATCAGGCGATTGTCATAAAAGCTGCCGCTTTAGCGCCGGAAGCTCAAATTACGCTCAGTGTTTCCGCTACAGGCGTAAGGATTCATTATACGCTGACGGAGGTAGGGCAGGCACCGACACCTGAGCAGGCGGGAACTTCTCCCGTTACCGTAGATATGCCGTTACACGGAGCAAGCGAAAAACAGTATGCATTAACCTATCATACAGCCGGAGTAGGATTTAAGCCGAGCGCTTCTAAAACGGTGTACTATAAAGTCTTAAAGGAACATACGGTAACCTTTAATTCCAAAGGCGGAGGCGAGGTTCCTGCTCAAATGGTACTCTATGGTTTTAAAATTTCGCCAATACCCGCCGCACCGACTGCTCCGGCGGGATATACGTTCCGCAACTGGTGCAAAGACGATGCCTGTACAACTG
Organism: Treponema sp. OMZ 805; assembly: GCF_050937395.1. Taxonomy (NCBI): domain Bacteria; kingdom Pseudomonadati; phylum Spirochaetota; class Spirochaetia; order Treponematales; family Treponemataceae; genus Treponema; species Treponema sp. OMZ 805. The sequence continues at coordinate 87,003 of NZ_JACCLP010000010.1, read as the reverse complement.
CATGGGATTTCGCTTCCGGTACGGTAACATCCGACATTACCCTCTATGCAAAATGGGATCCAGAGGGAGGTGTATCGTACACGGTACAGCACTATCAGCAAAATATTGATGATGATGATTACACGATTGTTTTCGGTGATACTCAAACATTGCACGGTACTACGGGGACACTGACAACGGCTACGGCAAATGGCTATGCCGGTTTTGAGCCGCTCCCCATTAAGCAAAAAACGATTACCGGAGACGGAAATACGGTTGTTGAAGTCAAATATAAGAGGAAGCGCATTACCGTAACCTTTAAGCTCGCGGGCGGAAATATCAGCGGTAGTACGGCTGATGTTACGAGAAATGGTAAATTCGGTGCAGCGTTTACCGCGCCTGTACCGACCAGACAAGGCTATACCTTTAACGGCTGGAATCCTACACTGCCTGCATCGCTCGTATTCCCTGCAGCAAATGCGGAATACACGGCGCGGTGGACGCCAAAGACCTATATCGTAACATTTAAAGTAGACGGAGGACAGGGCGGAAAACTTATAGGTTTATATGACACCCAATATGACACAGCAAGCGGCACGGAGCACAAACAATTTACCGATGTTCCCTACAATAGTGAGGTAAGATTTAACGCACAACCGGCTCTCGGCTATGAAGTAGATAGCTGGACGGGTGCGGTTCCTGATTCCGGCAATAATAACAATGCTTCTCTAACGGTGCAGAATAACGTAACCGTTATCGTCAAGTTTAAGGCTGTTGGAGGTCAGAGTCCGGCAATAACCACGTGGGAAGCCTTACGGAAAGCAGTTCAAGAAGCTTCCGACGGTGCCGTTATCGAAATAGCAAACGATATTACGTATGAATGGACCATCATGGAATCTACAATAAAGGTAAAAGAGAATATCACCGTAAAATCAACCGAGGGCAATAGGTATACTTTGAATGCACATGGTACCGGAGCTGATGGAGGGACTGCTGGGACAAAGATTAAAGGTATTTTTGAGGTGGATAGCGGTAAGACCTTAACGCTTGAAAGCGTAATCCTAACCAAGACCGAAAAATATGCCGTCTATGTTGATGATAATAGTTCCCTTACAATGAAGAATGTAACGATTAAGGACTGTAAGACCCAATATAATGCAGCCGGTATTTACTTTAATAAAGGCAAAGATTTAATACTCGAAAACTGTAGAATAGAAAAGTGTAAAGGAAAAAGCAGCCTGTCATCCGGCGGTATCAATATTCAAGAGCCGAAAGGAACGGTGAGCATAAAAGATACGACTATTGAAAACTGTGAAGCAGAAGCTAACGGGGGAGGTATCAATCTGTATAACGGTAATAACGTCCAATGTAAGTTGGAAAATGTAACTGTTAATAACTGTAGTGCACTGAGAGGAGGCGGTCTGCACGTTAAAGCGGGAACTCTTACTATATCGAGAGGTTCTTTTACAAAGAATTCAGCGAGCGGTGTAATTGCGAACGGCGGGGGTGGAGCTATTTATAACGGAGGTTCCACGATTACTATAACAGAATGTACCATCGGCGACGACGATACAAGCAAAGGGAACTATGCGGTACAGGGTGGTGGTATATTCGTCAATTCGGAGGCTAAATGTATCTTAAAAGCAGGTACAAAAATTAGCGGTAACACTGCTATGCAGATAGGAGCAGACGTTGGTAACGGTGGCGGTATTTTTGTAGATAAAGATTCAGGCGATATTAAACTCGGTACATTAACTATCAATGAGGCTAGTGAGAAACCTGTTATCATCTCTAAAAATACGGCTGATTACGGCGGGGGCGTGTATAACCGTGGAACGGCAGCTATTAACCATGCTGAGATAAAGGATAACAACGTACAATACTACGGTGGCGGAATGGTTAATGCAGGAACGTGTACGATGGACAGTGTTAGGATAGAGAATAATGAAGCTTCTAACCAGAATAGCAACGTTGGAAATGGAGGCGGTATCTATAGCGATAAAGAGCTTACGCTTAAAGATACTACCGTTATCGGCAACACTGCCAAAAGGGACGGAGGGGCTATATATATTGACGATTCGGTCTTCAATATGTCGGGTTCTACGGTTATTAATGTTGAACCAAGCGGAGGAGCCACTGGTCCAAGCAAGAATGACATATATTTGACGAATACTGCCTTTATCACGCTGACCGCTGAGCTAACTGCTACGGAAAAAGTTGCACGTATTACGTTAAATAGTACGAACGGCGGCTATCAAAACAACCGAGAAATAGTGAAGGGCGATTCCAGTTTTACTATTCCATCAGGCTACGAAAATAAATTTACGATAACGGATAAAATAGGCAGCCAGCCCCATTGGAAGCTTATTTCTCAAAACCATGTATTGAAGCTTAGGCTGAAATAGGCTTCTCTTGTATGTAATAGGTGATATTCACTACTTCTTTGCATTTTCTTGCAATTCCGTGTATAGTATCCGCAAATATGGTAGGGTAATCACATTAGGCCGTTTTTTTACTAGCCACGTAAAATAATTGAGGCTTACAATTGACGTATAAAAAAATATATAGTATAGTTTTATTAGTTCTGAAAAATGGAACTAATAAGACAGAAGGACTATTATTATGGTTGTAATGAACTTGGAGCTTAACAATCTCTTCGGGTTTCAAGATTTTAAAGTCAATTTTTCGTATCCCAAAAAATTAGTAAAATCCACTATCGAAAATGAATATTTGGAAACAAAGCCGAATTTTCGTTATAAAAAAGTTAATATTCTTATGGGAGCGAACGCTTCCGGAAAAACATCTCTCGGTAAAGCGCTCGTTGATATTTTTAATTTTCTTTCAAAAAAAAATATAAAATCATTTGACGATAATTTTTTAGATGAAAAAAGCGAAGCATATTTTTCTATCGATTTTTTAGTCGATGATAACGTTTTATACAGAGCTGTCTGCACATTTCTGCCCGAAAAAATAGTTTCACTTGATGTTTTTTCTTCCGAAATAGCAGTTAACGATTCGTATGAAACGTGTGTAAAAAAACTCCAAAAATTACACGGAGAAGATAATATTGAAAAATTAGAAAAGCTACCTCAGTTTGGGTGGCTATTTACATTTCCTAGAGATGAGAAAAGCTCATCCTTACTCAAGGATAATGCCAATATATTGGATTTGGATATTTTAAATGCGGTTTTGCAGACGCTTGATACCTCTATTACAAAGGTTTTAAAGAGTATGGAAGTTGATAAAAGCTATATTATAAAAAGTAAAACCGGCGATCTCTTTGTACAAAACGGGGAAGTTGTTGATAAGAATTTTTTATCAAGCGGAACGAAAGCCGGTTTGGATATAGCTTTTCTTATTAGCGCTTTATACGAAGGTACGCATGGCTTTTATTATTGTGATGAACAATTTTCATTTATACAAAGCGATATTGAACAATCTGTTTTAAGCTTAATGATTTCTTTATTAAAACCGAATACGCAATTATTTTTTACGACACATAATACAGATATTTTGGAAATGAATTTGCCTATACATTCGTTTATATTTCTAAGAAAAAATGACAAGATAGAAGTCGTTCACCCCGAAGAAAAAATAAAAAAAAATAACATATCTTTAAGAAATATTGTAAAAAATGATGTACTCGATATCTCTCCGGATATAAATAAAATTCTTTCAATCGAATATCTTAATGAGGATCGGTGATTATGGCAGCCGGTACAGTGTGTTTTTATTTGGTTGAAGGTCAAATGGAAGAAAAAGCCGTAAAGATATTAAAAGGAAAATATATCTTATCGGGAAAAGTGAGCGTCTTACATCAACGGAAAATAAGTAATACACTTTTACGGCTTATACCTCGGGAGTCTAAAGTTATTATAGTTTTTGATACGGATGCCGCTGATACGGAGCATACACTTTATGAAAATCTGAATATGCTTCAGCGGGAAAACATCGAGACGGTTTTAATTCCTCAAGTAAATAATTTTGAAGATGAAATCATATATGCAACTTCAATCAAAAATATAAAAGAATTGCTCAACAGTAAATCAAACAGTGATTTTAAAAGCGATTTTTTAAAGGAGAAAAATTGCTTAAAAAAACTGGAAGATAAAGATTTTGATATATATAAATTCTGGTCGAGAACCGCCGACAAAAGCTCTTCTTTCAGTAAATATGAAAATAGGTCAAATAAAATAAAAAAATTGTAACTATCCAGCACTAAAAAATAAAATCATTTAAGGGGCACGGAAATCAATTTTTTCCCAACTGTATCTAAAAAGCGTAAAATACTACAGTTTCCGTATGAGGTTAGAAGAATAGGAAGGCGCAACTTATCAGTGGTTTTTCTTTGCATTTTCTTGCAATTCCGTGTATAATGCCCGCAAATATGGTAGGGTAATCACATCAGGCCGTTTTTTTACTAGCCACGCAAAATAAAAAAGGTTGTTCAACCTTGTCTTTTGAAATATGCGGGCATCTTCTTCGTTGCTACGAAAAAATTAATCCTCAACGTATCAAAGATACGCCTGCGGTTAATTTTTTCTCGCGCCTCGAATCTGCTCCACCTATTTCAAAAGGCTGACGGAAGGGTTAGTCATAAAAACGGGGCATCTGCGTCATGAGTTGTACACGGATGTATAACTGCTTAACAGTCTATTTTCAAAAGGCTAACGGAAAGTTGATTATGGAAACGTGTGAAGTATTATATCGTTTTTTTAGAACCGCATCGGAATATATTGAAGGATACCGCAGCGATGCGCCGTATCCCCAATCGTTTGCATTTGCTGCAGCATCGGAGCCGGTCGCTCGAAGTTCTGCGGATTTAACGGGTGGGGACTCATCCGGCGAGGCTGTTACGCTTGCGGCACATCCCGCGGGTATCGGCAATGAACGGAGCGGCTTTTTTGCCGATGAAGATTCTCCGGCAGACAGTTCCGGCGCATCGTTCCGGTCGATGCAGGATATCTACGCTGCGGTTGCGCAGTGCTCCGCCTGCGTGTTGGGGCAAACCCGTATCCATCCGGTGGCGGGGGAAGGCCCCGAAGAGCTGTCCCGCCTGACCAACTCCGTTGAGGTGATGGTAATCGGCGAGGGGCCGGGCGCGGACGAAGACCGGCAGGGCAGACCCTTTGTCGGCAGGGCGGGGCAGCTTCTCGACAAGATGCTGGAGGCTATTCAGCTTTCGCGTAAGACCAACTGCTATATCACCAATGTGGTCAAATGCCGCCCGCCACAGAACCGCGACCCCGCGCCGGAGGAACGGAGTTGCTGCGCCGCCTTTTTGGATGCGCAAATACGGCTGCTCCGCCCTAAGATGATTCTGGTGATGGGGCGCATTGCCGCACAGCATTTGCTGCAAACCTCCGATGGTATCGGCAAGCTGCGGGGGCGTTTTTTCGACTATCAGGGGATACCGCTGATGCCGACCTATCATCCGAGTGCGCTGCTTCGGGACGAAAGCCTTAAACGCCCCGCATGGGAAGACCTCAAGCGGTTCCGCGCCCGTCTGCACGAACTTCAGGCGCAGGGCTAGTCTATGGCGCAGTGGCTTGAGCTTGTCTTTAAACTTCCATTATATCAATCGTTCTTTTACCGGAATCCTGTTGCTGCGGACGGGCAACAATCGTTGGCCGGCAGACGTGCGGCGGTTCGATTCGGCTCGCGCAAGCTCGTCGGTTTTATCGTTGCGGAACATGAAACGCTGCCGAAAAGCTGTCCTTTTGCCGAAGCCGATATAAAGCCGATCGACCGCATCATCGATGCGGAACCGCTTTTTACCGATGAACAGGCGGCGCTCGCCCGTTGGATGTCCCGCTTTTATATCTGCGCCGAGGGGGTTGCGCTGTCTGCGATGCTGCCCTCCGGTAAACGAGAAGCGGGGGAGCTGAATACCGACGGGATTGAATTCGCCGGAACCGATTTTTCCGCTTCGGCACTCACGCTTTCGGAAGAACAACGTTCCGCCGTAGAAGCGATTTCCGGCTGCACCGGCGGCGAGTTCTTCTATGTGTACGGCATTACCGGTTCGGGTAAAACCGAAGTCTTTTTACAGGCCGCTTCTCGTGCGCTTGCCGCCGGAAAATCGGTTATCTATCTTGTGCCCGAAATTACGCTGAGCCATCAGGTTGCGGAAACCGTCAAAAAGCGTTTCGGCGGCCGCTGCGCAGTGCTCCATTCGGGATTGACCGGCAGCAAGCGGCTTGCGGAATGGCGGCGTATTGCGCGGGGCGAGGCGCGAATTGTCGTCGGAGTGCGCAGCGCCATATTCGCCCCCGTCCGCGATTTGGGACTCATCATCATCGACGAGGAACACGACGGTTCGTATAAGTCAGGCTTTGCGCCCCGCTACCACGCGCGGCAGGTTGCGATGTACCTCTGCAAAAAACACGGCTGCCCGCTGGTGATGGGTTCGGCGACACCGTCGGTAGAGGCATGGCATTTGATGAAAACCGGCGCAATCCGCACCCTGCGGTTGAGCGAGCGGCTTTCCGGCGGCGCGCTGCCCCATATCCGCATCGAATCGCTGTTGCATACGGCCGGAGCGTTAAGCAATGCGCTAATCGATGAAATGCGCCACACCAAAACCCAAGGGAAACAGACCATTCTCTTTTTGAACCGCCGCGGCTTCTCTCATTTCTTTAAGTGTAAGAACTGCGGACACGAGCTCTTGTGTAAAAACTGTTCGGTGCCGCTCACCTTTCATAAAAGCGAGGGGCTGATGAAGTGCCACTACTGCGGATGGACGGCAAAGCCGCCGAGCGCTTGCCCCGAATGCGGCTCCATCGAGGCGGGCTACACGAGCATCGGTACGGAATATATTGAAGAACAGGTGCGGAAAACCTTCCCCGATTGCACCGTTCAGCGTATCGATACCGATGTGCTGCAAAAAAACAAGCAGACGGTTCACATCTTAAATAACTTTCGGGACGGCGCCGTCGATATTTTGCTCGGCACGCAGATGATTGCCAAAGGGTTAAACTTTCCCGGCGTGCGGTTGGTCGGAATTGCACTTGCCGACACCGGTTTGCAGATGCCCGACTTTAGAGCTGCCGAGCGCACCTTTTCGCTCATCATGCAGGTGGCGGGTAGGGCAGGGCGATATGTTCCGGACGGGGAAGTTATCATTCAAACCTATAATCCCTATCACCCTGCAATTGTCTGTGCGCAGCACAATGATGTGGAAGGTTTTTATACACAGGAGCTAAAGCAGCGGCATGCCTTGGAATTTCCTCCCTTTGCCCGCCTTATCCGGCTGGTGTTCCGCAGTAAAGATCAACACAAAGCGGAAGAAGCCGCTTTCGGTGCGCGGGAGCTTTTACCGAAGCTGTTTCCGCCGGATGCTGCGGAAAGTATAGAAATACTCGGCCCGTCCGACTGTATGCTTTCGCTCGTAGCGGGCAATCACCGGATGCAGCTGCTGTTGCGCGCCGAAACGCTTGCACCGATGCAAAAAGCCGTCTACCGGTTTATCACCGAATACAAAGCGGCTGTTGGTGTGTATATCGAAACGGATGTCGATCCGGTCAGTTTATTGTAAGGTAGGCATCTCTAAAAACTTGGTTGGATTTGCTTCGCATCCTTCGGAATCAACAACCCCGACGAGATGCAGTTGAGGGGGATGATATGCAGCAGAATATAACGATGTTTAAAACACAGCCTTTTATTTCCGAAAAGGTCTGGGGATATGAGCGGTGGATTGTCTCCGTTCATCCGGCGGGCAAGTCTCTTGTAGATGATGCGGCGGCGCAGATAGGCGGAACACTGCTTGACGCGATCGTCGGCGCTTCGTATCCGCTTTTGATTAAAATCATTCAGGCGAACGAAACGCTTTCGGTGCAGGTGCATCCCGACGATAACTATGCGTACCTCCATGAACACAGCGCCGGTAAAACAGAATGCTGGTATGTGCTTGATGCGGTTCCCGATGCAAAGATTATTTACGGATTGCAAAAGGATTACCGCCGAAGCGAGTTGGAAACAGCCATTCGGAATAATACGCTCGAGCGCTGTCTCCGATCCGTTCCCGTCTCGAAGGGGGACTTTATCTTTATCCCTGCCGGAACCGTTCACGCGATACAAGGCGGCTTGCGGCTTTTAGAGGTGCAGCAGTCAAGCGATATAACCTATCGGCTCTATGACTGGGGACGTCCCCGTGAGGTACATATACAAAAAGGACTTGATGTATTGCGGTATCTGCCTAAGTCTACACTGACGCCGGAACATCCGTTTAGCGGAAAAACGGTATGTCCGTATTTTCGGCTTGAAAAAAAAGATTTTCCCACTACGGAGACTATTTCGTTTTCGGCATTTGATACCCCTGCTGCAAAAACGGGATGGTGCAGCCTCTTTATCATCTCCGGAAACGGTATGCTTGAAACTGCCGGAGTTCCCGCCTTGCAGGTAAAAACTGAGGACTGCATTGTGGTGCGGCGGGAAGCTGCCGTTTCCGTACTGCCTGATCGGGATTCGCTGCTTTCGGTTATGCTGATGGGGTAACCGCATTAAAAATATTTTCCGCGGGGTTACCTTCCTTCTGTCCGAAATTTTGCTTAAAATTTCGGACATTTTCCGATAAATGGGTAAATGCATCAGGTAGAACAGATAAAAACCGCGGAAAAATTGAGACTGTGAGACCATTTGAACCATCTTCAACGGTTGTACGTCCATGTACAACCGTTGAAAGCGAGTTTTGTGCGTGCACAAAACATCACTACTGTATGGAACCACTGCCATCCTTGGCAGTTCTGGTCGAATAGTATCAATTTTTCTGCGGGGTTACTAAGAAAACGGCCTGATGCATTTACCTCGATAAAACAATGTTGACAGAATGAATATCAAAGCTGATAATTATTGTTAAGAAAAAAATAGGAGTTCACCGGTTAATCGATATCTATAAAAATCGGCAGCTTCATGTAAAGGATGGTCTGGATGAAGACGTTTTTGGTACGAAATATTCTTTTGGCATTAAAGGTGATCGCTGGAATTGCAGCGGCTGCCGCTATAGCGTTCGGGATTCTGCTACTGTTTATTACGATAACGGAATATCGCCCCCAAGCTCAAGAGCCTGCTGAAATCATCGGAGAAACTGCTCTTACGGAAGAAACCGTTGCGCTTGCAAAGCCGATCGATATTATCAGTTGGAATATCGGCTATTGCGGTCTTGGCGCAAAGCATGATTTTTTTATGGACGGCGGTACTATGGTGCGCCCTTCGGATAAGAAAGAGGTCGAAGAAAACCTTGCAGGAGTTATCGAGACACTGAAACGGTATCCTTCCGATTTTTACTTTATTCAAGAAATGGATAAGTCCTCAAAGCGTTCCTATTACATCGACCAAACGGCGGCGCTTACCGAGGCGCTTGGTACGGCGCTTACCTATACTTATAATTTTAAGGCGTCGTATGTACCGTATCCGATTCCCCCAATCGGAAAAGTGGCGAGCGGAGTCGGCCTTTTTACGCGATACCCCTTTACGGAGACCTATCGTTTTGCGTTGCCGGTACCGTTTAAGTGGCCGGTCAGTACGGTTAATTTAAAACGCTGTATGCTGATAACCCGTTTTCCCCTCGAATCGGGCAGAGAGTTGGTAACGGCCGTGCTACATTTGGAAGCTTATGATGAAGGGGAAGGAAAGATTGCGCAGACAAAGGCGGTCGCCGATTTTATTCGCGCTGAATATGAAGCGGGCAATTATGTGATAGCGGGCGGAGATTTTAATCAAACCTTTCCGGGGACACGGTCGTTGTATCCCCTCTATGATGAATTTTGGGCGCCCGGTATAATGGATGCAGGCTTACTCCCTGAAGGTTGGCACTTTGCCGTCGATGACAGAGTTCCCTCGTGCCGCCTGAACAAAGCGCCGTATACGGCTGCGCTTACCGACGAAAATATTCGCAAAAAGTGGCCGTACTACGTTATTGACGGCTTTATTTTGTCTCCGAATATTTCTCTTTTATCGGTGGAGACACTCGATGAATCTTTCCGGTATACAGACCATAATCCGGTAAAACTGCGTGTTACGTTGAATCCCTAAAGATGCAGGAGAACGCGTATACTATAAATAAATGATGCTGCCTCTAATCTTTCCGGAAGAAGATATTCCTTTTGCAAAATTGTCCATTGTTGGGTATACTGTAAGTATCGCAGATACCGGAATACGGATATTTGCCAAGGAGTAAAAGATGCAGATGAACAGTGTGGTTATTAGAACCGACAACATGGAAAAATCATTGCAGTTTTATGAAAAGGTTCTCGGACTTACCTTTGAGTCTATGATGTCTGCTGCCCCGGGGAAGCAGATTGCCTTTTTGTACGATCCTAAGTCGAATGGCCGGTTGGAACTGATCCATAATGATCGTTCAAAGGTGAAAAAGGAAAACTCTATTTCGTTGACTTTCAGTGTAAATCAGATTGGAGAGACGGAAAAATATCTCCGCTCTAAAAATGTCCGTATTATTATGCAGCCGCGAACGGTAAAAGATGGTAAAAAGATATTAACAGCGGTCGATCCCAATGGAATAGAAATAGATTTTATTGAAGCTAAATAAACAGAACAGCATCTCTAACAAGAACCTCTTTTTAGAGATGCTCAGATATAAAATGTATTAGAAAAAATGCAACCACTGACAAGTAAAGACATGAAGGAAGATGTCCTATGAGCGCGATACAATAGCTTTTCGATTGCTCTCCCCTATACCCAATTTTGTGCTATACCCTTATTTTATTGTTGATATGCTTTGTCTGCACCTACTTGTAAAATCGTCCTAAAACCCGTATAGTGTTGACCTGCAAGTATTCTGTAAGGAATAGATGGAGTAGAGTATGGATAAATATGTATGCGATTTATGTGGTTATGAGTATGATCCTGAAACCGGCGATCCTGAAGGTAATATTAAGCCGGGTACTCGATTTGAAGATTTGCCCAAAACGTGGGTATGTCCCCTCTGCGGCGTTTCGAAGGAAGGATTTAAAAAGGTTTAAGTGGAGAGTGTAAAATGACAAAAAATGATTTTATCAGTGCAATCGGATATGACGGTGCCGCCGCAGTAGTCGATAAAGAACGGCGTGCTAAAAATGGCGGAAAGAGCTTGACGGAATTGCTTGAGGCAGGCGCTTTCCGCAGCGCAGCTGCCTTTGCAGTCTACGATGATTCTCAAGAGGAACTGCAAACCGTTACGGATTATTACAATAACTTAGCCCATGCGGATTATACCACGGACAATATTTTGCGGGTATTCGGTATTACCAAAACCAACAGCAAAAAAGTAATCCTTCTATAATAAATAAATGCTATTGCATTAAATCTAAGGAAAATTTCTAAAATGTTTTACTCAAAGGAGTTGTATAATGCCGTATCCTTTTGGCGATATTGAAAAAAAATGGCAAAAATATTGGAAAGATCATAAGACGTTTAAGGTAACCGAGGACGAAAATTATCCGCCGGAAAAACGGGCGTATGTATTGGATATGTTTCCGTATCCGTCGGGAGCAGGCTTGCACGTCGGGCACCCTGAAGGATATACGGCAACCGATATTTATTGCCGGTACCTCCGTATGAACGGATACGCGGTGCTGCATCCGATGGGATTTGACTCCTTCGGCTTACCGGCGGAAAATTACGCCATTAAGACCGGTACTCACCCGCGTATTACGACAAAAGAAAATATCGATACCTTTCGGAGGCAAATACAGGCGTTCGGTTTTTCCTACGACTGGGATCGCGAGCTTGCAACTTCGGATGTGGACTATTACCGTTGGACACAGTGGATATTTCTACAGCTGTATAAAAAAGGCTTAGCCTACGAAACGGAAGCACCGATTAACTGGTGCCCGAGTTGCTTAACCGGCCTTGCGAATGAGGAAGTGAAAGAAGGCTGCTGCGAACGGTGCGGCACACAGGTTGTCCGCAAGAATGTCCGGCAGTGGATGCTCAAGATTACTGCGTATGCGGAGCGGCTCCTTGAAGACTTGGAAGAACTGGATTGGCCGCAATCCGTTAAGATGATGCAGCGGAATTGGATCGGCAAAAGCACCGGAGCAGAAATAGACTTTCACCTTGCCGCTCCGTATGAAAACGAAAAGATTACCGTGTATACTACTCGGCCGGATACTATTTTCGGGGCGACCTACCTCGTGCTTGCTCCGGAACACCCGCTCGTCATGCGTATTGTCAGCGGGGAGCAAAAAGACGCCGTGCAGCAGTATATTGACGAGACGGCAAAGAAAACCGATCTTGAACGGACTGAACTTGCAAAAAAGAAAACCGGCGTCTTTACCGGCGCCTATGCGGTGAACCCGCTGACAAAAGAACCTATTCCGATTTGGATTTCCGATTATATTTTGGTTTCTTACGGAACCGGCGCCATTATGGCGGTTCCGGCGCATGATGAGCGCGACTGGGAGTTTGCTCACGTTTTTTCACTGCCGGTTATTCAAACGGTTGCCTCAGAAGCTGAATGGAAGGAAAAGGGAGCGGCGGGCGATTACCGCGCAGTACCGCAAGCATGTACCGCAGCCGACGGTTATGCAGTAAATTCAGGCGAATTTACCGGACTGCCGACGCGGGAAGCAATAGAGCGTGTTACCGACTACGCCGCCGCTAACGGCTTCGGAAAAAAGGCCGTCAATTATAAGCTCCGCGACTGGGTGTTCAGCAGACAGCGGTACTGGGGAGAACCTATCCCGTTGGTGCATTGCCCGAAATGCGGCGTCGTTCCGCTGGACGAAAAGGATTTGCCGCTCGCCTTGCCTGAAACGGATAGCTACACCCCTTCCGACACGGGAGAAAGCCCGCTTGCCAAGATACCCGAATGGGTGAATACCGTGTGTCCCCACTGCGGAGCTTCCGCCCGCCGCGAAACCAATACCATGCCTCAATGGGCGGGGTCCTGCTGGTACTATCTCCGCTACCTCGATCCTCATAATGCACACCGTTTTTGTGCCAAGGAAAAAGAAGCGTATTGGATGCCTGTTAATCTCTACGTCGGCGGCGCAGAACATGCGGTACTCCACCTCCTCTATGCCCGCTTTTGGCACAAGGTACTGTACGATTTAGGTGTGGTGCATACCAAAGAACCGTTCATGCGGCTTGTGAATCAGGGAATGATCACTTCCTTTGCGTATCAGCGTTCAAACGGGTCGCTCGTGCCGGTCGATGAGGTTGTGCAGACCGGCGATGATGCTTTTGAAGAAAAGAGTACCGGCGAAAAGTTGAAGCGGGTTATCGCAAAGATGTCGAAGAGCTTAAAAAATGTCATCAATCCTGATGAGATGATCGCTCAATACGGCGCCGATTCGTGCCGTATGTATGAGATGTTTATGGGGCCGCTCGATATGTCCAAACCGTGGAATACGCAAGGGCTGATCGGTATTTTCCGCTTTTTAGAGAAAATCTGGGCTCTTTCCGAAAAAGAGCTGATTTCCTGTCCGGTGAACGACATGAGTACGCCGGAACATGCGGAAATTACCAAGATCCTCAATAAGTCCATTAAAAAGATAACCGAAGATACCGCATCGCTCAACTTCAATACGGCAATCAGCCAGATGATGATTTTTGTCAACATGCTCGGAAAATATCAGACCGTGCCCCGCTTTGCATGGGAGGCATTTGCCAAGCTGCTTGCGCCCTACGCACCGCACCTCGCCGAAGAGCTGTGGGAGAAGTTAAGCCATACGGAAACAATTGCATATGCGCAGTGGCCGATGTTTGTCGAAAAGTTTTGCATCGATTCCGAATGTACGATTGTCGTGCAAATCAACGGAAAGGTGCGCGATAAATTTCAAGCCGCCGTCGATTTGCCGAAAGATGAGCTTGAAGCGCTCGCGTTAAAAACAGATGGCGCACAGCGCTTCCTCAGCGATAAACAGCCTAAAAAGGTTATCGTGGTTCAGAATAAGCTTGTAAATATCGTCGTCTAATAACCTTTTGAAATATACGGAGCATCTACTTCGTTGCTGCGCAAAAATAAATGCTCAACGTATCAGAACCGCCACGGATGGCGGGGGAGTAAATCAGTAACGCGTTTAGACGTAAGGCTAAACTCGTAGCCACAGAATGTACAGGACGTACATTCTGTGGCGTGTCTCCGCTTTATTTTTGCTCGCGCCTCGTATCTGCGCCGTCTATTTCAAAAGGCTAACGGAAAGCTCTATACCGCATGCCGCTACTGAAGATCCTCAACGTATCAGAACGGACAAGGATGTCCGTGGTTCCGTGCAGTAGCGTGTTTGCCTTGCAAACACGTAGGTACAAAATGTACACGGAAGTACATTTTGTACCGTGCCTGCGGGTGTTTTTTGTACGCTCCTAGCATCTGCATCGTCTATTTCAAAAGGCTTACGGAAAGGCTGGGGATGTCTCAAAAGTTGATCACTTTTTCGCCATCCCCTTGCATCCCAATAATACACTTCCACGTACATTCGTGTGTCCCTCTACCGATGCACGTCCATGTACATCGGTAGAGGACAAGTTTTGCCCCAAAAGCGGCAAGGGGATGCTTCCATTATCTACTTTGTCTGATGTTTTTACTCATTTTCCGGAAAAATCATATTCATCTGCTATTCATTTTTTGTCGTGTAGCTGATGCTAATGGTGCCGCCTTCGGCATAATCGGAATCTACGCGGATCCAACACCTGTTACTACCCTTGTCGTCCTCAAAGGTTCTCTTCCCGATTTTCCACTCATCTACGATCTTGCCTACAGGAAGGTCTTTGGCTTCAATGCTGATTTGCGTTCTTTCTTTCACCTCTGCATCGTTAGAAAGCGTTTGTCCCTGTCCGTACTGCTGCCATATTCTCACCGTCATCTTTGCTTCATTAAAGCTCAGGGTAAACTTCTGAGCGGGCTTTGTCGTATAGCTGATGGTAATGACACCGCTTTCGGCATAATCAGGACTCACGCAGAACCAGTGCCGGTTTCCACCCCAATTACCCTCATCCTCAAAGGTTCTCTTCCCGATTTCCCACGTATTTACGATCTGTCCTATCGGAAGGTCTTTTGCTTCAATGATGATACCGGTCATTTCTTCCACCTCTGCACCTTTTGAAAGCGTTTGAGCCTGCCCGTGCTGCTGCGGTATTTCCACCGTCATCTTTGACTCGTCAAAGGTAAGGGTAAACTTCTTAGCGGCCTTTGTCGTGTAGCTGATGCTAATGGTGTCGCCCTCGGCATAGTTTGAACCTACGTGGAACCCCCACCGGTTTCCGTTCCATTCAGCCTTATCCTCAAAGGTTCTCTTTCCGATTTTCCACGTATCTACGATCTGCCCTGCCGGAAGGTTTTTGGCTTCTATACTGATTTGAGTTCCTTCTTCTACCTGTGTACCGCTTGAGATGGATTGCCAGTTGCCTTGCTGCCTCATTTCTACCGTCATCTTTGACCCGTCAAAGGTAAGGGTAAACTTCTGCGCGGGCTTTGTCGTGTAGTCGATGGTAATGGTGCCGCCTTCGGCATAATCGGAACCTACGGTGAACCAACATCGGTTTCCGTCTTGGGGGGCTTTTGTTTCCTTTCCGATAGTCCACTCATCTACGATCTGCCCTGCCGGAAGGTCTTTGGCGTCTATATGGATTTTCACCCCTTCTTCCACCTCTGCACCGTTTGAAAGTATTTGCCACGGCCCATCTTCCTTACGCTCTTGCACCGTCATCTTGGCGTCATCAAAGGTAAGGGTAAACTTCTGAGCGGGCTTTGTCGTATAGCTGATGGTAATGACATCGCTTTCGGCATCCTCGGCCATTACGGTATACTCACAGTCATTTGAATCAGCTGAAATGTTCCGTTTCCCGATTTTCCAAGTATCTACAATTTCCCCTGTAGGAAGATTTTGAGTTGCAATGTTCAATTTCATCCCAACCGTCAGCTCACTGCCGTCTCTAACGATACCGCCCTCGTTGGTAAATACTTTCACCTTTTCCTTATCAAAGGCAATTATCAATTTGTCACTTTTGACAGTATATGCAAGCGCTACACGATTACTGCTGTCAGCATCAACTTTGCGTACGGTATGGATAAGCTCAGACCCCTCTGCCGGAACGATTGTATTTCCTACTTTCCATGCCTGTACGGGAGTGCCGACGGGAAGCCCAATCGCAGTCAGTCGCAGCCGTGTGTGTTCTTGAACTGTCGAACCGCTCGTAAGAGTATTCCATGTTCCTGCTTGCTCCGATTCAACCTTTACCTGTGCAGCATCGAAATTTATTTTGAGATTGACGATCTTTCTTTCAGTGTAATAAATTGTTACGATATTATTATCGTTAGCGTCGGCTTTGCGCACGGTATAGGTAAGTTCATGCCCTTCTGCAGGGATGTTTGTCTTTCCGACTGTCCATGATTGTACGGTACTGTCGGCTGGAAGCCCTATCGCAGTCAATCGTAGCTGAGTGTTGTCGACTATTTCCGATCCGGAACTCAGCGGTTTCCAAGCACCTGTAGTAAGCGCTTCCACCGTAACCTTTGCCGTATCAAAATGTACTCTTAACAATGCAGCTTTATTTTTAAGGGTATAGGTGATGTGTGTTTTACCGTTGCTGTCGGCATCTTCTTTAACGATAGTATGGTTGAATGTTTCCGTTGCTGAGGCAACCGTTTTTCCGTTAATTTTCCATTCTTCAAGTGTCTTATCGGATGGTATGTTTTTTGCTCGTATTTTTAATTCGGCACCGATTTGGATTTGATCCCCGTTTTTTACGAGCGTTAACGTATCGTTGTTTTTTACTTCAACTTGTATAGTAGCTTCATCAAAATGCAGTTCAGTTACGGGGGGGGGGGGGATTATCCGATAACTTGGGGCATCCGGTAAATAGTACCGGTAGCACAGCCACTAATCCTAATACGAAAAAGCTTGTTAATCGTTTTTGTTTCATAGTGATCTCCATTGCGAATATTTTTTATTTCTGTGCGAAATTTTGCTTAAAATTTCGCACATTTTTCCGGCAAAAGGGTAAACGCATCAGGTAGAGTAGATAAAAACCGCAGAAAAATTGAGACTGTGAGACCATTTGAACCATCTTCAACTGTTGTACATCCGTGTACCTCTCAACCGATGTACGTCCATATACATCGGTTGAGGACAAGTTTTGTTCCAAAACTTGTTTCTGACCTATCCCACGCCCATCCTTGGGCGCATTGATGGCGAGTTTTGTGCGTGCACAAAACATCGCTGCACTGACAGGAAGTCAGTGGTTCCAAACAGTATCGAGTTTTTCATCAGAAAAACTCGAAGCTAAACAATGTACAAGGATGTACATTGTTTAGCGATGCCATCCTTGGCAGTTCTGGTCGAATAGTTTCAATTTTTCTGCGGGGTTGTTAAAAAAACGTCCTGATGCGTTTACCCTAGTCTATTATAAGTTTATCCTGTTAATCTGCTCCAGTCAAGGAAAAGAATTATGCGATAGCTCTTGCAATTTATACGCGATGCCTACACTGAGAATCGCGAGGCTCGCTGTTAATAGAGAGTTACAGGGAAACGGAATAGGAAAATGGCTCCTTTCACAAGTTTTTATAAAGACTGTTCAAATAGCAGATATAACAGGGCTCTATTTGATAATAAAGGAAGATAATTCTTAAAAAGAACGAAATTATATATTGATAATATTTAATTGAAATTGTTGACAAAATCAAAATAAATGGTATATTTAAATCGTGAAGTTTACGGTGGAAAAACTGCCTGTTGTTGAATCTGAAATATCATCTCTGGAACAATCGCAAAAAGATTTACTAAAAATAGAATATGAAAAGATTGAACAACGGGGAATTGAGTTTGTAAAAGTAAAGCGTCTTCAGAAAAAGATTTTTGAAATAAAATCAAATGAACTTAGGTCTTTATTTAAATATAAAGAAGGGAAAATTATTGTAATAGGAGTTATTTTTGTAAAGAAGACACAGAAAACTCCAAAAGAAACTATAAAACTCGCTGAGAAACGTTTGAAGGAGATCTGATTATGGAATATGTATATGTAAAAGATTCCGAAGGTTATGTTTTTAAGAAATTGGAATCAGAACTTTCTCCCGATGAAAAAATTATTTCTGAAAAGGAATATTTAAAGAAATCCGGTCTTGCAAATTATGCAAAAGAGTTTGGACATGGCGGAGCAAGGGAAAATGCCGGTCGAAAACAAAAATTCGGATCGCCTTTGAAATTTCAAATTCGGGTAACACAGGAAGAAAAAGAGTTTATTTCTTTTGCAAGAGAAAATCATTTGAATTATTCAGCTTTAATGCAGAAGTAATATCACATAACACCGTTTTCAAAGCCGACAAGCTGCGTTGCGGTTTAAAACTATGATAAGTTTAACCTGTTAATCTGGTCAAGTCAAGGAAAAGAATTATGCGATACCCCTTGCAATTTATACGCGATGCCTTTTGCAAATAGGCTGTCCGGAAGTGTGCTTAGGATATACGCTGATGGCTGCTCAATCGATTAAGCTGAAACGGTCGGCAATGGTGCTTCGCCATTCTGCGCGTTGATTTTTATCTTCCCACTCGATGATTCTTACAATCGTGAACTCTTTCATCGTTACCATTGAAGCATATTTGATAACGGCAAATCTTCCTTGTCCGATATAAGAAATCGCTTCATTTTCCTGTAAGGTTTCATTTTGCCTTAAAAAATTCAATACGCAATCGAAATGCACAGGCTTGCCGTCTGTTTTATCCGCTAATGCAGCGCTTAAATCTTTGATGGGTTTCCCGCATCGTGCACAGATAAAAAGTTCTGTAGGTTCATTATGATTTGAGCCGGTATACGGTTTATTGTCTGTTGCGGCAGTTTCGGTATAATGATTATCTCTTCTGTGTCCCCGCCTATTACTCATTATTCATCATCCTTCATGTACATCATCTGTTCGGTCAATATCGATGCTAATCGATATATTGCAGCTTGAATATACGCCTCATCCTTGAGTTTTGTTTCCATTTCGCGAAAGTCGGATTCGGTAAAGTATTTGCGGGGGGTATACCGCTCTTTTTTTGGAAACACGCCAACATTCATACATAATCCTCAAAAGCATTCTCTAAATGCAAAGGCTCGAGTCCTTCCGTTGTTCGCGGGTCAAACGGCAACACAAGAACATCAAAACGTATATGCATCTTGTTATATTTTCGATGAGTTAAGAGAAAATATTTAGCGGTTTTACAAATCCTTTCCTGTTTTCTATTTCCGACAATAATATCCAAGTCTGCAAGCGATGTGTGAGGCAATGTCTTCACTTCAAAGAAAACAAGTCTTTCACCTTTTTCCGCTATGATGTCAATTTCGCCGGTTCTTGTACGCCAGTTTCGGGCAATGATGGAATATCCTTGCTGTTCAAGCCATTTTGCTGCATAAGATTCTCCTGCCGGGCCAAGCCGTTCTTCCATCACTTTTTTTGCTGATACTGTAGCGGGTCAATAGCCTTGACAATAAAAGTATTTTTGTATTCCTTCAGATCAATAAGTTTACCCTTATTATTGGGATAAAGATGTCCGGTTTCATCAATGATTACTCTAATCGACGGACGCAACGGCGCTTCGGGAGCTGTACCCACAACACGGGCGATGGATGTGTCGTTCATCAACACTATTGAACCGATGGGATATACACCGATACTTTGAATCATAGCTTTGATAACTTCGTAATCAAAACGGCGTCCCTTATCCGCAAGTAAGGTTTTCATCGCATCATAACCGAGCAGTGCACTACGATACGCCTTTTGTGCGGTCATCGCCACAAAGGCATCTACAACAGCGATGATACGGGCGCCTATTTCGATGGATTCTTTATCAAGTCCGTTCGGATATCCTTTGCCGTCCCATCGTTCGTGGTGCTGCAAAACAAGCATCGCGACCCGTTCGGTATACATAAATTCCGATAATACGGCTTTATATCCATAGACGGTATGAGCCGCAACGGTCTGCATTTCAGTATCTGAAAGCGCAGTCTTCTTGTTTAAAATGGCATCGGGAATTCTTAGCATCCCACAATCGTGTAGTAGGGAAGCGAGCACTATGTCATCAATATAATCTTCCGGAAGATTCATGAATTTTGCGATGGTTTCAGCTAAAATAGCGGTATCCACGAGGGCTTTTGCCATCTCTCGTTCAGGAATTTGGGCTGATAAGATGAATGAAATAGCGAGCGGTCTATTGGCGGCGAGCAAATTACGGAGTCTCAGGGCAATTCCATCTATGGGGCGGGGTGATATTGGTTTTCTTTTTTTTACCTCGGTTAAAAAGATATCCAGTGTTAGGATAATCGCCAAATATTCGGTATACAGTTCGCTGTGCGTTAAAATATCCGGAAGCTGTAAAATAGTATTTTCTTCCGCTGTTTTCTTTTGAGTGTTTTTGTTAGCTGTTTTAGCGGTAGGAGCTCCCCCTTTGTCGGGTAGTGCATCTAATTTTTCATCTAATTCCGCTCTTTTTTTTATGCTTTTACCGGCTGTCATAACAAAAGGTACTTTCCATTGCTTTAATACCGATAGTTCACGTTCAGAAACCGGATACCCTTTGCCCAGAACTCTATTTTTACCGTCGTCAAAGAACAGCGGTTCTGAAAACAGCATACCTTCTTTTAAATCTTCTACCTTAATTCGCCTAAGCACCGATTATCCCATCCTTTTTTTGAAGAAATGCAAAAAGAGCGGCAACCGCTTGATACGTTTCTTCGGGAATGCAAGAGCCTATTTCGGCTTCAACCAACACTTCCGCTAACAGAGGGTTATTGATGAGGGGAATATGACATTTATCGGCAATTTCCCGTATCTTTTGCGCAACTGTACCGCGTCCTGAGGCGGTAATCAGCGGAACACTCTCCCCAAATGTATATGACAATGCCACCGAACAGTCCCGTGCTCTGCTCATATTATCGTTTTTTATCTTCACGGTAATATAAAAAAGTCATACCTCACTCCACGTCTATACTACACGGATATATCAATTGATGCAAGGGTATGATTCTCTTCTCTATTATTATCGGCATAATGTACGGTATATGACGTAACTCCTGCGGATTCCAGACAAGTTTGTAGCAATGCCGTGAGTTTTTCCTGTTTTTGTAGTGAAAGTTCGTCTTGCCCTCGATAGGAAAAAAGACATTGGTGATCCTTGAGCGTAAACGTCCAAGATTCCTGCTTTTTTTCACTTCGCACCCGCAGACAGCATTCACGGCACACCGTATCCTGCAGGTCAAGCAAAAATGCTGCCGAACCTTTCCAGAGTGTGTTGAGCTGTTTTTCAAACGGGAATACTACCCAGTGGTTTTTGCCTGTTTTTACATGATTGAGGAAACGAAAGAGGTCTTGGTCGTCCCATTCTTCGACAGCGGTTCTTCCCTGCTTATCGGAAAGGCCGAAAAGCGCTGTGAGGCATTGTGCAATCAGCTGTGGCGAAGGTTCAATGCCGCGGGAGTAGAGGAGCGCTGCGGCAAAAGCAGCTTTTTTCTCGTGCGGGGCAAACGCAGAGAGCGAAGAAAGGATTTTTAAAAGTGGGCGGGATTGAAGCGGCTGTTCGGCTTGACGGAAAAAGGCGATCAATGCCGCCGTAAGGTCGGACTGCGGTATGGCGAGCTGGGTAAATACATCGCCATGCGGGATTTGCGGCAGTATATGTTTCCGGTATGGTGTTAGTACCACGGTATTCTCGTTAATATGAACGCGCATCAATAAAAAAGCTCCTTCTCGAATATCCTGAGAAAGAGCTTTTGTCTGCGCTTGTAGTACGGAACCTTTAACGGCAATCCGCACCATATTATTTTTAAGGAATGACAGTACCCGAACCGTTACCGGCTCGTTTTCGGTAAAACCGGCAGCAGTATTCCCGTGTAAAAGAACGGTCTTATTAAGCGCAGTGTTCCAGCTTAACGGAATAATAAGCGCCGACCGTTCCGCTACGGTTTGCATATCCGCTAGTTCTTTTTCTGCAGCAGTGTCTTAATCTTTGCTGCCTTACCGATCTTCTCGCGGATGTAGTACAGCTTAGCACGGCGTACCTTACCGGTATGCACAACTTCCACCTTTGCAATACGCGGCGAGTGAAGCGGGAATACGCGCTCGACACCAACGCCGTAAGAGTTCTTTCTTACCGTGAATGTCCGGCCGATACCCGCATTTTTAAAACACAGTACCAAGCCTTCATATATCTGAATACGTTCGGTTTTTCCTTCAATAATCTTGAAGTGTACCTTTACGGTATCGCCCACTCTAAAAGAAGGTTTTTCGACAATCTTTTGTTTTTCTTCAATCTTACGAATTAAATTCTCTGCCATTTGTTATCTCCTGTAAAATAAGTTCCGCTTCTTTTGTCCATTCAGGCGAACTACGGATCGCTGTCAGCAAGTCGGGACGCATGGCAAGCGTCTTTCTAATCCGCTGTTCAAGCCGCCATTTACGAATGTGCTCGTGGTGGCCGGACAGAAGCACTTCAGGAACAGCCCTGTCCCTGAATATCTGCGGCCGTGTGTACTGGGGGTATTCCAACAAACCGTCGGAAAAGCTCTCCTCTTCAAGGGATTCGCGGGAAATAACGCCGTCGATCAAGCGGTACACCGCGTCTATTATTACGAGTGCAGCAAGTTCACCTGAGGACATCACGTAATCGCCGAGCGAAATTTCATCGCAGGCGTATTCGTCGATGATTCGTTGATCAATTCCTTCATAGCGGCCGCAGATAAACACGAGTTCTTTTTCTCGTGCAAGCTCTGCTGCACATGATTGCGTAAAGGGTTTGCCGGAAGGAGTTACATAGATAACTCGTTTTTCGGCAGCCTGCACGGAATCGAGCGCGAGCGCAAGTGGCTGCGGCAAGAGGAGCATTCCCGCCCCGCCGCCGTAGGTTAGATCATCACAGGTTCGATGCTTGTCGTAAGCAAAGTCGCGGATATTCACCAGATTGTAGGTAATAAGCCCCCGTTCGACCGCCTTCGCCATGATCGACGATTCGAAAAAGGCGGCGGGTATTTCGGGAAACAAGGTCAGCACATTGAATCTCATTCGAGAATCCAGCGGTGCATAAGCTCAACCTGCTTTGCCGCTATGTTTATCTTCCCGATAAATTGAGAGCGAAACGGAACATACACGGTTCTGCCTGTTGCAGCCTCGGAGACTTCCAATAACAATCCGCCTCCGCCTTCCACTACATCTGCAATTGTACCCACAGAATTTCCTTTGTACACAAGGTCGGAATTACAAAGATCATTGATATAAAACTCGCCGCGTTCAAGCGGGCAAGCCATATCCCGAGGAACCAATATATCCGCTCCGTGCAGCTTCTTTGCCGCCTCAGGCGAATCGATACCTCGTAGTTTTAATAATGCATCCGCATTACGGATAACACACTCTTCAACCTGATAGGATGTTTCGGGACGCTGCCCTTCCGGTTCTTTGCATGAAAGCCGCAGCTTTATCTCTGTTAAGTTTAAAAAATGCTCATATTCGCCCGAACAGCTTTCTATTTTGATAAAGCCTTCAAGACCGAATGTACCCCGAACCCTACCGGTTATGAGCCAGTCCATTAATCAAGAATTTCCAGCAAATAACGGGTCCCGCTCCTGCCGGCTGATGCCATAAGCAACGTCCGAATTGCCTGAGCAACCCTTCCGAATTTTCCGATTACCTTTCCAACATCACCGCTTGCAACACGTAACTCCAACACAATGCCGCGATCGGTTTCTTTTTCCGACACGGAAACAGCGCTGGGATCATCGACAAGCGACTTTGCAATGTACTCGACTAAATCACGTTCCATGTTCGATAGCCGACCTATAACGTGAATTGTTTTTTGTTGAGTAAGTGACGAACAGTGTCGGTCGGCTGAGCGCCTTTATTAAGCCAACCGCGTACCTTATCGGCATCAAAAGCAATTTGCCGCTCTTCCGCTTCGATAGGATGGTAAATGCCTACCTCGTCGATGGTTTTACCGTCGCGGGGTTCGCGGACATCCTGTACCACGATGCGGTAATACGGACGCTTTTTTGTCCCGAATTTCTTGAGTCTGATTTTTACGCTCACGTTAATCCTCCCGGAAATGAATCAATTCAATATAGTAGGAACTACTAAAAATAGCAGTTTTTAGAAATGTTCCTGCAAGTATAAAATACAGGCTATGATACATAAAAACCGATACTTGGTCAACTATAGGGTAAGGAGTTTCACGACAAAGCCGGATTTTGTTTGACCTCTTGACATACACTATATATGGGGGTATTATAGCAAATACAAGCATAATAAACGCTATATAGATAAACTTATATAGTGAAACGTAACTCTATAAAAAGGCGGATAAGACACCATGAGAACAAGAGAAGCAATCGATGCCGATATTGCAGCTACACAGTCCGAACTGCAAAACGTACACGGTTCCACAACGGAAGTATATGCACGTATAGTCGGTTATTACCGTTCCGTCCGTAATTGGAATAAGGGCAAGCGTGAAGAGTTTTCAGAACGAAAAATGTTCGAGCACGAAAATCCGAAAATCTCCTTCTATGCAGGGCAAAGTGCCGTATCGGGTACGGAAACACCGTCAATTCAATATCCTGCCTTTTTTGAGGTATATACACGAAAGACGTGTCCCAATTGCCCCCCTGTTAAAGATTACTGCAATAATCTCGGTATTGCTATCCATTATATCGATGCCGATACCGAAGAAGGCATTAAAGCAGCTGCAAAGCACGGAGTCCGCTCCTGTCCTACCGTTATCATGTATAACGAATCGGAAAAAGAGCTTTCCCGCGCATATTCGGTTGCCGATCTTAAAGCGTATCATTTGACCCCGTATACGGCAGAAGCGGTTATCGCATAATCTATGAATGTCGGTTTGCAGAAAACCACGCTTGTCAACTATCCGCGCAAGGTTGCCGCTGCGGTTTTTCTGCCCGGCTGTAATTTGCGCTGCCCGTATTGTTATAACGGCGAGCTTGTATGTGCATCCGTTTCGGAAGGTCCTGCCGCTCAGTCATTACAGGGCGGTACTAATGACTACGTACCGCTCGAAACGGTCTATGAGCATATCGAAAAGCGGAAGCCGGTACTGCGCGGATTCGTTATTTCGGGCGGCGAAGCACTCCTGTCTCCGGTCTTACCGGAACTTATTCTGCGGGCACGAAAGGCAGGGCTTGCCGTTAAGCTTGATACAAACGGTTTATTGCCGGATAGAATGTATTCGCTCTTGCACGACGAAGCGCTCTGTCCGGATATGATAGCCGTCGATATAAAGACCGCCCCCGCCCGTTATCATGAACTCAGATTTTGTTGTCCGGCAGGGACTGATCCGATGACTGAACAGCCTGAAGCTGCGCTGAGACGGACGCTGATGATTTTGCAGAAAAAGCAAACATTTTGTCGGCCGGTAGAAATCGAATATAGAACAGTTCTTGTTCCGCCGCTTGTAGGCGACGAGGATATACGCGCTATTTCAGAATTACTCCCTTCCGATGCCGCATGGTTTTTTGCTCCCTTTTTACCGGGGAACTGTCTTAATCCCGCATGGAATGCAATCCGTCCATATACACAGGCTGAAACAGAAGAACTCATCCGTCTTGCCGGAACAAAGATTCCCAATAGTAGATTACGTTAATCGATTTGCAATTTATAAAAATAGATAGAAAATTGTGAGTTCTCTACAGCGCAATGCTGTAGACTCCGGTGTTACTTGTAGAAATTGTTGTGAGGGGGAAAATGGGCCCAGCTGGACTTGAACCGGCGACCCGCGGATTATGAGTCCGCTGCTCTAACCAACTGAGCTATAGGCCCAAGAAAGCATTACAATACTTTATTTTACGGCTTTAGTCAAGCAATCGAAAAACGAATATCGAAAAAATTGAATATCGAAAATCTGACTGCTAATCTTATTTGTTCTCATAGTATCTCTTTTTATATTAATAATTTATTCGGTAACAAATGGTACAGAATCCTTGCTTTCGTTATGCTATAGTCTACATAGCTCTAAAAATTAGAGTTTTTGGAGTCAGTTTTACTGTAGAATTGATTTATGCAAGATTCTCGAGCCTATCGATATTAACGGTTACGGTATCTTTGGATATCGTTAGCAGCTTGTCTTTTTGCATATTCATCAATTCGCGGGATAGGGAAGGGCGCGGAACGGCAAGATATTCGGCCATAGCTTCTCGGTTCAGTGTAAGCGTTATTTTAGGCTGACCGCGTGCTTGCTGTAACAGATACACGGCTATTTTTTTGCGTAGCGTAAATGATGAAAAGATTAGTAGCTTCTGGTTTAAAAAATAGGTTTTATGCGCAAAAATAGACAAAAGGTTCCGTACAATTTTTGTTTGTACGGCAGGCAGTGTTGAAGCAGCCGAAAATATATTTGCCGGAATACTGAGAATTTCCGCATCGGCGATTATCCTGCATGAATAATCATACGGGATGGATTGTAAGAAAGCATAGACTTCACCGAAGACTGTTTCCGGTGTTTCAAAGCGGTTCATAATGATTCGTTTACCGTCGATATCATTTTTTTCGATTTGGACAACTCCCGATTTAAGAACGAACAATGCCTTGGGGAGGTCACCTTCAAAGAAAATGAAACTGTCTTTTGGATAGACGGCGGTCTTTGCCTTGACGGCGGTAAGATAGGTTTCCAGTTCCTTTGCGGGAATATCTTTGAATAACGGATTCACAGCGTCCTTCCTTTGCATCATATGCGGGGCTTTTTAAAGGGAACCTCTAAAAACTTCCGTTTTTAGAGGTTTTCCTTAAGCTTATTTGCGATGTATTTTTTATAAATTATTACAATATAAAAATCTATAAAAAATACTCGTCGGGCATCTCTAAAAGCTAACCGAGTTTTTAGAGATGCCCAAAAGTATCGGTGGTAAATAGTCTACTATATATCTCTTATTGGAGGAAGATTATGAATAATTATTTTAATATGAACGAAACGGTCTTTGACGTTACGGAACGGTACCCCGAAACAATTCGCTATTTGGCAGGGAAGGGATTTACGTCGCTCACTAATCCGGTCATGCGCAAATTGATGGGAAAGAAAATCACACTTGAAAAAGCTTTTCTTTCTAAGAAATTGGATATCGTTCGTTGCGAGCAGGAACTGGTTGAGGTTATCGAACAAACAGCCTCCTCCGGTTTTGCGCATATTGATCTGAGTTTAAAGGCAAAGAATAATAACCGTGTTGAACCGGAAGACGGAAAACAAACGATCAGGATTGAAGGTGTTTTACCGTGCCCGATACGGATTCCGCTGTTGGAAAGTTTTGAAGCATTTTATTCCGATTATGTCGAAACGCATAAGGAAGAATTGGAAAAGAAAAACTATAAAATCAGATATGATCTAAGATCGGCTAATCTCGGTATTGATTGGATAATCGATCTGGCAAGAACCGGTAAAAAAGAAAACCTGCCGGATGTGCTCCTGTCTGCCGGTTTTGAACTGTTCTTTGATAAAAAACTGATGGGCTCTTTTATTGAAAACAAGGAATTCCACTGTGCACTTGATACGGTCAATAAAGATTTTTGCAATGACTATATCGATTTGCGGGATGAGAAAAAAAATTACGCCATTATCGGCGTCGTTCCTGCAATTATGATTGTAAATACTGCTCTATTGAATGGTCGGAAAGTGCCGAAAACATGGGAGGATATTTTATCTCCCGAATTTGAACATTCCGTCGCTATTCCATTCGGCGATTTGGATTTATTCAATTCTGTCATCCTTAATATCTACGCGCGTTTTGGTGATGAAGGCATTAAGAAATTAGGAAAGGCTTGCAGCGCTTATATGCATCCTGCTCAAATGGTAAAAGGAGGAAAGAGCGCTGCGGCTGCGCAGCCTGTCGTCAGTATCAGTCCTTATTTTTTCTCTAAAATGATAGACGAGCGGACTCCTCTGAAGACGGTTTGGCCGAAGGACGGCGCGATTGTCGCTCCTATTTTTATGCTGGTAAAGAAAGATACCGAAGCGCTCACAAAAGATTTTGTGTCGTTTTTCCTTTCGGAAAAGACCGGTACGGTTTTTGCGCAAAGCGGTTTCTTTCCGTCTACCAATCCGTCCGTCGATAATCGTTTATCGGCCGATAAAAAATTCTCATGGGTTGGTTGGGATTTTATCTATCAAAATGATATCGGTACCTTGTTGGAAAAAATTAAAGCCGATTTTGAAACCGCTGCCGGCAGCAGCTCCGAAAGCCGCCGATAAAAAAAGACGGTGTTGTAGAAACTGCCGGTTTTACAACACCGCTTACGTGATATATGCTATTTAGCCTTTTACTGTTTAGCCTTTTACCGAGCCGATTGTCAGCCCTTTCACAAAGTATTTTTGCAGGAAGGGGTACAGCAGGATAATCGGCAGCGTTGAAACGATAATGACGGCGGCTTTAATCGAAATACCGATAACCGACATATCTGCGCTGCCGGCGCCGTCTCCCATTGTTGCCGTACCGTTGACGATATTACGCAAAAAAAGCATAACGGGAAACTGTGAAGACTTTAAGTAAATTAATCCGTTAAACCAATCGTTCCAAAAGAATACTGCCGTATACAGACCGATTGCCGCCAAAGCAGGAGTCGAAAGAGGAATGACAATCTGCGTAAAAATTCTAAAGTAGCCGAGTCCGTCTATCAATGCAGCTTCTTCCAGTTCATGCGGAAAGGCTTTAAAAAAGTTTATCAAGATAATCAGGTGGAATTGATTGATGGCAAAGGGAAGCAGTATCGCGAATACCGTACCCGTTAAATGCAATGAAGAAATAAGCAGATAGGTGGGGATTAAACCTCCTGAAAAAAACATCGAAAAGACTATCAGCTTCATGATGATGCCGGTTCCCCGTAAAAATTTCTTTGAAAGCGGATACGCAAAGGTCGAGGTAAAACAGAGTGCAATAAGGGTGCCAAAAAAAGTATAGAAAATAGTATTACCGTACGCCCTAAAGAAATTCGGATATGTGAATATTTGCTTATATGCTGCCGTCGTAAATCCCACCGGTAAAAACGATACTTTGTTCTGCATAATGGCTGCGGGGTCGGAGAAAGACAGGGCAATCATATATATAAACGGTACAATGCAGATGAGTACGACAAATGCCATCACAATAAAGAGGATAAGATTAAAAATGCTGAACGAGTTTTTTCTTGATTGCATAGATCACTCCGTGTTAATGGGTACTTTTTAATAGATACTTTCGTCGGTGAGGCGTTTACTGGCTGCATTTGCAGATGCCACGAGGAAGATGCCGATAACACCGGTAAATAATCCGATTGCGGTTGCATACGAATAGTTCTGATTTGCCAAGCCGGTGCGGTATACAAGTGTTGCGATAATATCGCTGACATCCGCATTGTTCGGGGTATACATAAGCAGGATTTTTTCAAAGCCAAGCGTCAGTAATCGACCTATTTCCAGAATAAGCATCACCATAATAGTCGGCAAGATAGACGGTATAGTGATATACAGTATCTGCTGCAATTTTCCTGCTCCATCGATCTTCGCCGCCTCGTATAATTCTTCGTTAATTCCCGTAATTGCCGCAAGATAGATAATGGCAGTCCAACCCATATATTGCCATGTGTCGGTGAAAATATATAGTACTCTAAAATAAGACGGTTCATTCATAAAATAGATCGGCTGCATATCGAAAGTATTTTTTAACAGAAGATTTAAAATACCGGTACTCGGCGAAAGAATTTCCGCAGCCATTGCAATAACGACAACGGTTGAAATAAAGCGCGGCATATATGAAACCGTTTGTACAAATTTCTTTAAAAAAACGGAACGTATTTCGTTTAAAAGGAGCGCAAAGATAATCGGTATCGGGAAGTTTATGAGTAAATTCATCAGCGATAAAGTCAGCGTATTCCTAAATGCCCGCCAAAAAGCTGGGTCTTTAAAAAACATCGTAAAATAGCGCAGCCCAACCCATTCAGTACCGAATGCGCCGAGACCCGGACGATATCGTCTGAATGCAAGTACATTACCGAAAATCGGGACATATTTGAATATGATAAAATAAATTAAGGGCAACAGAAGCATCGCATAAAGCTGCCAATATTGATGAAAATAGCGTTTTGTTCTTTGATTCATAGCGTTAAAAAATAATTGGGCATCTCTAAAAGCTATACCTGAGTTTTTAGAGATGCCCAATACGCCCGCAAAGCGATGCTTATGCAGGCGCAGCAAGAGGTTATTTCCTTACATGCTCGTTATAGAGTGTAAGGTACTTTTCAATGCCGACATTATTCATTTCGGTAACATAGGCATTCCAATCCTTATCAATATCTTTTTTCCCGGTGATAAAATCGTTGTTCCATTTTTCAAATGTGTCTAAGAGCGGAGTACGCAGGATACCTGCTTCTTCGGCGACAGCATCATCAAACAGCGGAGTAGGGGGAATGGGTTGGATCGCCATATCCATTTTTTCTACTTCTGCATTGATGCGGGCATAATTGTCGTCATACTTGGTCATTTCTCTGCTGTTGATCCATACCAGCTGCGTCGTATCGGCGCCGCATCCGTATTTTAACTGCATCGTCTTGTAAATACCTTCAGGAGCTTCGGTAATTTCTTTTGCATACTGGATTTTACCGTTTTCAACCGTATAGGTTACGCCTTCTACGCCGAGACACCAGAGCTTTGCCCCTTCATCGCTGAAGAAAATATCATCAATTGCACGGACAATTTGTTCAAAGTCAGCGCGTTTTGCGGTCTTTGACGGGAACATGATACCCCATTGTGTTCTGCTCTTGGGCTGATGGTGAGCGCCTGCAGGACCTGCGAGCGGCGGATACATTTGCAGCTTAAAGCCTTCGATAGCCGATTTGCCGGTAACGCCGCCGATTTGGTCATAGTACGCATACGTAGCAACTGCTTTACCGGTAGCAAGTTTTTGCGCCCATTTGTCGCCGTCGATGGGATCGGCCATTTCAGGATCCAACAAACCTTCTTTGTAAAGCTTTGCAAGGAACCGTGCATAGGACTGATACATTTCCGTTACGGCGCCTGCAAAATAGTTGCCCTGCTCATAGTCCCAGCTTAAAACGCCGGTACCGGTTGAGGAGTTTTTGCTGAGGCTGATTCCGAATGATGGCATTGTCATTCTGTATAAAACCCGAGGGCCGGCCAAAATCGTCAGGGGGTATGAGTCGGGATTATCTTGCTTGTATTTCTTTAAATAGACATAGAGGTCGTCAAATGTTTTCGGCTGAGATAAGCCGTATTTATTCAGTATGTCCTCACGCAAAATCAATCCACCGTCGTAAAAGGGAACGTCGAATAAAGAAGGCAGATAGTAATATTTTCCATCCTTGAGGCGAACTGCGTCAATGTCTTTTTCCAATCCGAATTTTTTTACCTGTGCGTTAAAGTTCGGAGTCCAGTCGGCATAATCGCTGATCGGTATAAGCGCACCGTTTAATGCCAACGATCCGTTTTCTCCGTTGGTGTTTTGGTAAAGGATTACATCGGGACCGTTGCCGGTATTTAAGGCTAACGATACTTTTGTATTATAATCGGCAATCGGTATCGGTTCAAAGTGTAATTTCGTGTTTGAGCGCTTTTCCGATTCCTGCACGGTGAGCCAATCGGCCTTAAAAGGGAGCGTCGCATTGTCTGAATAGTACAATGAGATTTCAATCGGCTTTTCCGAATTGGTTTTGGATGCGTCTGTTTTTTTCGTATCGCACCCGCTCAGCAAGACACCGGCAATCAACAGTGCGGCACAGAGCTTCAACATACGTTTCATAATTTCCTCCAAATTGATGATTGAACCTCTAAAAACCTCAGTTTTTAGAGGTTTTCCTTAGATTCCTTTTGCGATGTTTTTTGATAAGTCATA
The DNA here is from genome assembly GCF_050937395.1 of Treponema sp. OMZ 805. Lineage (NCBI taxonomy): Bacteria > Pseudomonadati > Spirochaetota > Spirochaetia > Treponematales > Treponemataceae > Treponema > Treponema sp. OMZ 805. Next base: position 55,246 of record NZ_JACCLP010000010.1, on the reverse strand, counting down.
ATAATGTAAAGCCTTATCAAAAAACTCGTCGGGCATCTCTAAAAATCTAACCGAGTTTTTAGAGATGCCCATGAGCTTCTTTAAAAGTATTTTAGTTTGTATCAAGATGCTCTTTTAAAAGGGTAACCTGCTCTTACCTATTTGTCAAGTTTTACTATGTTTTTTGTTTTTTCGTGGTAAGTCGTAAAATAAAATTTCCCATAGAATTAAGAGACTGTCCAAACGGTATTGCACAGAAAAACAGACAGGCTTTCTGTTTTTGGACAGCCCCAGTGTTTCCTTAGACCTCTGCCTGATTTGACGTTTGGTATTTTTCTTCCTGCCGTGACACGATGAGTGTACCTACGACATCGCCTGTTACATTGATACAAGTTCTTCCCATATCAAGCAGTGCATCAATTCCGAGAATCATTGCATAAGCAGCCGCTACAGCCGACCCTTCAGTGAGTTTTAAGCCGCAGGAATCAAGCACCATCAGCAGCATAATGGCTCCCGACCCCGGAACACCCGCAGTGCCGACCGCTGCCAACGTTGCCGTAAGTACAACAGTAATCTGCTGGGCAATACTCAGCGGGGAACCGATTGCGTAACCGATAAACATTGCGCAAACACCAAGGTAGATGGCGGTTCCGTTCATATTGATTGTTGCGCCGAGCGGCAGTGTAAACGAAGAAATACTGCGCGGAATCCCCAAATTTTCTTCTGCCACGCGCATGGTAACCGGCAACGTTCCCGATGACGAACGGGTTACAAAAGCGGTAATCATAATTTCGTGAATCTTTTTGAAAAAGGTTATCGGCGAAACTTTCGACGCGGCAAGAATAGCGCCGTACACCGCAATCGTCTGTACGACAAAGCCGAGATAGGCACAGAGTGTTACCATTAAAAGCGGCCCTATCGCCTGCGGTCCTTGTTGGGCAAATACGATCGAAATTAAAACAAATACACCGATCGGTGCGTATTGCATAATTCCGCCGACGATTTTATACATTGCCTCTGCCGCCCCGTTACAACCGTAAAATACCGTATCACCGCTTTTACGAAGCAATTCGTCTTTTGAACCGCGGACAAAAGAAACGGCAAAACCGAACAGCATTGCAAATAATATGATGGGCAGCATATCCCCTTGAGCCAAAGCCTCCATCGGGTTAGTAGGAATCATTTTTAAGAGAATTTGATTCATTGCAGGCGCTTCGCTGATCTTTGCCTTTGCAGCTGCCGAACCGATAACCGAAAAACCGAAGCCGGGACGCAGCAGATTAGCAAACACAAGTCCGACAAATACGGCAAGAGCACTGGTCAGCAAATAATAGATAATGATTTTAACACCGATCCGCCCCAATTTTGCCGGTTCAATACTGGCTGAACCGCAAATAATTGAAAAGAATACGACAGGTACAACTATCATTTTCAGTAATCGAATAAATACATCGCCGAAAAACTTCGTATAGGTAACGTATGGCTGCACCGCATTGGGGAAGAAACCGAGTACAATACCGGTAATTGCGCCGAGTATCAGCGCTCCAAGGATTCGCCTTAACAAGTTGGAATCCAGATACCGTTTTAGTACATTTTTTTTCATCATGAGCCTCCTTTAATTACAACGGGATAGCTCTAAAGATGGAAGCTTCGAGAGCCTCCCGATAGTACGGTTCTATTATACCCCCTGTCAGAGCTAAATGCAAATAAATTATTGGTGTCAATAATAGACGGAACCTCTAAAAACTCGGTTAAATTTGCTTCGCATCCTTCGGAATAGAGCTGTTCAATAACAAACCTGTTCGGAAACTTCCGTTTCTGAACAGGTTACCTTGAAATGCGGTGCGTGAACTTGTAGACCTATTCGAAAACGAAAGTTTCAGAATAGGTCTATAGATCGTATTTTAAGAGGCGTCTTAAAGCTTTTCCTTTGAGATGATAACGAGATTCCGTTCCGCGTCATAAAAGGGTGTTTGTACCGGTATCATCTGATAGTCCGGTTTATGAGTCCCCAATGCTTGCATCTCTTCTTCAATTGCGGTTGCTTTTCCTTTATAGGCGGCTAAGATACCGGTACTGCGGATTCGTTTTTGCAGCGTAGCCAACATGGTTCGGTCAAGTGGGCGAAATGCACGGAACACGGCAATATCGAAATAATCGGCAGGAGCTTTTTCCGCCTCGGATTCCAGCACGGCGGTATTGGTCAGCCCCAGCATGGCTTGTATGTTTTCCAAAACAGCGCATCGTTTGTGCATCCGCTCTATCAGTGTAAATTTAATGCTCGGCGTTTTAAGTAAAAACAGACATGCAAGCGGAATACCCGGCAGCCCTGCTCCTGATCCGATATCCGCAATAGTACAGGTGTCTTCGCTTTTGTGTGAATCGAGCCGGTGCGCTAATGCTTCCCACGGTGCAAGACTGTCGAGGATATGCTTGATAATCAGCTCTTGAGTGGTTTGTACCTTTATCAAATTAAATGCGGCATTAAACGTTTCAAGTTCGCGAATGTATCGCGTTAACATATCTGCCAGTTTGCCTTGCCGATCTTCAATATGTAATGCGGCTAATCCCGCTTGTAAAAGTTCTATGTTTTGTGTATCCATTGTAAAGTGCACTCCCAATGCCGATCGAAACAATACCGGTACGTTATATGCTTAATTTTGTTATTATACTATACTGAAACCTCGAATATTCGCAAGCGCGGAAGGACATAATAAGGACATAATATGGAAGAAATGATAAGGAGTGTGTGCTATGCGGGCGGTAATACAGCGGGTACGGTCGGGAAGTGTGGCTATTGAAGGCTTTGAAACGCAGACCATCGGCAAGGGCTTTGTTATTTTGCTCGGTATCTGTCCTGAAGATACTGAGGACGATATAGATTGGTTGGTTAAGAAAATCGTACAGATGCGGATTTTCGAAGACGATGAGGGGAAGATGAACCGTGCCCTTGCGGATGTGCAGGGAGACATTTTGCTGGTCAGTCAGTTCACCCTGTTTGCCAGTACCAAGAAAGGAAACCGCCCGTCCTTCAATGCAGCGGCGGATCCTTCGATTGCAATCCCGCTCTATGAATGCTGTATCCGCAAACTGAGCGAAGCGCTTGGTAAGCCGATAAAAACCGGACAATTCGGAGCGGATATGCAGGTGGAAATTCACAACGACGGACCGGTTACGATCATAATCGACACGAAGGTAAAAGAATAATTTCAGGTTAAAAAAGATGATTTCGTTAATAGCATTTTTGGGAAATGTCGGGCGGGAGTATGAACGCACCCGGCATAACGCAGCGTGGATTGCTGCGGATCGTTTATCTATTTGCAGGGGAATTTCGTGGCAGCATAAGTTCCGCGGCCTGTACGGGCGTTTTCCGGCAGCAGTGAGCGGGGGGCAGGCTGTCCATGCTTTAAAGCCGGAAACATATATGAATCTATCGGGCGAATCAGTAGGGGAGGCTGCCCAGTTTTTCAAAATTCCTCCGGCAGAAATACTTGTTGTACACGATGAGCTTGAACTGCCGCCTGCCGCCTTGAGCCTCAAGTGGTCGGGAGGACTTGGCGGGCACAACGGGCTTCGCTCAATAAAGGCAGCGCTGGGAACGCCGGACTTTTGGCGGCTCAGGATCGGTATCGGGCGTCCGGGCGGAAAAAAAAGCAGCAGCGCCGAGCATCCCGATATTGCAGGTTATGTGCTCTCTCCCTTTTCTCAAGAAGAATTTACCCTGCTGGATGCAGCGCTGCCTCAGCTGGAACCGCTTTTTACGGCGCTCATCACCGAGCGGCAGGATCCGCAAAAGCTGCTTCCCGCATGGACGAAGGTACTGCCCTCAGGAGGGTAATCGCATCAGACTGTTTTGCTATATTTCCCGCAAAATAAATAGGCTATTCAACCAGAATTTCGCCGCTTTGCGGCTCAAATGGTCTCATAGCCTATTTATTTTGCGATTTTTATTTATCTGTCTGATGCGATTACCCTGTGATATCGGGCAGGTTAAAAGAGTTCGTTGTCGCCGTCAAAAGCGCTGCCCGGCTTTGATTTATGCGCAGCGGATACTGCCGCAGAACTGGCATTCAAGCTTTCAGTTTTGCCGCTCGCGAGAGCGGCCTTTTCGAGCATGGATTTTTTCCCTGCCGGAGCGGTCTGAGCATCGGCTTCTTTATCAGCCTTTGTATCTCCCGGTTTTACGGAAGCGGCCGCTTTTGATGCCCCTGTCTTTGCCGCAGCCGCTTCGCCTGAACCGGACGGTGTTTTGCCTGCAGAGCCGGAATCGGCGGCTTGATCGGTTTTTACAAAACTCGAAACATATTTTTGGTTGGGGAACAGCTGCGCGCGCAAGGTCTTTTCAAGATCGATTGCGATATCGGGGTTATCCTCCAAGAATTTGACGGCATTGTCATGCCCTTGCCCAATCTTATCCTCTTTATATGAATACCATGCGCCTTTTTTATCTATCAATTCGTATTTTACTGCGCAATCCAGCAAGCTGCCGTAGGGAGAAATCCCCTTTCCGAATAGGATTTCCAATTCGACTTTTCGAAACGGCGGCGCGACCTTGTTCTTTACCACTTTGATGCGCACCTTGTTCCCCCATGCCTCATCTTCATCCTTGCCGAGCACTTCGCCCTTGCGGACTTCGATACGTACCGAGGAATAGAATTTGAGCGCATTACCGCCGGTGGTGGTTTCAGGATTTCCGTATGCAATGCCGATTTTCATGCGGATTTGGTTGATAAAGATGAGAATACATTTTGACCGCGAGATAATGGCCGTCAATTTTCGCAGCGCTTGGCTCATCAAACGCGCCTGTAAGCCCATGTGCGAATCGCCCATTTCGCCATCGATTTCCGCTTGCGGCGTAAGGGCGGCTACCGAGTCTACGACGATAACGTCTACTGCGCCCGATCTAACGAGGTTTTCGGTGATTTCCAAGGCCTGCTCCCCCGCATCGGGCTGGGCAACCCATAGCTCATCGATATTAACACCGAGTTTTTGTGCATACTGGGGGTCAAGGGCATGTTCGGCATCCACAAACGCCGCAATGCCACCCCGTTTTTGCGCTTCGGCAACAACATGGAGCGCAAGCGTGGTTTTTCCCGATGACTCCGGCCCGAATATTTCGATAATTCTGCCGCGCGGATAACCGCCGATACCGAGCGCCTCATCAAGCAAGATACTACCCGACGGGATTACTTCGATGCCGCTTGTCTCGGTCTTTGCCCCGAGCTTCATGATCGAGCCTTGCCCGAATTGTTTTTCAATTTGCAGGCGCGCAGCCTCCAACGCTTTGAGTTTTTCATCGGCATCGGTAATATTGGTTACCTGATTTATTTCCGATTTTGTTTTTGCCATTTATGGCCTCCATAGTTATAGTGCGCCCGGCCGGTGCCGTCAGAACATTACTAATGACGTTCTGCAAAAGTCTCTTTACTTCCGAACTTCCGACACGTTTTGCCCCGCTGCAGTGCTTCTTATCTTTGTTATATATCGTCATTGCGATTTTGGCTTAAAAAAATTGCTGAAAATCACTTTTTTTAGAAATTTTTACAAAGAATCGAGTTTTTTCCTGACCGATATGTTTTTAATCGGAAGGACATCTGACAATACTGCTGTAATCATTTATAAAAACACTTATTATCAGCTTTGCTGATAAGGCGTCTATGTATACAGACTATCATTTAGTCTTAATTTATAGCATAAGACACATAAGAAAGCAATATTATGGAAAATCTATGCTTCTGAAAGGGTACCGGCGTCCATCCGGTAAGTTGTACAATTCGGATCCAAGATATTGGAATCATGCGTTACGATAAGAACGGCAGTTCCGAGCTTGTTTACATCTTTTACTGCCTGCATGACACCGGCAGCCGTTTCCGCATCGAGGTTTGCCGTCGGTTCGTCAGCGATGAGCAGCTTGGGAGCATTCATCAAGGCGCGCGCGATAAGCATCCGCTTTGATTCTCCGCCTGAAAGATTTTTCGGCATTTCATCTTTGAGGTGCGCTATCCCCATCACTTCCAATAAGCTCAGCGCCCGCCCTTCGGTATCGCCGTCCCGTTCAAATAAAAAAAACGGTACGCGCACATTATCCAGCACCGAAAGATTCGGCAAAGCGCCGAGAGATTGGGGAACAAACCCTATCGACTCATTACGGTAATAGCTTTTTTCGGTATCGCTCATCATCGTAATGTCTTTATCTTCAAATAAAATCGTACCGGAAGTCGGCTCTAAAATGCCCGAAATGAGGTTCAATAACGTCGTTTTTCCCGAACCGGAGCGGCCGACAATAAAGACAAAATCGGAAGAATCGATAGTGAAATCGGCCTCCTTAACGGCAAAAAAATCGGAACCGCTTCTGGTAAACGTTCTGGAAAGTTGTTTTGTTTGCAATAACATACCGTAATAATCCAATGGCAAAATTTATCGTTTTCTGTTAACGAACAGATATCCGACATTAATGGCTATCAGCACGATTGCCAACAGTAAAATGACGGGTTTGGTATAAACGTTACAAGGCATGGCTACATTCTTGCAGGTACCGATAACAACCGTTTGCAATAATATCAGACAAACACCGAGCCCGATATTGGAAAATGCGATACCGATGCGGGAACTCTTGAACAGTAAGAACACAACGCCCAATGCGGCAATTAAACCGCCGAGCATTCGGACAGCTTCTCCCATCCAATGGCACTTCATAAAACCGCCGTCAGCTTTAGGGAAACAGACATGAGCAAATCCGAAGGGAGCAAACAAGACGAGTAACCCGATAATAATGATTAACATTCCTACAACATGTTTTTTCATAATATAACCTCACAGACATATTAGTAAACCTGTTCGACAACGAAGTTATCGAATGTGTCTAGTATATACGGAATACGGTAAAAGTCAATCGATGGTTACATACCAACACGGCACAAGACATATTGACATAATGAAACTTTATCGATAATATCTGTCTTTGTTATTGAAACAAAACGGGCAATAGCGCAGTTGGTTAGCGTACAAGTCTGGGGGACTTGGGGTCGCCGGTTCAAATCCGGCTTGCCCGATTATTTTTTATTTCATTTCTGTCCATCTCATACCTTTCCATAATAAAAGGGAGCGATACGTTTCTCTGCACAAATACCGCTTGACATTAACCCCCGCTGTTTTTATGCTTTCGCCTATGCCCGAGAAAGAGGATAAAGGAAAAACAAGCAAAAAAACATCGCCGAAAAAAACAGCGGCGCAAACTCAGTCAAAAACGAAGAGCCGCAGCGGTACTACAGCAAAGAAAAAGCCGCGTAGTTCCACTGCCCGAAAGAAGCGTTCGAGAGGTAATCTCATTGCCGCGTTGGTGATATTGTGCGTCCTTCTTTTGGGTTTTAATCTTGTTTTAGTACTGAAATTAGTCCCTAATCTGAAAAATTCCTTAAAATCGGATACCGGTACGGCGCAAACTCCGCTTGAAAAGGAAATACCGTCAACCGAACAAACACCGAAAACCGAAGCTGCGCATACATCGGCAACACAGAAGCCTTCCGTTGCAGCTCAGCCGCATACCGATTCCGCGGTGCAGCAAAAACGGCAAAACACACCGGCAGCGCAGCAAAAAACGGCGTCATCACAGGAGAAAGTACTGACTGCCAAAAAAACAACACCGGCTGCACAACCGGCGCCGCATTCGCCTGCTGCTGCATCTGCGCCGGTATCCCATACCGCTTCTGCCGCACAGAAAGATACTGCGAAGAAAGAAAAACCGGTAGTCCATCCGGCTCCGCAAAAGAATCCCATACCGGAGAAATCCGTTGCACCTGATAAAAAAAATACTGCATCGAAAAAAAACAGCGTACCGGAAAAACCTGCCGTACCCGATAAGAAAAAAACCGTGCAAACAATGCAACCGGTGCAGCCTGCTGCAAAACCGGAAAAGCCGCGCAAGCGTGCTCCTTATGCAGGGAACCTCACCTTTGTATTTGACGATGCGGGGCACAATCTCGACCAGCTTGAATACTTTTTGCGGCTGCCATTCCCCTGTACTATTGCAGTTTTACCCGGATTGCGCTACTCTAGCGAGTCGGCGCGGCGGATACGCAAGGCCGGAAAACAGGTTATTCTGCACCAGCCGATGCAATCGGTCGATCTGCATATTAATCCGGGGCCGGGGGCTGTTACGCCGGGACTTTCTGCGGAGCAAATCAAAAAAATCGTCAGAAAAAATCTCGAAGAAATTTGGCCGGTAGCCGGGATGAATAATCACGAAGGCTCACTGATGACGGCGGACGAGGTAGCGATGAGCGCGGTCTTGGATGTCGTAGCGGAAAAACATATATTCTTTTTGGATTCGCGGACAACCGCTCGGTCAGTCGTTGCGAAGGTTGCAAAGGAGAAAAACATGGCTGTCTGGGAACGGGCAATTTTTATTGATAACGATAAGAGCCGCGCTGCAATGGAAACGCAAATTAAAAAAGGGTTGCGCATTGCGAGACAGAAAGGTTCTGCCATCATGATCGGTCATGTCTTTACGGTTGAGCTTGCGCAGCTTTTAACCGAAATGTATCCTGCGCTTATCGAAGACGGATTTTCACTAGGAATAATAGAATGAAGATACTTGGAATAGAAAGCTCTTGCGATGAAACGGCAGCCGCCGTCGTGGAGGACGGACATAAAATCATCAGCTCGGTAGTGGCAACTCAAATACCATTTCACGAAGCATATAAGGGTGTCGTGCCTGAGATTGCAAGTAGGAAACACACCGAATGGATATTACCGGTTGTTAAAACCGCTTTGCAGGAAGCTGGTGAAACATTGCAATCGATAGACGGTATCGCCGTAACCAATCGGCCGGGGCTGATGGGATCGCTGCTGGTGGGGCTGACCTTTGCGAAAACCCTCGCATGGGCATGCAATAAACCTTTTATTGCCGTAAACCACATGCTCGGGCACCTGTACGCGGCGCATCTTGAACAAGACATTCCTTATCCCTACCTCGGTCTTTTAGTGTCGGGCGGACATTCGCTTATCTGTAAAGTATACGATTTTGATTCAATCGAAGTGCTCGGTAGTACCATTGACGATGCGCCGGGCGAAGCATTCGATAAGGTTGCAAAGTTCTACGATTTCGGTTATCCGGGCGGCGTAATTATCGACCGGCTGGCCAAAAACGGCGACCCAAAGGCTGCGAACTTTCCGATGCCGGTACTGCACGAATCCGGCCGCCGGTATGACGTGTCCTATTCGGGATTAAAAACCGCGGTTATCAATCAAATCGATCAATTCTGGAATCCCGGATATGAAAAAACGCCCGAAAATATCGCGGCGGCCTTTCAATCAAGAGCCGTTAAAATATTACTGCGTTCCCTGCTGCGGGCGGTTGAAGATACGGGACTGCACACGATTGTCGCAGGCGGCGGCGTTGCTGCAAATTCGCTGCTTCGTGAAAAACTCGCCGAACAAAAAGGTTTAACGTGTATCTTCCCGCCGCTCAAGCTCTGCACGGATAATGCCGCCATGATTGCCGGAGTAGGCTACCGCTATCTGAAGCGCGGGGATAGAAGCCCTCTCGATTGCCCTGCAAGCGCCCGTGTCGAAGGATTTAAACGCCGGAAATCCGCCTTACCATAGCCTGTATTTCCGCTTGCCAGTCTTGCACAAAATCTTCCGGTTCAAGCGGCTGTGCGTTTGAGCCGTGAGACAAGACCCATTTCAATATCCGGTAGCCTTGCGCTGCGGAAAAGACTATTTCGGTTTTCCCTTCTTCATCATATTCGGTAATTTTTTGATCATCAGCCCATACGGAATCTTTTATTGCGAGACGAGACTCGCCGTAGAATGCAATGCGGTAGGTAACGGTTTCCGGTTCCATAAATGAGCCGAATCTTCCGCCGCCGCAGCGGGAGATAAAGTCGTAATTTTCGGGCAGTGTAAAAAGCTCATCGGTAATGCAAAGGTTTTCAATACGCGGAATATAAAAAAGCCGTTCCGCTTGGCGTTCCTCTGCATAGCCGAATAGAAAATATCGTCCGTCATCAAAAAGGAGCTGATACGGACGGACACGCCGGTGTACCTTTCCTCTATCCAATACGCCGCAGTAATCGAATTCGATCGTGCGGTTTTGAATCATCGCTTGGTAGAGTGCGGTAAATACCGCTTCATCGATGATAGCATAGGGCATCGGCGGAACGGCGATACGGTCAATAAAGGCTCCCGTTCCTTGCCTTTGCGGAAACGTAATAACATCAATGGCGGCAACGAGTTCTTTGTAGATCGGCGTTCCCTGATATTGCTGCAGCAGCGTTTTTGCAGCAACAAGCGCTGTTACATCTTTTTGCGAAATATTTTGAATCGGCATTTCATATTTTTCGCTGTAATAAAATCCTTTCTTTTGCGCATTATATGCAATGGGTGCATTAAACCGATCCCGTAAAAACGTTATATCGCGATTTATTGTCGGAATACTGTACTCCAGTTCTTTTGCAAGTTCGGATGCATTAGGAAAGCATTCAGCTTTTATCCGATTATGAATATACGTGAGCCGTTCTAACATTTGATGGGTGATCGCACGGTTTGGGTTCTTTTTCATAGTGTTAATTATAGTAGGAAACGGGAGATTTTGGAATCTGCAAAAAATGTAAAACGTTTTGCAGATTCCAGCACTTTATGGTTATTTCTATAGCTTCAATTCACTCAAATATCGGGAGACATCAAAATATTTTTTTAAGAATTTATGCCATTCGAGAGGATAGTAACCGCCCATCGTTCCGCTGGTATGACGGAGGAAAATGATGTCGATAGGATGCCCGTCAAGCTCTATACGGCAATAGCGAGGATAGGCATTGTTGATTTTATCATCTCCCCATTTTTCTTTTTTAATAGTAAGCCCCTCGTATTCCAAATTGGTTAATACATCAAAGGCTTTTACACCCAATGAAACAACCGTATTCGGTTTGAGTATTTTTATCGTTTCTAAAATGATATGCCATCCGGCTTCAAAATCGGAATCGTCGGGGCGTTCTTTGCTTGCGGTGAGGAGCCGCTGAATAATGACTTGGTAGACAAAACTGTCAGAAATTGCCGTCATTTCTTCTTTGCTCAGCTCTTCATCATAATCTCTATTCAATACTGTTTTTTCAAAATTGCGGATAACGTTTGTTCCTTCCTCGCCGTTTTGATGCATACCGATAAAGCTGCGGGTAAAATCGATGCCGTACTCATCAGGACTGTCGCCTGCGCAAAGGTAATGGCTTTCTCCCAATACCATCAGCTTTGTCTGACTTGCGGAATAGTTCTTTCCTATCCACGGTAACCAATGAAGATTGTTAATCCGTAAAAGTTGTTCATCGATCTTTTTTGCCATTTTGTTCATTTTCTCCCTCCTCCCGCCTTTTGCGGATTGATATATGATAATAAAAGGCTGTAACCACCTTGCTGCCGCTTCCGATACGGCATTCTCGTAAAAAGGAAGCGGCAGAGGGTGTTAGTTTTTAGTCCAGCTAAAATGAGTATACTGGTATTTTAAATACTGCGCAGCTGTTGAAGGATTCTCCAGCTCCTCCTGTATGTTAATATGATCGCCATTATATTCATATTCCAATTTCCAACTGGCTTTACTCTTAAAAATGGCAGTTGTAAGATTTGAACATTTGTCAAAGGCATGCACGCCAATAAAAGCAACACTCTCCGGTATGGTAATGTTTGTTAAGTGTGAACATTCTGAAAATGCATAACCACGAATCCTTGTTACATTATCACCTAGGTTTAATTCTGTAAGAGTTTGAGAAAAGCCAAAGTCAACAGCATCTCTGCAATTGATATTCAACGTTTTAACATTGTTACAGCCATCAAAAGACGAATAGTAATAATGCTCCAGTCCTTTACCGATAGTAACAGTTATCAAACCTGAACAATTGTTAAAAGCCCTCTCGCCGATTTTAGTAACGTTGTCAGGTATCGTCAAAGTTGTTAAGCCGGTACAGCCCGAAAATGCATTATCGCTGATTGTAGTAACATTATCGCCGATAATAATCTCTTTAAGACTTGTGATATCAAGGCGGGGGGTGATACTACAGTTGATATCCAGCTTTTCAATTTGATTACAGCCGTTAAAAGGAGTTTTTTGGTTATCTCCTAAATAATCAGTATCGCCTAAGTGAATAGTAGTAAGCCCTTTGCCGATAGTCAGACTGATAATATTTGAACAATCTTTAAAAGCTGATTTGCCGATTTCCGTAACGCTATCAGGTATGATAACATCCGTTAAGCCGGTACAGCCTCGAAACGCCTCGCGCCCTATTTCTGTAACACCGGATCCGATTGTAATATTTGTTAAACCGGTACAACCTTGAAACGCCTCGCGCTCTATTTCGTTCACATTATCACCGAGCGTAAGCTCTTTAAGAGATGTCATACCGAGATACGGTACCGTTTTACAATTAATGTTGAGCGTCTTAATCTTATTGCACCCGGAAAAAGCGGAATATCCTATTTTAGTCACGCCCTTTCCGATCGTAACACTTGTTAAGCTATAACAATTCTCAAAAGCTCCGCCTCTAAAAAAAGAGGAAGAATCTGAACCGATAGTGGTAACACTATCCGGTATCGTAATACTTGTTAAGCCGGAACAGCTTTTAAATGCCTCGCTTCCTATTTTGGTAACACTGTCCGGTATAGTAATACTTGTTAAGCCGGTACAGTTTTCAAAAACTGCGTATCCTATTTTTGTAACACTATCCGGTATGGTAACACTTGTTAAGCCAGTACAGCCGGAAAATGCATTATTACCGATCATCGTAACGTTATTTCCGATGTTAACAGTTGCTAATTTAGTACAGCTGGCAAAAGCACTCGCGCCGATTTCCGTAACGTTATCGGGAATGATAACATCCGTTAAGCCGATACAGCTTTCAAATGCCTCGTCTCCTATTTTAGTTACATTATTCGGGATGGTAACATTTGTTAAATGGGTACAGTTTTTAAAAGCTCTCTCACCGATTTTAGTCACATTATGAGGTATGGTAATAGTCGTTAAACCTTCACAATAGGAAAAAGCGCCATCACTGATTTCGGTAACCTGCTCACCGAGAGTAGCCTCTTTAAGACTTTTGATGTTAAGACGTGGAACTGTCTTACTGTTGATATTCAGTTTTTCAATCTTATTACAACCGTCAAAAGGACTTTCATAGTGATAATCACCTAAGTAAATAGAAGTAAGTCCTTTGCCGATACCTAGACTGATTATATTTGAGCAATCTTTAAAAGCAGCCTTACCAATTTCCGTAACGCTATCAGGAATGATAACATCCGTTAAGCCGGTACAGCCTTGAAACGCCTCGTTTCCTATTTTTGTAACGCTGTCCGGAATGGTAATGTTTGTTAAATCGGTACAACTGTAAAATGCTCGCTCTCCGATTGCGTTTACATTATCGCCGAGCGTAAGCTCTTTAAGAGATGTCATACCGAGATACGGTACCGTTTTACAATTAATGTTGAGTGTCTTAATCTTATTACAACCGTCAAAAGCGGAATATCCTATTTTAGTCATGCCCTTTCCGATCGTAACATTTGTTAAGCTTTTACAGTCATGAAAAGCGCCGCCACTAAAAAAAGAATGAGAATCGGAACCAATGGTGGTAACGCTATCCGGTATCGTAATACTCATTAAATTATAACAGCCGGAAAAAGCGCCTTCATCAATTTCGGTAACATTATTTCCGATTGTAACGCCTGTTAAACCGGTACACCGGTAAAAAGCCTTATACCCGATTGAGGTAACGCTATCGGGTATAATCACGCTTGTTAAACCGGTACAGTCGGCAAGCGCTTCACTGCCGATTGCGGTAACCGTCTCTGGCAGTACAAGACTTCCCTTTAGTCTGTATTTGTCGGTTACACCAGTCAGTCTGCCGGTTGAATCGATTATCAAAAGCGATGCATCGGCTTTCCCTTCTTCTATCATCGTAACGCTTACGGTTACATCTTCGGTTACGGAAAGATGTACCTCATTGTTCTCAACATCGTATCCTATCTTATCTTGCCATATTTTCGCCCCCGTCCATTTGTTCACCTGCCAACCGGGTTCCGGCGTTACGGTAAACGTAAGATTGGTATACTGTGGAATCATTCCGTCTTCAGATAGGGCAGGTTTCACCGTTACCGTACCGTGTTCGGGTTGAACAAGCGTAACCTTGTACTTCTGCTTTTCCGAACTGTAGCCTATCCTGTTAAATGTGACGGATACGGTCGTGTCTGCCATTATCGTAAGCGTTGCTGTCGTATTACCGCGATAGTTATGATCTACTCCCGTCCAGGTATCAACTTCATACCCCTCGTCAGGTTGCGCGGTAAAAGAAAGCCGCGTATGCGCTTCAACCATACCGTCCTCAGGGAGTGCGGGATTTACCGTTACCGTACCATGCTTGCCGGACTTGAGCGTTACCTTGTACTTTTGGGTTTGCGGCTGTACGTGGGCAGGACAGCCGGTCATTATTACAGCGTCGGTAAATAATACAAGCGCACTAAGAAGTAAAATATATCTGCGTTTCATAATAAAACTCCTTTTATACATAGTATAGACCGTCCTGTCTCGACATCATCGAAAACAGGTTGACATCAGGTCAGTTTCTACGGTCTTTTCTTCCCCGCATTATTTACAGGGCATTTCTCTTCCATAATACCCCCCCCCCCCCCCCCCTCAAAAGTCAAGTATAAAAATATTTTTTAAACTTTATTCATAGGAACCAATAAAATAGTATCTATTGCTCTCAATCTGAGCTTCCCTTTCAATGGTTGTCCCAACTGACTATAGTAATAGCATAGTCAGTCTATCAGGAGGTGATAGAGGTGAAAAAATATTTTTAACAACTGATATTGTTCGAATAGTGTTCGTCTTCTTCATAAACGATATGATTGACGGGAAGCTCAAATTTTTTCTCAATAATTTTTGCATGTTTTATTAAAAACCAATTGCCATGATATACATAATATTTACCAAGTAATATATTATATGAGACTCTGCCTCTTGGTAATTTCCAATACTCATCTCTGTACCTTTTCGGTAAATAGTGCAAATAACCATTTTGTTTTAATTTCTCCCATACATTACTATGGTCTTCTTGAGATAGTAGCCAATCACCATATTTTTGTGCAAATGCAATGTCTGTTGTACTGGCATAAAATAAATCAGATAAATCGGGAAGGAGCCAAAATATACCAAGGTATAACTTCGGCAACCAAATAGGGTTGCCTCGTTAACCGTCGAGTTTGCTCAAGCGCAAACTCGCTTATTAAAATGTGCGCATTCTGCGCACCAATTCAGAAGCCTCTAAAATTGATATTTTATTCGGCTAGTGAATTTTAAGGAACCATACTTAATACCAATAATAGGGCACCTTAGTTGCCTACTGATTCTTTCCTCTGTTCTAAATTATTTGTTTCGATAGCTTCTTTCAAAAAGTCGCTGAATGTTTTTTTATCATTTTGTTTTTGAAACCAATTTGTATTCTTTTTCGCTTTTTCGAACCGTTTGACGCCAAAAACAGGTGCTGTATAATGACGTCCGCAATTATTAATCCCATATTTGCCGCACCAAATAACTATTTCCATCGGAGATTCTCCTTAAAAATTAAAATTGAACATACGCTACATTTTCAGTGATTGTCCCAATTAACTATACTAATAGCATAGTCAGTCTATCAGGAAGTGATAGAGGTAGAAAATTTACAACTGACAATGTTCGATATTACTGTGTGTTACGATAATGTGTTCATCTTGTATAGAACTGTCAGAATGCTTTAGTAGTTTTTTTACCGCCTTGCTTGCTACGATAAACTGTGCGTTGCTTTGAATATTACAAAAGGCATTATTTCCGATTTCGGTAACGCTATCGGGAATTCTAATAGCTGCTAAGCGGCTGCATGCACCAAAAGCTTCCTCACCGATTTGAGTAACGCTGTCCGGTATGGTAATGCTTGTTAAACCGGTGCAGCAAACAAAGCTTCTGTATTCAATTGAGGTAACGCCTTTTTCGATATTCAATTCCGTTAAACCACTACAACAGACAAATGCCCACTCGCCGATCTTACGAACGCTGCTCGGAATATTGATAGTTTTTAAACTGCTGCAGCTCTTAAACGCGAGATTTCCTATTTCGATAATGCCCTGCGGTATGGTGATAGTGCTTAAATGAGTGCAATCAAAGAAAGCTCCAATACCGATTTTTGAAATACCGCTTCCAATAATAACCTCTTTTAAATCGGTACAATCGCGGAAAAGCCAGTCACCGATTTTAGTAACACTATCAGGTATAACAATACGTGTGAGACCGCTGCAGCCTTCAAAGGCGTGATGAGCAATTTCCGTAATTGTATCCGGTAATATAAGACTTCCAGTAAAGTAGGCGCTATTTGTTACGCCGATAACTATCCCGTCTGTTATTTCCAGCAACTGTACATTTGATTCTTCTTCAGCGGTAAGTTTTAATGCAGATATCTGTTCCATATTTTCTCTATCCTATAAATTCGAATTAACGGTAATTTGTCCGTTCTGTAGATCGCTGCCGCAAGTTTGTAACAGCGCTTTTATCGATTCGTTTTTTACGGTAAACCGTGCATCGTGTTTAATATGCGAAAAAGCATCGTATCCGATTTCCGTTAAACGCTCGGATTTTATGATTATATTGTCTAATCTTTCACAACTGTCAAATGCACCTTCTCCAATTTCGATAACCCCATCCGGTATGATAACAGTGGTTACATCAGTACAACCGGCAAGACAATAACCGCCTATTGCGGTAACGTGCTCCGGTATTATGAAAGTCTTTACGGGAGTTGCTTGTATAAGGGTCTTCATGTTTTTTGTATAGAGCATATTATCTTTGCTACAATAGACTGGATTTGCTTTATCGACGGGAATATCCGTTAACTTTGTGCAATAACCAAAAGGTCCCATACCGATATCAGTAACACTGCTTGGTATAATAATATGTGTTATACTGCTGCAATAGCAAAAAGCTCCCATAGCGATTTTAATAACGCTATCCGGTATGGAAATACTCGTTACACCTCTACACCGGGAAAAAGCCCCATAGCTGATTTCAATTACACCATAAGGTATGACCACACATCCTGTTGCAACAGCCCGTAAAAGTGTTTTCATATCTTTTGTATAAAGTATATTTTCTTGAGTGCAATAGGCTGGATTATCGGAATGAACGGTAATACTTGTGAGGCTCATGCAGCGGAAAAAAGCGCCGTACCCGATTTGAGTAACGCTGTCCGGTATGGTAATGCTTGTTAAACCCGTACAGCCGCTTAATGCTTTTCTCCCGATTTCGGTAATAGTGTCCGGTAATATAAGACTTCCGGTGAGGTCGTCTCTATTTGTTACTCCGATGAGTATCCCATCTGTTATTCTCAACAGCTGCAAATTGGCTTCTTCTTCAGCGGTAAGCCGTAATGCAGATATGTGTTCCATACTTTTCCTCCGTTTATATTTCATAAATTATCTATCAGTTATGCATTGATACTAAATCCGATCATTTTTTGTACGCCGTTTTTTTCTTGCTGCATCTGTGCTAATTCAGTAATAATATATTCGGAAGTTATTTTTTCTTGCGGCATAAACCGTGCTTTTCCATAGAGCGCGTTAAAATCCCCCGGAGTAACGGATTGCCATTGGTTGAGCTTTTCTATTTGATCAGCATTAAATGACACATTATGAAAATATTTCATCAACAAAGTTTTTATTCCATTTGCAGAGAGGGCTTGAAACTCAACCATAATATGAAAGCGGCGTTGCAATGCAGGATCCATGATGCTGCGCATATTGGTAGTGCAAATCAATAAACCGTTAAAGGCTTCTATCTGCATTAAAAATTCATTGACCATTGTCCGCTCCCAAGTATTTTCTGCATTGAAACGGTTGGTAAAAAATGAATCAGCCTCATCAAATAGCAGTATCGCATCTTGTCTTTCCGCTTCTTCAAAAGCCTCTTTAATATTCTGTTCACTTTCGCCGACATATTTTCCTAATATATCGGAAGCTTTTTTTAGAATAAGCTCTTTAGCCAAAGAGTTTGCAATATATCGTGCAAATTCCGTTTTTCCGGTACCGCTTAATCCATAAAAAAGCATACGGATTCCGGCGGGAACATCTGTTTGTACAGACTCAGAATACGCTTCTGCATTTTTTATCATCGTGATAATATCATCCGGTTCGATAGAGGTGTTGAGCGCCCCAATATCGTATGTCTTTTGTATTTTTCTGCCGGCATGGGAACTACCGTATATAAGTCCGGAATTTGCTTCAAGCGTATTTTTTACATCAATAACGATTTGCTCTTCAGTTTGACTGCTGCAATGAACACTATTCACCGCTTTAATCATATTATCGATTGAGGCACCTGTTATACGGTAATTGTCGCAGAGATCGACAAGTGTATGTAAGATTTTGCCGCTTATGTTGCTGTTTTGTAATTTTGACTGTGCGATTTTTTTCAAAAGTGATTTCGGCATTTCGTTAAACTTAATTGAATACGTAAAACGCCGCAACGTAGATATGTCAAGAAGATCAGTATAATTAACAATCCACACAACTTTATTGACATTATTATCAAGCATCTTATTTACAATCCCTTTTTCAGTAGTGCTCATAAACATCCTAAAATGCGGCTCAATTGTTTTTAAGATATTTTCAGCTTCGTCAATAACAAACAGTGTATCCTTTTTAGGAATAGAAAGAATACAATGTAAGCGCTGCAATGCTCTATCGGTATCCAGCTCATTTTTAAACATAAACAGTCGCAGTCCGCTTTCTTTTGCAAGTGTTTTTGCAAATTCCGTTTTACCGGCTCCGGGACTTCCATAGAGTAAAATATTT
Source organism: Treponema sp. OMZ 805 (assembly GCF_050937395.1). Classification (NCBI taxonomy): domain Bacteria; kingdom Pseudomonadati; phylum Spirochaetota; class Spirochaetia; order Treponematales; family Treponemataceae; genus Treponema; species Treponema sp. OMZ 805. The sequence continues at coordinate 36,412 of NZ_JACCLP010000010.1, read as the reverse complement.
GACGGAAAGTTACTTTTTAGAAATTGCAATGCCAAGCTTGAATGCTCTTTTTTTATAGCGTAGCTATTGAGATTAAAGGCAGCGTTTGCTTTTTCTTCTTTTAATGTGCCGGAAAAAAACGCATCAAAATTTTTATTGTAAATACAATAAATACTTTCGTTTTCAATACAACCGTAATCGTACTTATTCATTAACCCGAATGAAATAAGCTTTTTATCATTCTCAAATAAGATTCTTATTGCTTGTAAAGACGTATTAATACATTTTGCATATATCGTCATTTTATTTTCTGTGTTTTGATATAACACATCATCATAAAAATTATAGAGTTCATAGATTGTCTGTGTTCTATATACTGCCGTAAGCAATACCGCTTCTTGGTGTGAAAGATGTAAGGTATCAAATAGAAATTCAACAGGAGTTATATCATTAAGTATCTTGGTTATCCGTGCTGAAACATTTATTCTCTGAGGAATGATATATGTATCATTGTTATTTATCTTGGCGGAAAAGAAAATAAGTGCGATAATTTTAGCAAGGTTTTCTCTCTGCATAAAAACACAACGGCAAAGATTTATCGTAAAAATGGAATCGGTCGTAAAATTGTCAACAGCTGCAGCGATTTTCGTATCTTCTTTAAAATTTACATCCAATTTACTCCCGTATTCAAACGGATGATTGTAATTTTTTCCCGGCGTAAATACCGTTAGCTGTTTTTCCTTTATCCCTTTTTGAATAAATGCTTGCACAATTGTTTCAGCTTGTGTTTCTTTTTTTAGACGCACAATGAGTGCCTGTAATAATATCAGTAATGATTTATACTTATCCAGATGTTTACTATTCGAACATAGATTATAAAGATACCCGGCTACAGCCATACATTCCTGCTTACTTTCATCATCGATAAATCTTATTATATCCGTCTGCATAGTTCCCCTCGCTTCCCCTTCAGTGATTCGTGCGGATGGTTAATGCTCACATGCCGCGCCGGGGTTGTTAATTGTCCCAACGACTATACTAATAGCATAATCAGTCTATCAGGTGGTGATAGAACGGACGTATTTTTAGAATATCAAAAGAAGAAAATCGCAGAAACTCTCTATCTTTGCTATATTGGTTACATGGATGTTACACGGAACTTGCCGATAGGCATACAAAGCTTTGAAGATTTACGGGAAAAAAATTTTCTTTATATTGATAAAACTGATTGTATATTTCGGCTTGCCCATACCAGTAAGGTATATTTTTTAAGCCGTCCGCGCCGGTTTGGGAAAAGCCTTTTGCTCTCCACATTAAAAGCGTACTTTCTCGGTCAAAAAGAGCTGTTTAGCGGTCTTGCAATAGAAAAACTTGAAAATGCCGAAGCGGGGCAGCGGGAACTGTGTCAGAAGTATCCGGTGCTGTATTTGGATTTTAATGCGAAAGCGTATACCGATGAACAGGCATTGCTGGATATTTTGAACGCACACCTCCGCGATTGGGAGAAAACTTTTACGGTTGAGCGGAGAGAGGATGCCCCTGACAGTCGGTTAAAAGACCTGATTCAGCGTATCTACGAGAAAACCGGTAAACAGGTCGTCGTATTAGTTGATGAGTATGACAAGCCGCTTTTGGAAACAATGAATACCGATGAAGCATTAAACGAAACATATCGCCGCATTCTGAAAGGTTTTTACGGTGTGTTTAAATCCTGCGATCAATATCTCCGTTTTGTATTCCTAACCGGTGTAACAAAGTTTAGCAAGGTCAGTATCTTTAGCGACTTGAATAATCTCCGCGATATTTCGCTTGATCGTGACTATGCTGCGTTGTGCGGAATTACGCAGCAAGAGCTGGAAGCAAATTTTCAGCCTGAAATACAAATACTCACAGAACCGCCATGGATGGCGGTGGTTCCAAACAGCAGCAAGTTTCGGTCGTACCGAAACTTGCTATCAAGGAATGTACAGGGAGGTACATTCCTTGATGCAGGCGCGGTATTCGGAGATGGAATAGATGAGGACACACCTAACACATGGGTAGCAGAGACTTTGGTGGTTTAACTTGACAGTCTGTTTTTTATTTACTACCATAATTTAGTATTATGCAGTCGGATGCTTTCAGATTTCAGGCACAAGAAGATTTTTCCAAAGCGCGCAATAAGGCATGGATCAATGAGATGCAGAATGTCATGCATCCCGATAAAAAACGGCTTCTTTCGTTGAACGACGTAAAAAAGATTTTAAAACCTAAGAATGAGGTGTATGTCGGGCTTAAAACAGTTCCGATCAAAAAGATTGTCGGCAGTGAGGGGCGCTATAACGATTTTGACAATCATTTTCTCCCCCGTTCAAATGAATTGAAACAACGGTGGGTTAATGTCGATCAAGCTCATTTGTCCGATATCGTGTTGCCGCCCATTCAACTGTATGAGCTCGGCGGATTGTATTTTGTCCGGGACGGGAATCATCGTGTGTCGGTGGCAAAGATGCAGGGCGTTGCGTTTATCGATGCTGAAGTGATCTCGCTGCAAAGCGAGATGCAGCTGCCGCCTGATGTTAGGCTGGACACGCTGCTTGCGGCGGTTATCAGTTACGAAAAACGGGTGTTTTACAACGAAACGAGTTTCGGCGATCTGACCGATTACTGGGATTTGGACTTTACCGCAACCGGTCGCTACGATGTCATCTATAATCATATTCTTGTCCATAAGTATTATATGAACGAGCAGCAGCATACCGAAATCGATTTTAATGATGCGCTGATTTCATGGTTTAAAACGGTGTATCTTCCGGTTATCGCCGTGATAGATAAATATAAGCTGCTTTCCGATTTTAAAAATCGGACGAAGAGTGATATCTATGTTTGGATTGTCAAGCATTGGGATAGGCTCAAACAAAAGAACGGCAACGATTTCAGTCTTGATGATGCCGCACGGGATTTCCTTGCATTAGAGAAAACGGCAAAGGATCAAACGCCATCGGTGCTTGCAAAGCTTAAAGCAACGTTTTCGAAGCTTTTAAAAAAATAGGCATGGGGATGTCTCAAAAGTTGGTTATTTTCGGAACAGCCCCGTTTGCCGGTAACAGCTTTTCTTTAATCAGCACTTCCTTAGATTTTTCCGACTAAGTCAATTGAAGGATACAGGGTATTTTCGCCGGGGTGCCATTTTGCAGGACATACCTGATCGCCGTGCGCTGCAGTAAACTGGGCGGCTTGAACCTTACGCAGCAATTCGGAGGCATCGCGTCCGATGCTGTTATCGTGCACTTCGTATGCTTTGATGATACCGTCAGGGTCAACAACAAAGGAACCGCGGAGAGCAACCCATGTTTCAGGTACAAGGATACCCAAGGAAGCAGCAAAAACACCCGCTTTATCGGCAATCATTTCATACGGCAGAGTACTGATTGTCGCACTTGCATCTGCCCATGCCTTATGCACAAACTCGCTATCGGTAGAAACGGAAAATACCTTGCATCCGATTTCCTGAAATTCCGGATACAGCTTACCCAAATCGGCCAATTCGGTCGGACACACAAACGTAAAATCTGCGGGATAAAACATAAACACGGACCAATTACCTAATAATGACTCAGTCGATACCGTAGTAAACTTTCCCTTGCAGTAGGCAGGCAAAGTAAAATCGATAATCTTTGTTCCGATTAAATTTTCCATAAGATACTCCTATAACTTAAATTGATAATCGTTACGATAATAATGAAACACCCTCTAAATGTCTAGTGCGGGCTAACCGCACTGATAATATTTCAATCGATTACCTCCTTGTTACACGAAATTTTTCTAAAATTTCGTGTAGTTTTTTAGAGAACGGGCAACCGCACCAGACAAATGGATAAAAATCGCAGAATAATGGAGGTTGGACAACCATTTGAACCGCGAAGTGGTTCAACTCTGGTTGAACGGCCTTCATTATTCTGCGGGGTTATTTTAAAACAGTCTGATGCGGTTGCCCTCAACTGCGATATTATGTTTTTTGCATAATGAGCCGATACTTATAGACGAATATGTCTAAGCATCGTTATTCCGTCTGTATTTTTATTTTTTCTCTTGCCGTTTATTCAGTCTCCGGAGCTGATACCCTGCATATATTGGAAAAAGGCGAAACGCTCTATGCGTTAAGCCGCAAATATTCGGTGCCGGTTGCTATTCTCTTGGAACGGAATAACATCAGTGATGCAGGTAAAATTACGGTTGGGCAGAAAATTTACATCCCCGAAACATACACGATACAAAAGGGCGACACCCTTTACAGCATTGCAAAAAAATTCTCCGTTACCGTTGACGCGCTACGGAAGGCGAACAGTCTTTCCGATTCTGCCGTCTTAAAAGTCGGAAAAATATTGATTGTACCGGAACGAGAAAAAACTGCCGTTGCTGCAGCTCCTAAGAATACAGGGGCAGCGCAGCAAAATCCTCAAGCTTCATGGGAAGATCCGCGTTCATATACAAAAAAAGCAATCGACAAAAAGCTTCTGTGGCCTGTTCCCATCTCCGATATTTCGTACCTTTCGGGAAAGCTCTATGGTGTCGCTATCGATTCGACGGCAAACGCTTCCGTACAAGCTATCGCTTCGGGACGCGTTATTTCGATGGGACCGCACCGAGGGTACGGGCAGGTTATCTTTATTCAGTCAAAAACAAAGTATGTCTATGTATACGGGGGGCTGGCGCAGATACTTCCGCAAGCAGGTGCGCATATTACCGTCGGTCAAAAACTTGGTACCCTTGCCTCAGATTCGCTTACCGGTACCCCGCGGCTTTATTTTATGGTATACAAGAACAATAAACCGCTCGATCCCGCAAAGGCGCCGAGAGGTCAGTAATTGCAACGTTCTTAAAATGCCCGAAATATGAGCGGATCCCTTTTTACGATTTTCCTACTACCGTTTTGAGGACTAACTATGGAATTTAAACATCTTGAGGTATTTGTAAAGCTTGTAGAAAATTTGAGTTTTTCTGCGGCGGCCGAAGAATTGAATATTTCCCAGCCGACGGTAAGTCTCCACATCAAACAGCTTGAAGAAGAACTTGACAGCCCGCTCTTTATCCGCTCGACACGGGAGCTGAAAATTACAGAAGAAGGAACGCTGCTCTATCGCGAAGCCAAGGATTTATTGCAGCAGCGTTCATCGCTTATTGATCGGTTTATCAATCCCAATCGAAAAATTCTACGGCTCGGTGCGTCTACCATTCCTACGGGATATATCCTTCCCTTTGTGTTAAGCCGCTTCAAAAACAACCATCCCAATACGCTCATTCAAGTTGAAGAGCAAAACAGTTATGAGACTATCAAACGGATTTCCGCACGAAAGGTAGATGCCGGTATTGTCGGTATGAAAACTGATGATGAAAACTGCGAGTTCTATCCGATTTATCAAGATGAGTTTGTCTTTATTACGCCCAATATCCCCTATTATCGGGCTCTGCAGCAGATACGGCCGGATATAAAGCGGCTTGCGCAAGAACCGCTCATCGTACGGGAAACCGGTTCCGCCGTAAAACAGAATATGGATTTGATACTCACCGCCGCGCATATTTCTATCGAATCGCTCCATATTATTACTACAATTAATAACATCGAAGTGATTAAGCGGCTTGTTATGCAAGGGGTTGGAACCTCGTTTATTTCAAAAATCGCAGTTGATGATATGATAAGCCGCGGCGAGCTGCTTTCTTTTTCACTTGAAAATATCCCGCATCGATACCGCGACCTGTATCTTGTATGGAATAAAAAGATTATGCTCCCAACATATTTACAGGAATTTTTAGATTGCGCACGCCTTTACAAAAAATCCGTAAAGAATAACGCAATCTAAAAAGCCGGTTTCCGGTGGCTTTCCTATATTCCTACACTCCTTGGAATTGTAGCCATCGGGCAAGAGCGCCTGCAATAGAACTGAACGGGGGAGTTCCCGTCTGCGCGTAGTCTTCCAATGCATAGCCTATCTTGGTAAAGAAGGCGGTAATGCTGGCCAAACCGGCGGTTACCATCAGAATTCCGAAAAAGATAATGAGGATGCCTGCCGTTATCTTTACGCCGCGTGCATGTTGTTTAAACCAACGCAGTAACGGTTCCGTTTTATCAAAAAACAGCCCGACCAACAAAAACGGAATGCCAAGGCCGAGCGAATATACGCCAAGCAGAAAGGCTGCTTTTACGGCATTCCCCGACTGAGCGGCAAACAGAAGGATGGACGATAAAATCGGCCCGATACAGGGACTCCATCCGGCGGCAAACAACATCCCGAATACAAACGCCTTTGAAAAACTCGCAGCAGTGTTTGGCGCTTGTGCTTTTATCTCCCCGCGTAAAAACGGAATAAAATCGAAAAGCATGTTAAGGCCGAGAATTATGACAATGGCTCCAGCAATCCGCATAATGACGCGGGGGGCGGAACTGCCGATAAAACGAGCGCCTGTCCCGAAGAGAATAGCGAGCAGCACAAATACCACCGTAAACCCAAGTACAAAGCTGACACTGCGCAGGAAAAGGCGCATACGACCGCTGCCGCCTTCTCGAATTTCCGTCAATGACTCACCTGAAATAAACGAGAGATACACAGGAATGAGCGGCAGGACGCAGGGGCTCAAAAACGAAAGCAGTCCTGCAAAAAACGCCCCGAATAAACCGGGAAGAGACGCACTACCCATCGGCTAATTCCTTGAGCAGTTTTATCAATTCCGCTTGGTCATATTCCATCGCACCGATACGCGCGGCAATAACTTTTCCCTCTTTATTAACGAGGTAGGTAGAAGGGAGCCCGCGTGCCGCAAAGATGGACGATACCGCATTTGATTCATCCAAATAGATGGGAAATGTATACTTATTTTTTTCGATAAAGGACGAAACTTGTGTGCGATGCTCACCGGCATTGACGGCAACAATCCGGAAGTTTGTGCCGCTCATCTTTTTGTATAGGCGCTCGATGGAAGGCATTTCCGCACGGCAGGGCGGGCACCATGTCGCCCAAAAATTGAGGAGCGTGATGTTACCGGTAAAATCACTCACTTTGACAGGATCACCCGTAAGCGCAGGTATCGGCGCGGTTATAGGCAGATCGATCGGCTGGTCATACACATAAAACCCGAGCGAACTGAGCGCTGCAACAGGATCGGTAGAGGTCTGTTGATTTGCAGAACTCTGCGCTGCCGCAGAAGCAGTTTTCCGCGCCTCAGAATCCGACATCGTTGCCGAAGCAGCGGATTGTGTTTGCTTAGCGGAACAGCCAAGCGCAAGGAAACCAAAAGCAATGCATAAATATAATGTTTTCATTTTCATGCACACAAAATAGTATATTTACGGCAAGAAGTCAAATATTCGGAATGATTTTTAATTAAATAATTTTGAAAGATTCTCTAAAATATTTCTTGAGCTGCCGATGCAGCAGATTGGGCAGGGTAACTTCATCAGAAATATGTAAGCACTTAGATCTTTTTTGTGCAAAATTTTGAAGAAAATTTTGCACAGTTTTTTCAGTAGCAGGGCAAATGCATCAGGTAGAGTAGAGCAAAAGCGCAAAATAATTGGGACTGTGAGACCATTTGAACCGCAGTCAGAACTGTCAAGGATGGCAGAGGTGATAAACAGAAATAGGTTTTTGAAAAAACCGGCAGCCAAGGAATTGACACGGATGGCAATTCCTTGGCGTTACTCTGGTTGAACAGCCCCAATTATTTTGCGGGGCTACTAGAAACAGTCTGATGCGTTTGCACGATAGGTTGACTTTTTTTCGTTCCTATTGTATATATATAACATATTCGCAGTGAAAACTGCGCGTCCAAGAGATCGTAGCTCATTTGGATAGAGCAACTGCCTTCTAAGCAGTAGGTGGCGGGTTCGAATCCCGCCGGTCTCATCTTAATATACCACCCGTCGATTTTCGATAGCAAAGATACTTCATAGTTATACTTTTTTCCCTTTCATCGCACAAATCATCTGCCCGAATTTTTTCAATTTTTTTTTTACTGATTAGCTTGAAATATCATGTTGTATATTCAACGTCGCTCTTGTATACTATTAGAAGCATCTATAACCCGTAAGTTTTTAGATGCGCCAGCTGTTATTAGTTGATGGAGCGTGATGATGAAAAAATCCGGTATTATTGTAACGATCATATCCCTGACAGTCCTGATAGTAGGCTGCGGCAAAGGTTCACGTTCGGGCGATGCGAAGCAAAGAGCGTATATCGCAAAGCTGCAGGAGCAGACGCAGCGCAAGTACGATGATCCGAATATTTCGGACTTTGAAAAGCAATTTTTACCGCAGTATGCGATAGAAACGCCCGAACCCGAACAGGAGTCAAAGATACCGGCGTTTAAAGCGCCTGCACCGCAATCATCCGCACAAGATGTCTCCGTTATTCCCGGGGTACGGGCGCTTACGGCATACAAAACCGCCTATACACCGCAATTAACGGCAGAGGCTGGCAGTCAAGTGGATGCTAGCGGCGGAAGAGAAACCGCACAGCAAACCGGCACCATCGACATCCCGCAAAGCGGAGCGCTTACGGTTGCCGATTGGGGACCGAAGGGCAAGATACCCGCTGCGGTAACGTCCCCATCTTTTTATGTTGTGTTCTCGTTGCCGGTTAAGGCAATCGGCGCCCTCGGCAAACCGGAAAAAGAATCCTCTTACCTCTCAATCAGTCCTGCCGTAAAAGGCATATTCCGCTGGTACGGCTCGCGGTACCTTGCCTTTGAACCTGAAGACAGCCTAAAGCCAGGACAGAAATACACGATAACAGTTAAAGACGGGGTACGGGCGCTCAACGGAAAACAAATAGAAGGAAAAAGACAGTTCACCGTTACCAGTGAAGTGCTCCGTATCACGTATTCCCAGCCGGGCTATACATTGCGCAAAAACTCAGACCGGTGGATACCGATCGACACCGACAACCTGATTCCTGAAGCGGCAAACGATGTGCAGCTCAGCTTCAATTATCCGGTACAGCCTGCCGAACTGCAATCGCTTCTTTCCGTATCGGTACAGGAAGCCGGAAAACAAGCCGTCCCCTATCGTTATGCCATCTCCCGCATTAAAGAAGAAAACGACTTCAACGTATTGGTTACGATTGACGGTAAAATCCCCTTCAATGCAACGGTTACCATTGCAGCAAAGCGTCCGGACGGCTCCCTCACCACAGCGCAATACCATACGCTCAAGCCGTTTACCTGCAAAGGCGCAACTGTTTATCATAGCGACTACGGCTATACAAACCCGATAGAGCTCCGGTTCTCCCATCCGGTGGACAAAAAGACCCTACTCAACAATATTTCTATAAAACCGGCGCTTGCATTCGGTGAAAAAAATATCGAAGTGCACAATGCAACATCATACTATTCAACCGTGCTCATTCACGGCTTGCCGGTGGCTCCTCAAGAAACGTACGCCGTTACTGTTCAAAACGGTATAAAGGATACCTACGGCAGAGCGATTGCCTCCGCCGCATCCTATACGGTTACCGTTCCCGACGCACCAAGCTTTGTGCAGTTTACCGATACGGGACATCTGATGCTGGAAGCGGCGTATCCGCATAAATACCTGTTTGAATATCAAAATATCCTTTCCCAATCAGACTATGCAATCGCAAAAACCGGCGATCCGCTGAATCTTTCGAGCTGGGGAGATGCATACAACAGTTCAAAGGCAAAGCCATTAAATGTCTCCGTGCGGAATAAACGGCAGTTTGAACTTGCCGACCTTGACCCCTACCTTGAAAACGGCAAGGGGTTTGTCCGCATCGATTCTGAAATAACGCTGCCGCCTTATTCACAGCGGGATACAAAGCCGCGTGTCAGCCGCCGAACCTCGACCGTGCAAGTAACAGACCTCGGCATCACCGTCCGCTCCGCACTCAATAAAACCGTTGTACTGGTTTCTAAACTGTCGACGGGAGAACCGGTGGAAGGCGCTTCGGTGTACCTGTACGATGCGAAAACCGATAAGAATGAAACGGTAAGTCCCGAAGAAGGTGCGCAAGAGCCATTTGCCTCCGGCACCACCGATAAAGAAGGGCTTGCCGTCCTTCCTTATGGAAACAAAAGTATCCGTTTTTTCCGTAACGCGAAACATTATGCAGCCGTGTTCGTAGAAAAAGACGGGGATAAAGCTGTTTTCTATCCGCGCACCCACAGCCCGTGGCGCTTCGATGTTCCTGCAGCGTACTATCCGCCGGAAGTTGCTGAAACACATCAGCGGACGTTCCTCTTCTCGGACAGAGGGCTGTATAAACCCGGAGAAACGGTTTCGTTCAGAGGAATTGACCGCACGCAAACGTTCAGTACCTTTGCGCCGTACGAGGGGCAGTACAGTATTACGCTGTCCGGCTATTCATCGGAAGGAGATGAGGTCGACGTTGCAGAACAAGAAGGTACCTGTACCGATTCGGGCAGCTTTTGGGGATTATTCGACTTACCGGAAGATTTGCCCCCCGGCTCCTACAGCCTGACCTACCGGCGGACTGACGGCGATGAAAACAACCGAGTACAAGAATGCCCGATCACTGTCGCATATTTTGAAAAGCTGAAATTTCAAGCGGAAGTCAGTATGCCGCAGCAGCCGATTATTATGGGAGATACCATCAAAGCGGCGGTATCAGCCTCGTACCTTTCAGGCGGGGGGCTTGGCAAAGCTGCGTACAGCGGAAACTGGATGCGGCAGGGAGCCTCTTTTAACCCTCGACATCCGGCATTAAAGCCCTATCAGTTTGGAGCAGAAGGCTACGGTATCGATCAGATTGCATCGTTTTCCGGAAAACTTTCGAATACGGGGACGGCGGAACTTTCATGTCAAGCCGCAGCTTCGGAAGGCATTATCGGGCTTCCTTATCGGTACAGCGCAGAAGTTTCGATAACCGACATCAGCAATCAGCAAATTTCCGCACGGAATACCGTTATGGTGCATCCGGCAGCGCTCTACATCGGGCTTGCACGGCCTGAAAACCTTACCGGCTTTGCGCAAAAAGGGCAAAAGCTCACCTTTCCGTTCATCCTCGCCTCCCCCGACGGCAATCCGCTTGGCGACACCAAACCGGCCGCGGAGGATTTTACCGTTGAGCTGATCAGGGAAAACTGGAAGCTCGTGCAGGAACGCGGCTCGGGCGGCAGTGTTTACTCAAACTACGAAAAAGAAAACATCACCGAGCATACGGCAACCGTGAAACCCGCTGCAAAGGGAACGGTGCAGGTAACGCCGAAAAATGCCGGTTCATATATTCTGAGCATGAGCGGAACCGATACCGCAGGGCGCACGTTCAAAACCGATTACCGCTTCTATGTTACCGGATCGGGCGCGAGCTTTTGGGATCGCGATTATGAAGACGCCCTGCGCCTTACACCCGACCAATCGCTGTACAACCCCGGCGACACCGCCCGCATTTTGATGCAAAGCCCGCTCCCTGCGGGAAGATACCTTATCACGGTAGAGCGCGAAGGTATCTTTACGGAAGAAATCCGCGAATTCGACGGGAATACGCAGGTTTTGGAAATCCCCATTGCGGGCAACTATGTACCCGTGGTGTATGTTGCGGTGTCGTCGTATTCGGTACGGACAAAGGAGCCTGAGCACAAGCTTGGCGAACTTGATCTTGATAAGCCGAAAGGTATGTTCGGTATGACGCCGGTCTTTGTAAATGCCCGCGTCAAAGCGTTCTCCGTCGAACTCGCCGCAGATAAGTCCATATACAAACCCGGAGAGGAAGCAACCGTTACACTGACGGCGACAAGAGGCGGTAAGCCTTTGGTCAATGCGGAACTCACCCTGCTTGCCGTAGACCGCGGCGTCCTCGATTTAATAGACTATCACGTGCCCAATCCGCTCGACTTCTTCTATAATCCCGGCAATTTCCAGCTCGGTGTCATTGGCGGAGATTCCCGCGCGTGGCTGATGGATCCCGTTATGGAGGAAGCGAAAACCCTTGCAGGCGGCGATTCGGACGGCGGCAAAGGGGATGATGAAGCGGAACGCAGCAACTTTAACCCGACCGCGGTATTTATTCCTATCTTAAAGACGGATTCAAACGGTAAGGTAACGGCAACCTTTAAGCTACCGGATACGCTGACCAGCTACCGGCTTACCGCCGTCGGAGCACATACCGACCTTTTTGCCCTGCACGAAGAAGAGATTACCGTGCAGAACACCGTCAACATCCTGCCGGTTATGCCTCGCCGCCTCCGCGAACGGGATACGGCAGAATGCGGCGTCCTCATTTCCAATGTGGACACCCGCGCTCACAGCATTACGATACGCGCCTCAGTCCGCGAACCCGGCTCGCAAGATGATTCCGCTGCCGATGCACAGGGCGGTAAGCAAGGAAGCGCGGGAAATGCCGCCGGTCAAAAAAATGGACAGGGGCAGGATACCTCTGCGGTCGGCATACCGCACCGCGGAGCCGCCTTTATCGACGGGGAGACAACGCATACGGTTACCGTTGCAGGCGGGCAGCAGGCGGCGGTCTACTTTGACATTGCAGCGGTAAAGGCGGGCACGGTGGAGGCGGTGTTTACCGTTTCTTCCGATGCGCTCAAAGAAAAACTGATACAGCCGCTCGTTATCGAACGGCCATTTGTCTTTGAAACCGTAACTTCAACCGGCGCTATCGCAAAAGATGAAAACGAAGCAGCCGAGGGGCTGATCATTCCGTCTATGGCAGATGAAAACACCGGATCGCTCAGTCTGACGCTGGATTCAAGCGGACTCGGCGCACTGTCGTCGGCTATTGATTACGTATTCGACTATCCGTTCCTCTGCATGGAACAGCAGTCTGCCCGTATTCTACCGCTCGTCCTGTTTGAAAACTACATCGACGTATTCTCGCTTAAAAGCAAGGTACCGAATGTCCGGCACACGGTCAAAAAAACGATGGCGGCATGGGCGCGGGAACAAACGTACGAAGGCGGCTTCCCCTACTGGCCGGGCGGCTGGGACACAGACTTTTATGTCAGTTTACGGATTGCGCATATCTGCGCCGCCGCACAGCAGCGCGGATACAGCCAAGATGATATTGCCGTCAATACAAAAAAACTGACCGACTATATTCGCTCACAGCTGCTTGCGAAGAGGAAAGCACTCTCGCCGTACATACAGGCCTACGCCTGCTTTGTACTGGCAATGAACAACGCCGGTTTTGATGAGAGCATTTTGACGGCTGTTCAGGCACGGGTAATTCCTCAGCTGGAAGACTACACTGCGCAGCCGAATGATCTTGCCGCCCTTGCATTGCTGAGCTTAACGTACACGCAGCGGAACCGCGCCGGAGATGCGGCAAAGGCGGCGAAGTGCATGGAACGGATTATAAACTCCTGCCGCTTTACCACCCGCAGCGTATCGCTCGCGGTGCCGCCGCCGCAGGGTTACCGCTTCTGGTACGATAACGACCTTTCGCTCGACTTGGCGCTTATCCTGCAGAGCTTGGTAAAAGCGGCGTCCGACCATAGCCGTGAGGATGCGGTGCGGGCAGTGCTGTATACCCTGCTCCAGCGTCAAAAGGGCGGTTATTGGCAAAATACGGCAACCACGGCTCACGTCCTCGAGGCGGTGTACGAATATATTCAGTATGCGCAGCTTGATGCTACCGACTTTACCACGGCGGCATCGCTCGCCGGTAAGGAGCTGCTCACCGCGGCGTTTAAAGGAGCGGCAGCAAAACCTGCGTTTCAGCTGTTCTCATTTAAGGAACAGCCGGTGTCAGAGGCAAAACGGGATACCCTGCTGCCGCTCCGCTTTACCAAAACCGGTACGGGACAGCTCTACTATACCGCCTCGCTTGCGTATGCACTGCCGCAGGAACGCCAGCAGCCGCGCGACGAAGGGCTTGGAGTTTCCTGTACTATTCGCGACATTGCCGCAGATACAATCGTAACGCCGGATTCGGAGAACAGCTCGGTTATCACCCTCGAAAGCGGCAAAACCTACGAAATGGCAATCCGCCTCTCGTCGGGAAAGGACTATACGTTTGTCGCGCTGCGGGCGCCCATCCCCTCAGGCGCGGAAATTTCAGACGCAGCCTTCGTTACCACCGCATCGGACAACTACAGGGAAGAGGAAGCAGATACGGAGAAACCGTGGACTGATTGGCGGGATCCCGGTAATCAGCAGATATACGACAACGAAGTACAGTATTTCTGGAACACTTGGGATAAAGGCGGTACCACGGTACGCTTTAAATTCCGTGCAGCCCGCCGCGGTGTATTCCCCTGCCCACCCGCAACCGCCGAGTGTATGTACGAAAACGAAATCTTTGGACGAAGCGGCGGAATACTGTATGTGATTAAGTGATGGATAATAAGTAATGGATACTATGAAAGAAAAAACACTTATCGGAACAAAACGGTTTTGGTTTTTAATGTGGGGCTTAGGTCTTGCGGGGCAGTTATGCTGGAATATCGAAAATCAATGGTTTAATACCTTTGTGTATGCAAAGATCGCTAAAGATTCCTCTATCGTAACGCTCATGGTTATTACCAGCGCTTTGGTCACAACATTCTCAACCTTCATATTCGGGACACTGTCGGATAGAATAGGTTCGAGAAGAAGATTTATCTCTATAGGCTACATCGTATGGGGATTGACGACGATTCTGTTCGGTCTTACCGAATTTGTGGGACACGGACAGGTCGGGACCGGAGCAAAGGCTTCAATCTGGGCAGCAGTCCTTGTTATTTTAGCCGATGATGTTATGAGCTTTTTCGGCTCTATGGGAAACGATTCGGGATACAACGCATGGAGCAACGACATGACTACCGATAAAAACCGTGGTCAAGTCGGAGCCGTGCTCGCAATTCAACCGATAATCGGCACCATCGTCGGCACCGTATTGGGCGGTTTGCTCATCGGCAGCGAAAATAACTATCAGCGGTTGTTTTGGTCTATGGGTATCTTTGTCATCCTTGCAGGACTTCTCTCGCTTCTTCTATTAAAAGATTCTCCCGACTTAAAACCTTGCAAAACCGGTTCATTTTGGGAGCAATTGAGCTCAATCTTTAAAGCGGAAGGATTTTTTTCTCAAAAAGAATTGATGCTTGCGTGTATTACAACGGCACTTTTTTTTGTTTCGTTCAATGTTTATTTTGTCCACATGGGAAACTGGATGATTTACCGTATGGGCTTTAACGCTGGGAGCATGGGCATTATTCAAGGATTATGTTTAGTCGCCGCGTCCCTGCCGGTGATTCCTGCAATCGGGATTATCAATAAGAGGCATACTCCGCAGCTTGCCTGTTTTGCAATTATTCTGAATATCGTCGGCTTATGCATTTTATCGCTCTTTGCAAAGCCCGCAGCTTTTAACACGGAAACGGTATTCTGCATGCAAAACATTCCGCTGTTCCTTTCCGTTTTCCTTGCAGGTGCAGGACAAATTCTCGTTACGCAATCGATGACCATCTGGGTTAAAGAACTCTATCCCGAAACCGCACGCGGTCAGTTTGAAGGTATCCGTATTCTCTTTTTTGTCCTCACCCCGATGATTATCGGAACCGTGATAGGCAACATCATTGTTAAAAACGGAGCAGGCTCCATCGCGAATGAATTCGGAATCATCGAAAATATTCCCGCAGAATCCATCTATCTGTGGGGAGCGATTCTAGCGGTAACGGCGCTCTTCCCGCTCTTTTTCGCATCGAAAATGTATAACCGGCGCAGAAACGACCTCCTTACCATCGAGACAATAACATGAGAAAAAACAAACCGATAAAACCTTTACTCACACCGTGGGGTGAAGCGCTCGACAAGCGAAAGCCCTTAAACGATTACCCACGCCCTCAGTTGGCGCGGAAAGAATGGCAATGCTTAAACGGAGCATGGGACTACGCGATAACCGCCGATAAACAGATGCCTAAAATATGGGACGGAGAAATAATCGTACCGTTCTCTCCGGAAACAATCCTGTCAAATGTACAGCGGCAGTTGCTTCCGGGGGAGACGCTATGGTACTGCAGAACATTCAATTTTGAACAATGCAAACCGAGTGAGCGACTTCTTTTACATTTCGGAGCGGTAGATCAACACTGTACCGTCTATGTCAACGGTAAAGAAGCAGGTTCCCATTCGGGGGGATACTGGCCGTTCTCTTTTGATATCAGCGATTTTTTAAACGGTGATACAACGGAAATCGTCATTGCAGTTACCGACGATACCGATACCGGTGATGAGGCCTACGGTAAGCAAACCTTAAACCGAGGAGAGATTTGGTACACGGGGCAGAGCGGTATTTGGCAAACCGTATGGTGCGAAAAAGTTCCCGACACTCATATCGAAAAGATCAATATAGCTCCTCATTATCAAACCGGTGAAGTTGAAATTTCAGTTTTTATTACCGGAGCCGATACCGGCGGAAACAATGTAAACTCTTCGCATCGACTTGATGA
Source organism: Treponema sp. OMZ 805 (assembly GCF_050937395.1). Lineage (NCBI taxonomy): Bacteria > Pseudomonadati > Spirochaetota > Spirochaetia > Treponematales > Treponemataceae > Treponema > Treponema sp. OMZ 805. Next base: position 20,044 of record NZ_JACCLP010000010.1, on the reverse strand, counting down.
TATATATGTTAAACTTGATGATGATATACGCATTAAAATCTTTGACTCCGGTTCTGTAATTGTGGAAGACACGCTCACAACCAATCCGCTGCGGATAAAAATGCCTGCCGATTTTAAGAGTTGGAGTCCCGAACATCCTTTCCTCTATGATGTGGAAATCCGTGCAGGAGAGGATACGGTAACTTCATACTTCGGTATGCGGGAATTCGGAATCATCAACGGCAAACACGGTCCCGTTCTCAGTCTAAACGGAACGCCGATCTTTCATCACGGGCTCTTGGATCAGGGTTATTGGAGCGACGGAATGTATACGCCGCCTTCCGACGAGGCGATGATTTGGGAAATTAAAAAGCTGAAAGATATGGGTTTTAATATGCTGAGGAAGCACATTAAAATAGAACCCCTCCGCTGGTACTACCATTGCGATAGACTCGGAATGCTTGTCTGGCAGGATTTTGTCAGCGGCGGCGGCCCGTATAAACCGTTTGTCGTTCAATATGCACCGTGGCTCGGCTTCAATTTTAACGATACGAAAAACCGCTATGCCCTCCACGGACGCAAAAGCGAAAAGGGGCGAACCATATTTTTACGCGATGCCGAACGTACCATCGATTTACTGTATAATACGGTAAGCCTTTCGGTATGGGTTCCTTTTAATGAAGGATGGGGACAATTCGAAGCAGCCTCAATGGCGGAATACGTCCATAAAAAAGATCCTACGAGGCTCATCGATCATGCAAGCGGCTATTTTGATCAAGGGGCAGGAGATTTCCACAGCTATCACATTTATTTTAAGTCCTTCCGCCCGAAACCCGATCCGTTGAATCGGATTTTAGCCTTAACCGAATTCGGAGGGTTCAGCTTAGCCGTGGACGGTCATACCTCCTCCGATATTTTATACGGTTATAAAATCTTCAAAGATAGACAATCTTTAAACGACGGTATCCGGAACCTCTATGAAACCGATGTATATCCGGCGATGGAAAAGGGATTGAGTGCTTCAATTTATACTCAAGTGAGCGATGTTGAAGATGAGGTGAACGGTATTTTTACTTATGACAGGAAAGAAACAAAATTGGATATGGACTTGAGCTTACAGATTGCCGAAACGTTACATGGACTTTTCAAAAAACACTGCTCCGATAAGTAAATGATGAGCAAGACCTTCGGCGAATATAGCAGTATGGGTATGACATCAATATCGTTCATACAACCGATTGTGCCGATTATAAATGATTATGAAAATACGGCAGAGTAATACGCGCAGATTATCTAAAAAACGGCTGCTGTACGGCACGGCAGCGTTGCTGAGTGCACTCTGTATCGGCAGTTGGCTTTCGCTCTTTTTCCCGTTCCCGGAACTGGACGCTTTTATGAAGCGGGATTGGAGTACCCGCGTCTATGATCGGGGCGGCAACCTTATTCAAATCCTCGCACTGGAGGACGGCATACGGCGTGAATTTACGGCGTATGAATCGATGCCGCCCGATGCCGTCCGCATCTTTCTCGCTGCGGAGGACAAGGATTTTTTCTCCCACCGCGGCATCGATGTTGCCGCTATTGCACGAGCAGCTTATCAAAATATCAGCAGCGGAAAGCGGGTCAGCGGCGCGTCTACCGTTACGATGCAGCTTGCCCGCCTCGTCGTTCCGGCAAAAAGGCGCACGTTTTTTGCAAAGCTCCGTGAAGCTCGAAACGCGCTCCGGATTGAGCGGTGCCTTTCAAAACAGGGTATTCTTGAACTCTATCTTAACAGCCTTCCGTTCGGCTTCCAAACCGAAGGCCTTACCTCGGCAGCAAGGAATTTTTTTGCCCTGCCGCTTTCGGAACTGACTGCGGAACAGCTCTGCTGCCTCGCAGTCATCCCCCGCCGTCCCGCCGGTTACAACCCGCTTGAGCATCCCGAAGCCTGTGCCGAAAAAGCAGCCGCGCTCTACCGCTCCGTCTTTATGCAAGAAAGCGAAGCACAGGACGGACAACAAGACACCCCGCTTACAAACCGGCTGTTGCAGGCGGCCCGTACCGCACGCCGCTTTGAATACCCCTTTGGGATGCCTCATTACATCGAATACCTTGTACGGCGGTATAAAGCAGGCGATTTTCACCGACAACCGGAAGTTCCGCAAGGCGGTACTCAACCGCAACCGACAGACAGTTCGGAAATTGCGCAGGATAGCAGTCTCACACAGAAAAACAGTCAGCTACAGACAGCGCACCGGTCCGTATCGGCATTCCCCAAAGCAGCACCTCAAGCATTGCCGCCCGACTGGTATTTAACCGCAGACAGCGCCTTGTCCGCTCAGGCTGAACTGCTCCTCTGCGCTCAGTTGAAAAACAATCCTCAAGCACGCGTACACAACGGCGCCATTCTCGTTATCGAAAACGCAACCGGAAATATCCTTGCGTGGGTAGGCTCAAACTCATATTTTGACGATGAAAGCAACGGAAAAATCGACGGCGTTACCGCGTTAAATCAGAGCGGGAGCAGTTCAAAACCGTTTTTATATGCGCTCGCATTGGAACAAGGATGGAAGCCGTCGGATATACTGCCGGATATTCCGATACGGTTCGGAAAGGAGGAGGCGTATATCCCGCGCAACTTTAATAACCGCTTTAACGGTCCCGTCCGCTTACGGGTTGCGCTTGCCTCCAGCCTCAACATCCCCGCCGTCTATCTCCTCAACGAACTCGGTATCGAAACCTATCTGCGTACGTTAGAGGAACTCGGCTTTCAGTCTATCGATACGGAGGACTCGGATGTAAAGCTATCGCTTGCACTCGGCAGCGTACCGGTTCCCCTCTACGAACTGGTACGCGCGTTCAGCGTTTTTCCCCGCGACGGAGTACTCCTTCCGCTGCGCTCATTTACGGACGGGAGCACTGCCGACGGCTTTTCCGTACCCAAACAGGTTTTCAGCGCAGACACCGCGCGGCTCATCTGCTCAATCCTTTCAGATTCCGCAGCAAGGGCAAAGGGATTCGGTTTCTCTTCACCCCTCAACACTCCCTTCCCTTCCATCTTTAAAACAGGAACGGCGAATCAATTCCAAAGCCTTATCGCCCTCGCATCATCATCGGCCTTTACCGTCGGCATCTGGATGGGGAATTTTGCAGGCAATACCGTTATCGGAAAAACAGGAAGCTCCGCTCCCGCTTCGATTGCTCGGAACTTACTCGTCCTGCTGCACAGCCAGCCCTTCACGGACGGTCTTCCGGTACCGGCAAAAAACTTTGCAGAACCGGAGCACTGGCGCCGCGAATCCGTTTGCGCCCTTTCGGGAATGCCCGCCGGTCCCGCATGCCACAATACCGTACAGGAATATCTGCCGTCCGCATTCGCCGCTTTCAACGAGCACAATAGGTACAATGGACAGCGCGGATACAACAGCTTCGGCACATCCAACCGGCTCAACGCACCCAACCGGCACGGCACATATAAACGGGAAACCGGCGAATATGACCAAGCGGGCGGCGAATGCAGCTGGCACCAAATACAAAACGGGCACTTAGTTACCGTATACCCCGAAGAATACCGGCGCTGGTTTTCGAACATCACACGGCACGGTACAATCGGACAGCCGAGCAATGCGTTAACTGTCATCCGGCCGACAGACGGCAGCCGTTTTGTCAGCAATGCTCGTTACCAAGGCATCGGCGTTCCAATCGAAATTACCGGCGGTACGGAAGATACCGTACACATTAGCTACGACGGCCGCGCTCCGATTACCCTAAACCGCCCGTTTTCAGGCAGCCTTCCGTTGGAAAAAGGAGAACACCGGCTTATCGTCCGCTGCGGCGATGATGAGGTGTCTGTTGCATTCACCGTTGAATGAAAGGAAACATCTAACAATCAAACCGAGTTTTAAAAGATACTTTTTGAGTATTCGCTGCACGGACAGGATATCTGCAACAGAAAGCGCAACAGTAATAACGATGCCGATCAGAAATTGGGTTCTTGCAGTCAATCAATTTGCAATATTGTTAACGTTGTAAGAAGTTTTGTGTAAATGGGTATTATACAATAATCAAAGATTGCTTTGATAAAGAAAAAAAGTTACAATATGGTAATTATCAGGGTAAGGTTATCGCTGTGTACTGTACCAACAAGACCGCGAATCAATTTTTTAGAGGTGTGCAATAGTGTAAGGGGGCGGTGAGCTATGAAAGACGGATTGATACGATATGTGCAGTTGTTCACGGCTTTTTTTAAGATAGGACTTTTTACCTTTGGCGGCGGTATGAGTATGCTGCCGATGCTGCAACGGGAATTGGTAGAATCGAAGCAGTGGCTGACTGAAGAAGAAATTCTGAATTACTTTGCGATAGGGCAGTGTACGCCGGGAATTATTGCGGTCAATGTCGCGACGTTCTGCGGGTATAAGCGCGCCGGCCTTTTGGGAGCGATTGTGAGCACAATAGGGATTGTGTGCCCTTCGTGGATTGTCATTACGTTGATAGCCGGTTCCGTCTCCCGCTTTTCCGATATTGAATGGATACAGCGTGCGATGAAAGGCGTCTATGTCGCTGTTGCCGCCCTGCTTGCCCGTGCGGTTTTTACTTTCGGCAAAAAGATTATTACCGACTTCGTTACCGCGGGGATTGCTGTCGGCGCCTTTCTCGCAATGTCCGTGTGGAATATTTCCGGTATCTTGATTGTGCTTGCCGCCGGTATCATCGGGTTTTGTGCGCAGATTATCCGAAACGGCAAAAGAGCTTCCGGCCGCCGTAAGGAGGATAACGAATGAGTTTGTTCGGTTTATTTTTCCTTTTTATGTATATCGGCCTTTCTACCATCGGCGGCGGACTGGTTGCCGTCAGCTTGATGCAGCAGGAGTTGGTAGCCCGCTCGATTATCAGTTCTGAACAGTTTATTGCAATGATTGCCGTTTCGGAATCGACGCCGGGGCCGATCGGTATCAACATGGCGACCTATATCGGGTATGAGTTGTATGGTATTTGGGGCAGCCTTGTATTGACGACAGGGATTGTGCTGCCGTCGCTGATCGTGATTGTATTGATAGCCTGCTTTACCCAATCGTTTCAAAATGCGGCGCCGGTTAAGAATACCATGTACGGACTGCGGGCGGGAGCCGCGGGGATGATTGCCGCTGCTGCATGGAACGTACTTGCCGTTGCGGTATTTACATTGCCTGCCTTTTACGCTTCGCGGCAGTGGACGGAATTGGTTGACTGGAAAGCTGCAGCCGTCTTTTGTCTTTTCTTGCTTGTGCAAATACTGTTTAAGCGGCTGCATCCCATCTTTTTAATTCTTGCCGGAGCTGTTGTCGGTCTTGTGTTGTTTTAAAAAACGTACAAATAGTACGGCTTTTATCTGCAAAGTTTGCCTTTTGCAAACTTGCATATTGTATGCATGTTCTCACTTCGTTACGAACATGCGTAAAAAGTCAATCGAAAGTTGATACTTTCTTCTTGACTTTTTATGGAGGGAAGCCATGAAAACAAAACTATGGTCTATCGGATTGGTATTACTGATATGCTGCCTTTCATCATGCTATCCGCCTTTTAGTGCTCCGGTTGATGTTGAATATGCCGATATTATCATTGAGCTGGATACGAAAATGAAAGGCATTGCAGTATTTGCCGACACAGTGAGCGGCCGTCCTGCGCGTCTTATCGGAGCGAGAACGGACACCGCCGATAAAATGCAGGAGTTGCCGCCTTTTTCTGCAAGAGATAAAGGCTCCTCCCCAATCATACTGCTCAATCAGGAGCGTATCGGTATTGTCGGAGATATAACGCAAATAGAAATAAGGGGGCTTTTTCTTTTTACCGGTCCCCCCACAACAATAACCGGTATGGTATTCAAAAACGGGAAACATATCAAAACATTGATATGTGCGCCGCATAAATTTACTGCAATGCCTCATTTTTCTGCACTGACTGAATTGGAGTATCTTGAACTTTCGGGACAGGTATACACTCTTTCCCCTCAAAAGCAAACGCTTGATCTATCGAATAATAAGAAACTTAAAGTACTATCGGCTAAAACTACCTTCGAAAGCATAGCCTTACCTGATTCGCCGCATTTGCAAAAATTGGACATAAGCGTTACGGAAAACGAAAGTTTTAATCTTTCCCGATATCCTAACTTAGAAGAACTGATCCTGCGTTGTGAAACCTCCGTTGATCTTTCCGGTAATCCTAAGCTAAGAATAGTGCAGCTCAGCGGCGCTACGAATGACACGCTCAATTTGCTGCAAAATCCGCATTTAGAACAGCTCAGTATGCACGGTAAACAACTTCATTCACTCATACTGCCGCAGCTGTCTCATTTAAAATATTTAGATACCTCAGGGTGCACTCTTTTAACCGCACTGGATACTTCGGCTATGCCGAAACTGGAGAAACTTGATTGCAGCTGGAACAGTTTAACTTCGTTGGATGTTTCAAATAACCTTTTTTTACACAACTTATATTGTGCCTCCAATGCAAATGAGGACGGTGAGGGCGGTATTAAAACGCTCATCTTAGGCAATTTGCCTGAATTAAAAATACTTAATTGCAGACGGAACAATTTGAACGTACTGGATATAGAAGGCTGTCCGCATTTGGAAATCTTGAACTGCAGCTATAATAACCTGCAAACGCTTGATGTTTCAAAACAGCGGGAATTAGAGAGATTGTTTTGCGCTTGGAATCGCCTGAAAATCCTTGATGTACGAACATGTCAAATACTCAATGATATGACGTGTTCGTACAATGCTTTAACTGAGATAAAAATAGACCCGCACAATTTATCAAAAGCGCCTTTCGGTATTATTACGCTGGACATTAAAAAAAACAGATTGACTCGCGCAACGCTCGATGCACTGTTATACAGCCTTCCTAAAAAAAATGCCGCTTCGTATTGTGAAGTGATTTATCAGGCAGATAAAAATAAACCCGATGCGTATCCCTATGAAAATGAAGAGCCGAGTATCGAAGCCCGTATCACTGCAACGGAAAATAATTGGACAATTATAAAGCGGTAGCAATCCCCGATTTTGCTTGCACGGAAATCAATTTTTATGTCTGACTATTAACGAAGCGGCGTTGATAGTCATTACAACATAAAGACTTAAATTGAAACTCGGTATCAGCTATGCTGATGATGTATCTTCTATTCCGAAGGATGCGAAGCAAAGCTAACCGAGTTTTTTCAGATGCCCTGTAGTATAAGAATGAGGAGGAATATAGAAATGCTTAATCAAATGGATGGAAAAACCATTGCCGTTATCGGAAACGGTATTATAGGTCACGGTATTGCGGAATTATTTGCAAAAGCCGGTTATACGGTTGTCTTGATCGGAAGAAATGAAGCAAGCCTTAATCGGGCGCTCGAACGGATAAAGACAAGTTTAGGAGAATTTGCGGAAGAGGGACTTGCTGCTGAATCTGATGTAAGTGTTATTCTAAGCCGCATTTCACTGACTATTAGATGTAATTTGCGATGTTTTAATTTAAGTCATTACAATATAAAGACTTAAATTAAAACTCGTCGGGCATCTCTAAAAATCTAACCGAGTTTTTAGAGATGCCCAAGAATTCTTCCTTGTCCGTTTGGATATTCAGGTATATACTTAGTAATGGGAGTTTTGCAGAGGGCTGGAGTTCCCTTACATTAGACATGTTGGAAAACCAGTGTCGCAAGTTATAAATGCCGTAGATCAGCGTAATACGGAGAGCGAATTTTCTTCGTTTGTTTCGGTATCTGGAACCAAGTATCCTGAATCTCTTCAAATAACGGCTGGTATGCTCGATGGCAATTCTTTGCCGTGGAATCTCCCCGTTGAACTCGATTTCATCCTTTGTCCGTTCCTTCCCCTTCTGTTCCTTTATTCGTGAGGAGAGTTTAATACTCCAAGCGCTTATTTTACGGTGCCGATAATTTCGGACATTGCGCCGAGGTCGGCTGTTTCAAACCGGTCTTCGGGCGGGTAGAGGGCGCCGCCGTAGTAGATAGCGGGGTTCTTTGCCGTCGAAGGCTCGGCTACGGCTTTTAACGCTGCAAAGTGAATCTGATTGACACCGGTGCCTTTTACGAGCTTCGCCGCGTTTTTCTTTGTAATGCCGCCGCCGGGCAGAATTTCTATGCGGCCTTTTGCGTGCTTAACCATCGCGGAGATCAGCTCCATGCCTTCGTAGGCGGTCGGTTCCTGTCCGCTGGTAAGTACACGGGTAAAGCCGAGATCAATCAGAATGTCAAGCGTTTTCAGGGGATCGGGCACGACATCGATTGCGCGGTGGAATACCTTTTCTTTATCGCCTGCAATTTTGATGAGCGCTTCGCATCGCTTTTCATCTATCGTTCCGTTCTTTTTTAAAAATCCGAATACGATACCGTCAGCTCCGTTGTCGATAAACAGTTTTGCATCTTCTTTCATCGTCTTAAATTCGGATGCGGTGTACAAAAATCCTGCGGCGCGGGGGCGAACCATCGTCATCACTTTGAGATTTGTCTCTTTTTTAACAAGGAGAAGAGTTCCGAGTGAAGGAGTCAGACCTCCCAAAAACAAGGAAGAATTTAATTCAATTCTTGCAGCGCCGACTTTTTCGGCTGCAATCGCATCATCGAGCGAACCTGCGCAAATTTCAATCGTAATAGTGCTTTTCATACCGTAATTATAGAATACCCCTTATCAAAGGTCAACGATACGCGATGTGTTTCTTAGGTCTTTCTTAAAAAATAGGTTTTTCGTTTCTTCGTTGTAAAAATATCGGATATCGGCTATGATTGGTGCAGTCATTATTCATCAAAAAGGGAAACCGGTATGAAAGAATTCATCAATCTTATTCGATCGATCGTATCCGATATGAAGCTTTTGGGAAAACCGTTTATTAACTATACGCTTGCCTATATAGGTTTATCGGTCGTTTCAAATATCATGCCCATGTTTACCGGTTCAAACGAGGCGATAAACTCTTTTATCACGCTTTTAATTCTTGCCGTAGCAGTTTTGCAAACAGCCGTTATTGTCTATTTTCAGCGGGCATATATAAAGCAACAGATAGGGAATGTCGTTTTCAATTCTATTTTTGCCGTAATTCTACACCTCTATGTTATTTATTTTATTCAGTTGATTGTTATCACGATACCGGTTGCTGTGGTTATGCTTACTTTTCATTCGGCACATTCGGAAGCATCTGCTCTCTCTTCCGTTATGGATTGGATAGAAACCGGTTTGATATTTATTCTGCTTTTATACTGGTTCAGCCGCTTGGTGTTTGTACCCACTATTTTGGTTTATAAAAAAGAAAGTATGAAGATGAAGCATATTATCGCTGAAAGTAAAGCTATCTTTCGGAAGAATTTTTTCGTTGTTCTGCCGTTTTTCTTTATACTGTATGCAACGGCCTTTTATACCGGTTTTGCTATTATTGATAATCCCCAGTATACGCCGTCATTAGCACGTGTTATCTTTTTAACCTGTAATGCGTATATTTCTTCGATTTTGTATTGTAAACTGGTTATTAGCTATCAGCTGCAAATGGCAAGTAGGTATTTGCCTTATCAAACCTCTACCCTAATAAAAAATCAATAATATTTTTATGAGTGATGCCATCCCTGCTGAAATCAAAACGATCCAACGACAACACATATTTGGGAAAATTATCTTCAATCGATTTATATGCACCGAATTCCCGCTCGCGTGTTTGTTCATCGCTTAACATATAGGCGATTTGATAATAAGAGAGCTGATTATTTTTTTGTGCGATAAAATCGATTTCTCTCTCTTTCAGTTTTCCGATTTTTACTTCATATCCTCTTGAGACAAGTTCGATAAACACAATGTTTTCCAATGTTCTTTCAATATCTTTTGTATTGGGAAATCCCTGCGCTTGCCGGAATCCGTGATCGGTTGCATAATATTTTTCGTCTACTTTCAGTATCTTTTTACCTGCCATATCATAGCGGGGGACTTTTTTTATGATAAATGCATTCTGGCAATATTCCAAATAATTTAAAATGGTATCGAGCGAAACAGTCCTTTTCTCATTTTTAAAATAATTTTTAATACTGTTTGCCGAAAAAGTATGACCGATATTTTCGAGCACATATGATAAGATACGGTTAAAAATATCGACATCCCGAATGTTATTGTACTGCAATACATCTTTGACCAATACAGTGTTATACACATCGCTTAAATATTTAAAACAGGGAGCTTCCTCAAAATTAAAATAGTGCAAAAAAGGCATTCCGCCAATCCGTATATATGTATCGAAGAGCGCTTCATTTGAAAGCTGTTTATCTTTACATATTTGAGTAAACTCGTCGAAGGTAAACGGATAAATTTCAAACGCCGTATATCGCCCCGAAAGCAGAGTTGCAAGGTCTCCCGAAATAAGCGTCGAATTTGAGCCGGTTATATAAATATCGCAGTCCGTATCCACGCTGAGGCTGTTGATAACCTTTTCCCATCCTGCCACCATTTGTATTTCGTCAAAGAAAAAATAGCATTTCGTTTTTATGTGTTGTATGCGCGGTTGTAAATAGGCATGTAAAGCGCCGGCTGTTGTTACATCAAAAAACTCCGCCGACTCAAAATTAAGATAGAGCTTGTTTTCAACGGGTATGTTTTTGAGAATTTCGTCCTTTATCATCATTAAAAGCGTTGATTTTCCGACTCTTCTCATACCGGTTAATACTTTAATAACCGGCTTGTCTACAAATTGCGCAATCTGTTGTAGGTATTTCGGTCTGATAATCTGACTCATAAAGCCCCCTCCTATTATTTCGATTATAATCGAAATACTTAATAGAATCAATATGAATTTCGATTATAGTCGATAAAATATGTTGATAGCTGTTATTTTTCGATTATAGTCGATTCTATAAACTGAGGATACGGCATGAGGCAAGAAGTTTAAAAAGAGTCCTTGACAATATAATGTTCTATTTTTTTTGCACTTGATTTATGTATATGAATAATGTATATTAAATATATGGGACGGAATAAGGATTTTGTCTATCTTAATGCTTTTGTGTGGGATACGGCAAAGAATGAAGCAAATATAAGAACCCATAGCGGGCTTAGTTTTGAACTTGCAAGCCGTATATTCAATGATCCGTTACTTTACCAAGATTATGATTATAAACATTCAGACGATGAGGATCGGGAAAAATATATAGGCAAGATAGATGGACACTATATCGTAACCGTGATAGCAACTGACAGGGATGGACTTACAAGGCTTATTTCTGCACGAAAAGCAGTGAAAACGGAGGTAAAGCTTTATGAAGAAAACGCAAAGAGAATACAAGGTTATTGATTTTCCGCCGCTGACCGCAGAGGAAAGGGCAACGCTTGAACGGCTAGATAAAATGCCTGACAGTGAGATAAACTTCTCCGATATTCCACCGAGTATGCCTGACAACAACGGCGGCTTTTATTACATACAAGCGTTAAAAGTTCCCAAAACAGCAATTCATACAAAGATTGATAATGATAATCTTGAATGGTTACGGAAAGATGGAAAAGGGTACCAAGCACGGTTAAATAATGTCATACGTTGGGCAAGAATGAATAATTGCCCGATTTCAACACTATAATAGACCTATTCTGAAACTTTCGTTTTCGAATAGGTCGACGAGTTCTAAATCGTACAAATAGCACGATTTAGAACATCGCATTTCAAGGTAACCTGTTCAGAAAGGCGAGTTTCCGGACAGGTTTATTATTCATTCTTACCTATTGCAAAACAGTATCGGATTTTATAGCAGCCATTTATTCACTGCGTCCATCAGAAAATCATTTACTTATCGCCGTAATGAGAACCGCATTGAGCAATTTTATGCACTATCACACCTCGATAAGTTCATGTTCGGAAATATTCTTTCCTATTCGTATATCTGCGATTCTCTTATCAAGAATTGCGCTGTTTTCAGGAGAATAAAACGGATCCGCTTTCACTTCAAAAGGTATACGTCTTTCTCTTCCAAGTTTTTTCAGATAAATATTGATTGCCGTAGATAGAGACATACCAATATCTGCACATACTTGCTCTGCACTCCTTTTTACATCATCATCAATTCTCAAACTAATTTGTGCCATAACTACATACTCCTCCTTTTTAGTGTATTGTATAGCAATAGAGCTTATTTGTAAAGATTTTGCATTACATGTGCTTTCTATCTTTCAGCAAAAATTGCAAGTCTTTCCCTCATTCCCCTTCTATAACTTCGCCCCCGCTTTCCAATAACTCATTCTGAACAGCCCGCACTGCTCAAAGCCGAGCTTTTCGTATACGCGGAGGGCGGCTGTGTTGGCGGTTTTTACGAAGAGTGCGAAGCCGTGCGCTTTTGCGCTGTGGGTATTGATGAGATGCGCAACGGCTGCTGCGGCTAATCCCTTGTTCCGGTATGAGGGCAGGGTGTAGACGCCGCCGATTTGGAACCAGTGAAAGCCTTGTGCGTTGGTTCCGGCCTTTGCGACAATGTGCCCGTCTGCCGACACCTTGTAGATGTATTCGGTTGCAAGGCGAGTATGCAGCGACAGTTTACAGACGGCGGGGTTTATCGGGCGGCCTTCGTAGGCAACTTCGGTATTTTCATAATCAAGCTGGAGCGGGAAGAGTTCTGTAAGATCATTCTCCGTTGCGCGTTCAATCGACAGCGCGGCATTCAGCGTGGCCTGTGCTGTTTGAAAGAATGTATCCGTACAAGGTTTGGCGCACCGCATCAGGTAATAATCTACGGCGGCGTCAAGCCGAACTGGTGTATGTTGCGCAGATACGGTTGCTGCAATAATCCGCTCAAAGAGAATTGTATGTTCGCGGATGCCGGCAACGGCATGGAGTTCCCACTGGTGTTCGCTATAGAACACGTTCTCGTCTAAAAAGAACCGACCGAAAGCTAAGACCGTTTCTTCCGGAATGTCCGTATCGATACAGTGGAACAGAAGCCCATACGTGCTGAACAGTAAGACCCCGCAGCAGATTTTTTGCGGTTGCGGACAAGTTTGCCGTTGCGGGCAGGCATAGACAGCCGCCGCCTTTTTATACCGCGGAGCATAGTCGGGGTACAAGCAAAGCCGCAGCTGCTCTGCAAGATCGATGCAGCGGTATTCGTGCTGCCGCACGAATGCAGCCGCGTCATAGATAGTCTCCGGGGTCAGCAGTTCAAAACAGTAGTGCATACCGGTTAAATGCCGCGGCTGCTGCGGCTTTGTCCTGCCTGCCGATGCTGCGGCCGCTGCCTAAGAGTTCCGCTGCGAGGGCATCCTCTGCGCGCAGTTGTCCGAATCCTGCCAGTTCGGAGTAGGGGCGGATGTAACAATAGAACGGCAGCGGCAGCTCCGGCTGTGTGGGGGCGGTAAGAGGCTGCGATGCCGCTTCGGTCGAAGTCGGTTGGTCAGCAGTGCCGGATACATTGTCCTCAGGCAGCAGTTCCGGATTGTGTTCCCGCATGGTTTGTATCCATCCGTCGGGGGCGGGCGGCAGGGGCTCTTCTTCGGAAAGGTTGAAAAACACACCGGTAAACACTCCCGGATTTTCCGTACAAAAGTGCGCGGCTAAATCGGTATAAATGCTCTCCGCATATAAAAATATCCGCTTATTGCGTCCGTAGCGGGCAACCGTTTGTTTGAGAAAGTCGGCAAAGAATGCTGCCGTCTGCGGGTCATCTTCTTTTGTCAAATACCGGTGTTCTTTTTTCCCGGCGAGCTGCAGCAGCTTGCGGTACAGTTCGATGCGTGGAATAATGCCGCGCGGTTTAAGTCTCGTGATTTCCGCAACGGTATAGCCTTGATCCGCCAAAAGAGAGGCAAGCGTTTCCGGCCGTTCGGTGTAGGGGAAGGCTTCGGCAATAATCACCAGCGCTCTTTTATCGGCGCCGCCCTGCCGCTCAATCAATAATCCCTCGATAGGATTCCGCGAAGCGGATAGATTACTCGGAGAGGAAGAATCAGGTGAAGCTGAATCGGCGGTTTGCTCGGCAGTATCTTTATCGGTACCGGCGTTTGTTTTATCGGTTAATTCGATCGAACGGACGGTCAGCGGATACTCGGTTCTGATACTTGCTTCCGGCGCATATCTGAATGCGCAATACGCTACTCCGCAAAAAAGGCACAATAACACAATGCGCAGCATTATCGATGCGATGCTGTAAAAATCGTTCAGCATCCCTTGAAAAAACGCAATCAGCCGTATTATTTCCGAAAGGCAGACAATCAGTACAAAGAGGACTAAAATAAAAAGATAGAGGACAATTCCCTGTCCGATGATAATACAGATACAGACAAAGAGGCTTAGAAAAGGTAGAATAGGAATCGCACGGCCTTTTTTTAAGCTTTTTGAAAACGGGCGCAGCACTACCGGCAGTAAAAGGAGTAGAACTACAAGCTCGCTTAGTAACAGATCGGTCATATTTTTTCCTTTTGAAATATCGAGAATCTCTAACAGCGTAATCGGTTTTTAGAGGTTCTTTAATATCTAGTAGTAATTATTGAGGAGATTGAAGCTATTGAATACATCATCAACGTCAAACATCTCGCAGCAGGCTTCGGCACGGGAGCTTCCGCTTTCGGAAATTCAATTCAGTATACCGGAATCGAAAATCGCCGCATTAAAAACGAAGGCGCCGCATAAGCCGATCGTCGGGCAGCTCCGCGCGGTGTCCGCATTAGAACTCGGTTTAAGTATTCGGGACGACGGCTACAACATTTTTATTATGGGGGCGCCGGGAACAGGCCGCCGGACGGTTCTCACTTCGCTGCTCAAGGACTATAAACCAAATACCGCCGCCTTGCAAGATATTGCGTATGCGTATAACTATCGTCATCCGTCGGAGCCTGTCGCGCTGTTTTTTCCGGCGGGGGAGGGCAAGAAGTTTCAGCACAGCCTCAAAAATGCGATTGAAGCGCTCTATAAACGGGCGCTGCAGATTGAAAAATCGGAGAACTTTTTGTCTGCTCAAAAGAAGATTATGTCGGCGGTGGACAGCGGCGAAAATTCCCTGCTTGCAAATTTTGAAGTGACGATGCTATCGCGGGGATTTAAACTCTTGCAGCTGAAAGACGATTCCAATCAATCCGTCGATTTGATTCCGCTCATCAAAGGAAAGGAGATTTCGTTTAGCGAGTTGCAGCTGCAGGTTGCGCGGAAAAAGTTTTCCGAACAAGCGCTCAACGATTTGCGTGAAACCTATTACCGCTCGCTCGATGAGCTGGCCGATCTTTTTGCCCTGTTGCGGAAAAACCGAACGGAGGCGGAAGAAAAACTCAAGCAGCTCTACATCGATTTACTCAAACCGATTATCGCGGAGGAACTTGAAAAGCCTCGTGCGCTGTTGAACGGCTATCCTGCCGAAACCGATACGCAGAAAAAACACAATGAAAAGATTGCGTCTTTTTTAAAAAAGACCGAGGCGGATTTGATTGCCCGTGCCGTGATGTATGCAGCGCCGTTTAAGTCTCCACGGCGCAAGAAGTCTTTTTTCGGGCGGTATGCAATCAATTTGATTTGCGAAAATACGGAGGATAAATCCTACGTTATCGACGAAAACCAGCCGAATTTTTCCAATCTTTTCGGGACGATCGAAGGACACGGTGATGAAGAAGACGGGCTGCTGAACGGTCATTTACGGTTGCGCGGCGGAGCGGTACACCGTGCCTTAGGCGGTTTTTTGGTGCTGCGGCTGAAAGATCTTTTGGAAGAAGAGGATTCGTGGGTGTATTTAAAGCGGGTGCTGCAGTCGGGACGTATTGCCGTGCAAGCGCCGCCCGCCGGTACGCATACGCCTTCTCTTTTAAAGCCCGAACCGGTTCCTGCACAGCTGAAGGTTATCATCATCGGCGGCGAATATTCCTATGAGATTCTCTATCAAGAGGATCCCGACTTTTATAAGCTGTTCAAGGTGTGCGCAGAATTCGATTCGGTGATGCCGCTGACGGATGAAAACTTGGCCGCCGTCTTGGCGCTCATCGAAACCTTTGTAAAAGACCGCCATTCGCTGCCGTTCAGCGATTCGGGGTATGCGAAGTTGCTTGCCTATGCGGTTGAACTTTCGGAGAGCCGGCATTTGATTTCCGCTCAGTTTACGAAGATTGCGGATTTTGTTGCGGAGGCGAATTATACGGCGAAGCAGCAATCGTGCGAGCTTATCACCGATGAGATCATTACCAAAACAATCGAGCGGCGGCATTACCTTGCGGCCTTACCCGAAGAAAAATTCGCCGAGATGGTGCAGCTCAAAGAAATTTTAATCGATACCTCCGGCGCCGCAGTGGGAAAAATCAACGGGCTTGCCGTAGAGGAGCGCGGCTTCCATACCTTCGGCATACCGGTCAGCGTTACCGCACAAGCCTCGCCGGGTACTGCCGGTATTATCAACATCGAGCGGGAGGCAGGGCTTTCCGGCGAAATTTACGATAAGGCGCACCTCATCATCAGCTCGATTCTCCGACAAAAATACGCGCCGGATTTTCCGCTGTCGATTTCCGCTGCAATCTGCTTTGAACAATCCTACGGTATGATCGATGGGGACTCCGCTTCCTGCGCCGAGCTTTTCACGCTGCTTTCCGCAATCGGGGGCATCCCGCTCAGGCAGGATATCGCGGTAACCGGCAGTTTGAATCAACTCGGTATGGTGCAGCCGGTAGGCGGTATTTCGGAAAAGATAACCGGCTTTTTTGACACCTGCGCGATTCTCAGGTCTACCGGCACGCAAGGGGTGATGATTCCTCAGGGCAATAAAAACAATCTCTTTTTGCCGGAGCGCGTCATCAACGCTATCGCCGAAAAGCGGTTTAGGATATGGGCGGTAAGCAATATCGATGAAGGTATCGAGCTCTTGAGCGGTTGTGACACGGCAGCTGTTACCGTGCGCGTCTCTGCCGCGCTGCGGGACTTCGCGGAAAAAGTGAAAGCGTTTAGGAAGTAAGCGGGATGTCGGGCAACTCGAAAAATCTAACCGAGTTTTTAGAGATGCCCTATAGAATGCCGACAGTACTAACCAACAGCAGCGGTTCGCACTTATGCGAAACTGGTCATTAAAAGTATACCTTCATGTACACTTTTAATGACGCAGTGCAGAGATGTACTGTATATTTTCAAAAACTGATACGTCTGCCTTGCCATTATCTTATCGGCAAAAACGATATTTATCAATCCACCAACCTGTTCGGCATCACAGTTATCGGAGCAGGTCTAATACCTGATCTTATACGAAAGCTGCGGCGCTATGTCCCCCGACGAAGTATAGGCAATATTAAACTTGACGCCGGTGTCGTTAGCAGCAAGCGCATTCGCACGGGCACGTTTAAGATGCACAGCCGGCGCTACAAAACCGTAAATAAAGGAACCAACTTCTACGATGACACCTACCGACAAAAGTATTACACCTGTCGAAATTTGACGATTTATAGAGGCTTGTCTGGTAGCTTCGTCGTTTTTTCGCCTATCTCTCGCTTCTTGCCACTGCTCTTGCTTATTTTTATAATCCTCGTAACTAGTTCCATCCAAATAAGACCAACCAGAAGGAGGGCGGTTTCGATCAGCCTGCTGGTCAGCCTGCTCGCTCTCTCTGCGCAAGCTTGCCATTGCTGAATCTCCGGCGGTCCATAGACCAATACCCGCAAAGAGACATCCCCAGCCGACAATGTGTCCGACAGTCAATGCCGCGCCGTCGCCGGGATGGCCGGTTCTATATGAACCGAGCCCGAATAAAAGGTTTTGAAACCCGACACTTCCTACGCTGTATGGCGCGTTTGTTTTGTTTACTGCTTTTACTCCCAGCATCGATGCTTCAATCTCATTCAATTCTACGGCTGCGCGGTACATATCGGTAACGGCGGCTGTCGTAACATCTAATGCGCGGATGGTCAACGTATACCGAGCGCTTTTACCCAGTTGTTTTAGCGTACCTTGTATAACCGTTTCCGCACCGATCTTGGCGCCTAACTGCTGAATGGATTCGTCGCCGACTTCTCCCGAAAGCTGAAAACTCATCTCTTTCTTTATCGCTTCCAAGTTTGCACGGTCGGCAATGGTGAGCTTTTTAAGCTGCACTAACCGCAGTGTCAGTTCATCAAGCATAAAGTCGCTTAATACCGGGCTTTCTGAATGGATACCGATAATCGCAACAACGCTTTTCGGTTTAAGCGAAGCGGAAAACTGTTCCGCTGTTTCTTTTAATGCAGTCTGCACATCTGCGGCAAAGGCAAAACCGGCACACAAAAGCAGACTGATAAAAATAATTAATTTTTTCATAGTATACTTCCCGTTTCCTTTTTTATTGTTCGCCGAAATCGATATGCTGAACTTTATCAACAGAGTTTTGTATTGCAGCTTTAATATCGGTTAACATCGCCTTCTCTTTTTCGGTTTTTGCGGCGACCTTACCCAGTGCGCGGTCTATTTGCAGTTGTAAATCTTCTTTATTGATAACATACACGGCAACATATTCATAGCTTTCCTTCCCAGTCCCTTTGTCGCGCCGTCCAACCCAAAATTCGCGGCTTTTTTCCAGCCCGTTTAAAGTAACGGACGAAAAAACACCCATCACATCCTGCAGTAATTTTTGCGCGTCTTTATCGCTGTCCTTATTTCCGCTCATTCCTTGGCCGGATTTAACTGTAATTGTTTGCGCAATTTCACGGGTAACCGCTGCGGCAATGTCGTTTTGGACCCACCGTTTTAACAGGTCAATATCCCTACCCTGCGCCGAAGCCGTCCGTACCGCTAAATCTTTATACGTGGGCGCTGCTGCGATGCGGTCAAGCTGTTCCTTATCCGTTAGAACAATTTGCGCCCATTCGGGGATTTCCGCTCCGAAAGAAGCGCCTTGCCAATCGATAATCTCAAATTTGAGATTGCGGGCATTACCGGAAGCCTGAGGCAGCACATTTTGTGTCGTTGCCGCACCTGTAGAAGCACATCCTGCTATCAGCATTAAACCTGCCGATAACACCAAAACCGTTTTGATAAAATTTTTACTCATTTTTTCCTCCATATAATAAGTAAATTAAATATAAAAAAACTGCGGATGCCTCTTTGAAAATTCTTACCCTTCATTGCAATTACAATTACCGAAAAATTTCCATAAAGTGTGCACGCAGATCTTTTTCAACTTCAACAAAGGCTTTTTTCTTCGCGCCTTCCACATTGATGTGCCCCCATCTTTTATATGCTTTTGCATAAGACGCGAGCGATTTTCCGCCGTTTTTTGTATCGATAATTTTAAGCGACAAACGGGGCGTTACAAAAACACCGGCATCGTTCTCGGTTATAGCGGTTTTAATACTTCCGCTCAGGCACAATGCGCCGTCAGGGTCGTAGATAAAACCTTCGTTTTCAAGGATTTCCTGCAAAGCGATTGTAACGGCATCATCACAATCATTTTCAATCCGAATGGAAAATTTCATCCGTTCCTTTAACGCTTGTCTTTGTGTTATACAGTCATTTTTCAGCGTAATAATTGAAGAGTGCAGTCTTTCACCGTTTGCAAAATCCAAAACGGTTAATTTTTCCGCCGTCTTTTGCAACGCATTCAGCTCTTTGAGCGTTTTTGAAAGATCGACAAATTTCGTAAAGGAAGATGATGTTTGGAGATTTTTGAGCGTAAGTTGAACATTTTTAATGCCGGTTTGCAGTTCCGCCGCATACATTTTTGCAGCTTCTTTTTTATTGATAGAAGCGCACGTATACCATTTCCCGTTCTTTGCATGGAAGAACGATTCCGTGAATGAAAGCGGCGGCAATTCAGCTTCCGAAAAAACGGAAATTTCGGATGAAAGCCTCCGCGTTTTGTCTACGGAATCGCGTGTTTCTTTTATGGAAGCGTTTGTTGTGTTGTTTACGGTTATTGTTGAATCAAAATAGAGAGTGAGTTGTGAGATTGCATCTTCGCGCGATGCTTGATTGGTATCTCCTACGCCGAGCGCGCTAAGATAGGTGTCAGATGGAAAGTATACGTCTTTGCTTAAAACCCAGAGCGGTACTTCTTGCGCATAAAGAGGGGCACATAAAACGAGGCAGAGCAGTGCGTAAGTGCGTAAGTGCGTAAGTGCGTAAGTGCGTAAGTGCGTAAGTGCGTAAGTGCGTA
>NZ_JACCLP010000009.1:0-120416 GCF_050937395.1 Treponema sp. OMZ 805 | reverse complement strand
CCTCTGGTCGAGTAGACTCTCTTATTTTGCGGGGAACATTCATAAAACGCCTGATGCGTTTACCCCGGATTGTTCACGATGTATTGACTATTTTCAGGTTCACGTATAATATGGAATATCTTTTTGTGATTTAATTATGAATAGGGAGGTTACCTTATGGCAGTGCCAAGAGCTAAAACGTCAAAAGCACGCACACGCCGCCGTCGAGGAATCAATATGCGGTTAAACGCGCCTCATCTTGTGGAGTGTGCAAATTGCGGCAATTTAATTTTATCTCATCATGTATGTTCAAAATGCGGGTTCTACCGCGGACATCAGGTCGTTGATCCGGATACATTAAATTAAGAGAGGATTTTCTTTATGGACGAATTATTTGTTCAAATTCAAAAGCTGATTGCAGACAAATTGGAAATTGATGCGGATAAAATTACGCTCGATTCTTCATTCCGCCAAGATCTCGGCGCTGATAGCCTTGATACGTATGAGCTGGTGTATGCAATCGAAGAAGAGATGGGGATAAAGATTCCCGATGGAAAAGTAAGCGAATTCGAAACTGTTAGAGATGCTTACGATTTCATTAAATCTCAGTCAAAGTAATATTGCAAAAGATGTCGTTCTTGTTTCCTTTTACGCATGTTTTAGAAAAACACCGGAAGCAAGAACTGCTTACTTTTCAAAAAAAAGCAGGATGTAAATTTAAAAATATTGGCTTATTGGATATAGCCTTTCGTCATCGTTCGTTTTCTAATGAACACAGCGATTCTCCTATCAATAATGAGCGGCTTGAATTTTTGGGCGATTCGGTACTTGGTATGATTGTTGCGGCGGAGCTGTATCTTGCTCATCCCGATAAACCTGAAGGTGATCTTGCAAAAATTAAAGCGGCTGTCGTTTCCGAAGACTCTCTTTTTCCCATTGCACTGAATCTCAATATCGATACATATTTAATGCTGGGGCACGGTGAAGAAGTGTCGGGCGGTAGAAAGAAAAAAGCCCTGCTTGCCGATGCGGTGGAAGCACTTATCGGCGCACTCTACTTAGATTCGGGGTTTAAGGCTGCCCAACAGTTCGTATTAAAAATTATTGAACCGCAGATGCAGCTGGTCGAACAAAATAAACATCGATATCGGGATTATAAGTCTTTGCTGCAAGAATATGTACAAAAAAAATACCGCATTATCCCGAAATATGTGCTGGTAGAGACATCGGGACCGGATCATGACAGAGTTTTTCAAGTAAAAGTTGTCATTAAAGAGAAAGAATATGAACCCGCTCTAGGGAAAAGCAAAAAAGAAGCGGAACAGGCCGCTGCAGCGACCGCCTTGAAAGTATTATTGCCGCAGATTTGCTGATTTTATAATTCGGCAAGCGGAATATGGTATACACTGGAGCAATTCCTACAGACAATCTCAAGCGGATCGTCTGCCGTTTCTTTTAAGTTTTTCAGTTCGTTTTGCGGTAATTTCCTCAGCGCTTCCAGATAATACTCCTTTGAGCATGGACAATCAAAAGTGATGTTCCGTGTTGCAACCGCTTGAGGGTTAAACTCTCGTAACAGACCGAATATAATGTCTTCGCAGTTGCCGCCTTCACCGAACCAATCGCCGAGCGGAGGACAGGCGGTAAATGCCCGTTCCATACCGGTAATGGCATCTTCAATTTCTTCTTCCGTCTTTAATTGCCCGCCGCGGCGTGATCCCCCCTCTGTCGGCATCCGTTGAATAAAAAAGCCGCCGGCGCCGACTACTCTGCCGATGCTGTCAAATCGGATACTTGTATTAAAAGCGGTGTAGAGCTGTTCCGATTGCTGAAAATACCATGCAAGGTCTTTTGCGATATTCCGGTATTTAATTTCGACAATACCGCGCTGCGGATCCCGCCCCTCCGTTTGATATGCTTCGGGGAACCGTGTAACGCTGAGAGTACCGTTTCCGAAGAAGGGGGCAAGATCCCAGCTTTCAAGTGGAGCAGTAATCGGAATGGGATTTTGCAAAAGGTAGCCGCGTACAGAACCCCGCGAGTCTGCTTCTACGGAAAAACCGGTTGCAGGGCCATCCGTTTCGTAGCGCAGCTGGAGTGTTTCGCGCCCTTTCATTGTTTGAATCATCAATGCGGCACAGAGGCCTGCCTGACCGAGGACAAGGGTTTCCAGAATACCCAGCCGGTGCTGTGCGCGTATTCGGTTTACGAACCGCGTGCCATGGAAAAGCCCTCCACGGAACAGTCCGTCGTCGGCAGTAAAAATATGAAGTTCATCTTTTTCAAGTTTATCAAGGTGCTGTTGCAGCGCTGTATCTTCAATAGGTGCGTATATCATGGTTCTTATTATGCCCCCTTTCGATTCATTCCGTCGGGATGTTCGCCGTATGGTGCATTTGCCAATAAGAGCTTGAGCCGATTGAGCTGATTGACCTCGCTTGCTCCCGGGTCAAAGTCGATGGCGGATATCTGCGCATCGGGGTACCGGCGGCGCAGTTCCTTAATCATCCCCTTGCCGGTAACGTGATTGGGAAGGCACGCAAACGGCTGTAAACAAGCGATGCTGACAACTCCCGATTTAATAAGTTCAACCATTTCGGCGGTAAGGAACCAACCCTCGCCGGCGTCGTTGCCTAAATCCAGAACCCCGTGGACACCCTTCGCTAAATTGTAGATCGATTCGGGGGCGGTAAACCGGCAGCTTTTGTTCAACGTTTTTTTCATCGCGCTGCGGTACCGTTCGATGTATCGGATCGCGATGTGATATTTCAACCGGTTAAAAGCGCTCGATTCCAGTGAGGTTTCATAATAGATGCCGTCGAACAATGAATAGAAGAAAAAGTCCATAAGGTCGGGCATGACGCATTCGGCGCCTTCCCGTTCAATGGTACCGACAATATCGTTGTTGGCTGTCGGATGAAATTTTACCAAAATTTCACCGACTACGCCGATACGGGGTTTTTCCCCTTGAATGAGCGGAAGCGTATCAAAGTCATGGACAATATCGCGTACAATCCTGCGATAATCCCGTCCTGTCATATGTTTCAATTCATTCTTTATTCTCTCCGCGTAGTGCCGATGGAGCGCATTTGCGGCGCCTTTTTCCTGCTCGTATGGGCGGGTACGGTACAGTACACGCATCAGTAAGTCGCCGAGGCAGAGCGCCTTTAGCGCGCGGTCTGCTAAACCGAACGTCGGCTTAAAGCCGGAATTCTTTTCAATTTGCTGCGCACTTAACCCGATTACGGGGATATAGCCCAAGCCTGCATCCTCCAACGCCCGCCTGATAAACCCGATATAGTTTGTCGCACGGCACCCGCCGCCCGTCTGCGTGATGATGAGCGCCGTCGCATTGAGGTCGTATTTACCCGACTGCAGCGCCGAAATCATCTGCCCCGCAACGATAATCGCCGGATAGCAGGCATCGTTGTTTACATACCGTAATCCGCAGTCGATTGCCTGAGGATCGGTATCGGGCAATATGACGAGATTAAAGCCGGAGTGCCGAAAGGCTGCTTCCAGTAAATCAAAGTGAATGGGAGCCATCTGCGGCGCAAGAACCGTGTATCGTTTGCTCATCTCTTCGGTAAATTCAACCCGCTTAAAGCCGCGGTATCCCGGCGCCTTGACGGGAGCTCTTTTGCCGCGTTCGCGGATTGCGGCGAGTAAGCTGCGGATACGGATACGCACGGCGCCGAGGTTGGAACCTTCGTCGATTTTGAGTAGGGTATACATTTTCCCGCGCGCTTCGATAATTTCCTGCACTTGATCGGCGGTAACCGCATCCAAACCGCAGCCGAAGCTGGTGAGCTGAATGAGCGCGAGGTTATCCTGCCGTGCGGCAAATTCGGCGGCGCGGTACAGCCGGTTGTGATACACCCACTGGTCTACAACCCGAAGCGGGTGGGGTAGTTTGCCTAAATGAGCAACGGAATCCTCGGTTAATACGGCGAGTCCCAAGCCCGTCAGCAATTCGGGGATTCCGTGATTGATTTCGGGATCAAGATGATACGGTCGCCCTGCAAGCACAACACCGATAAGCCCCTGTTCTTTTATTTTCCGAAGCGCCGCTTCTCCTTGGAACTGGGTCTCCTTTTTTACCGCTTCCGCCTCTTCTTTCGCTTTTCGTACAGCGGTGCGGATTTCGGCAAGCGGAATATCCCAGTATTTATTGAGCTCTTCGTGGAGCCGCTCGCCGAGCCGCTTTTCGTTATAGAGCGGCAAAAAGGGGTTAAGGAACCGGATATGTTCGTCCTGCCGCAGCGCATCGATGTTGTTTTTGAGCACTTCTGGATAACTCGTTACGACGGGGCAATTGAAATGGTTGTTTGCCTTGGGGTCCTCTTTCAATTCGTAAGGAATACAAGGATAGAAAATCGTCGTAACGCCCGCTCTCAAAAGCGCTTCGATGTGCCCGTGAGAAATTTTGCCGGGATAACATACCGATTCCGAGGGGATGGATTCCAAGCCCAGCTCATAGAGTTTACGAGAGGAACGCGGCGATAATTTTACCGAAAATTTCAGCTCGGTTAAAAGCGTGAACCAGAACGGATAGTTTTCGTAGAGGTTGAGCACACGCGGAATGCCGATAACGCCTCGTGCGGCTTCCGCTTCCGGCAGCGGCTTATACGAGAACATACGTTTATACTTCCAATCGAAGATGTTCGGTAGCTTACTGTCCTGTTTTTTTGTATCTGCCTGTTTCTTTTTATCGGTTTGTTCAGGGCTACCGGCCTCTACCGGCGAGTCTTTTTGCTGTGCATTCGCCGTTTCCGCTATTTCGGCGCCGCGCTCACAGCGGTTCCCCGTAATGAAGATGCGGGTACCTGCTGCGGGCGTATTAAACCGGTTGACGGTTAAAAGGCAGTTGTTTGCGCATTTACCGCAGCGGGAAAGTTCCAGTTTGACGGTGAGCGCATCAAGTCCTTCCGCCGGCAAGATATTTGACCGGACGTGTGCATCTGCTCCTTGTTCTTTCCATTGGTCGTGGGCGAGGAGTGCGGCGCCGAAGGCTCCCATCAAGCCGCTGATATCGGGGCGTACCGCTTCTCTGCCGGTAATCAGCTCAAAGGCGCGCAACACCGCATCGTTGTGAAACGTACCGCCCTGCACAATCACCTTTTCGCCGATAGCGGCGGTATTTCTCAGTTTGATAACCTTAAAGAGGGCATTTTTAATCACCGAATAGGAAAGCCCCGCAGAAATATCGCCGACGGACGCGCCTTCCTTTTGCGCCTGCTTAACACGGCTGTTCATAAAGACCGTACAGCGGCTTCCGAGATCGATAGGTTTCGGTGCAAGGAGCGCTTGAGCGGAAAAGTCCGTAACCGGCATACCGAGCGAGCGGGCAAAGTTATCCAAAAAGCTGCCGCAGCCCGAAGAACATGCCTCGTTCAGTTGAATGGAGCTGATACAGTTATTCTTCATGCGGATGCACTTCATATCCTGTCCGCCGATGTCGAGCAAAAACTCAACACCGGGAAGAAAGAAATCGGCTGCGCGGTGGTGTGCGATGGTTTCAACTTCTCCCGCATCGACGCCGAAGGCCGCTTGGAAAAGCCCTTCGCCGTAGCCGGTAGATAAAGAGCGGGCGATATGCGCTCCGCTCGGAATTTGCTCATAGAGGGATTTCAGCATGGTTACTGCAAGATTGACAGGGTTCCCTGCATTCGATTCGTAGAACTGCCAGAGGATTCTCCCTTCTTGGTCGATAAGCACGGCCTTCGTTGTGGTGGAACCGGCATCCATACCGAGGAACACGGGTCCCGTTGCTGCTTCAAGCGGGGCGGTTTCCGCCCGTTCTCGCCCGTGTCGTTCGCGGAACTCTGCAAGCGCCGCATCATTTTCAAAGAGGGGCGTAAGCCGCTGGACTTCCTGCATTTCCGCATCGGCGAGGGAGCCGAGCTTATTCCGCAGTATTTCCACGGTCAAGGCGGCGGGGGCGATAAATACTGTTGTGTTTGTTATTTCCGGCGGTGCACTCGGATGAGCACGGAAGCCCGTGCGTAAGAGCTGTGTTTTCGTTGGCGCCGTGCAGGAAATCGCCGCCGATTCGGCGCCGTTGTTGACAGCCCTATGGGGCGATGCCCGCAGCGATTGATTGGAACCGGCGCTGAGCGCTGCGCCGAGTGCGACAAAGAGTTCCGATTTTTCCGGCACGATGATTTCATCGTCCGTCAGGTGCAGGGTTTCGATAAATCGCTGCCTCAGCTGATCAAGGAAGTGTAGGGGGCCGCCTAAAAAGGCGCAGCGGCCGCGGATTGGTTTCCCGCATGCAAGACCGGATATTGTCTGGCTGACAACCGCCTGAAAGATACTCGCGGCAATATCTTCCCGCCGCGCTCCTTCGTTGATCAGCGGCTGTACGTCGGTTTTTGCAAAGACCCCGCAGCGAGCGGCGATGGGGTAAATCGTTGTTGCGTTTTTTGCAAGCTCATTTAAGCCTGTCGCATCGGTTTCGAGGAGCGCCGCCATTTGGTCGATAAAGGCGCCCGTACCGCCTGCGCAGGTGCCGTTCATACGCTGCTCAACCGAACGGCCGAAGTACGTTATCTTGGCATCTTCGCCGCCCAACTCGATAGCAACATCGGTTTGCGGAATCTTTGCCTGCACGGCGACAGCTGCGGCGACAACCTCCTGCACAAAAGGCACGGAGAGCCACTTTGAAACAGCCAAGCCGCCGGATCCGGTTACCTGTACTTGTAATTGAGCGCGGCTGCCGTAAACCTTTGCCACCTCATCCAAGGCTTCCGTTACCACCAAAATAATTGTCTTGCGGATATCTGCGCGGTGCCGCTCGTATCTGCTATATATTATGGAATTATCAGCAGCAAGAATCACCGTTTTTACGGTTGTCGAGCCGACATCAATTCCCATGTGAAGTTTATCATTGAAAACCATGCGTATCATACTGCCACATTGCATAAAAAATGGCAAGTTCGGCAAAACTCATATTTATTGAGAAAATACCGATACTGAAAAAGTAGAAAGGGAGGCGTTCTATGCTTAAAAATACCGCATTCCATGATAATCTCTATCAGCTTGCAAAAATAATCAATATTACCACCGAAGGACTTTCGCTTGAACTGTCGGAAAATATGTTTTTAGAAAAGACCATTGCTGATATATCTTTTATATCCGATACATTGCAGTCGCTATTTACCGAAGTGCAGAATCTTTCACATTTGCCTGAATATCTTCCGATTATGCAGAGTCTCTATTCCTGCGAAACTGATTATTTATTGCTCTTAAAAGCATTTGCCGCTAAAACGATTGAAAAACAGATTACTTTGTCTGTTTCGGGTACCGATCTGGGGGCTTATTATAAATTACATACTGATATAAAAGATCGAATAGAAAAGCGGATTCAAGAAAGCGATAAGAATCTTGATGCGTATCAGATTGTTTCGCAAAACGAACTCAGTCAACTTCTTTGTATTTAAGTAAATCGATATGCGTATAACAGGCGGGACGCTAAAAAACCGGAAAGTTCAATGTCCTAAAGGTATTATCCGACCGGCAATGGATAGAATGAGGGAATCTCTTTTTGCGATTTTAGGTGATTTGGAAGGAAAATCTTTTTTAGATTTGTTTACCGGATCGGGTATGTGCGGACTGGAAGCCTATTCACGGGGAGCATATCCGGTCGTATTGGTGGAAAAAGACAAGGATAAATTTCCTATTTTGTTAAAAAATGCCGCGCTTGCAGACAAAAAACTTGACTGTAAATGTATGCCGGTGGAGCTTTATCTCCAGCGTTCAAAACATATCTTTGATATTATCTATCTTGATCCCCCGTTTCCCTATCAGTTCCATTATGATCTATTACATACAATTGCCGAAAAACCGATTCTTGCTGCCGGAGGGCTTACGCTGATACATCGCCCCAAAGAGAAAGAGCTTCCGGAACAAATCCTGTCATTAACCCGCATCGACCAACGCGCTTATGGGCGGTCGATAGTGGATTTTTATCGAAAAGCAAGCTCCTTTTGAAATATACGGCGCATCTGCGCCAAAACTATACATCTGTGTATAGTTTTGGCTGCGAGTTTTGCGTGAACGAAAAACATCGCTTCTCTGACAGGATGTCAGTGGTTCCATACAGTATCGCGGGGATGTATCAAAAGTTGGTTGCTTTTTCGCCATCCCTCATCAGCATAGCTGATAACGAGTTTAAAATTAAGTCTTTATACAGTAATAACTTTTAAATCTGCCATGGATGGTAGTGGTTTTAACAGTAACAAGTTTTCGATGAGAAAACTTGAAGATAACAACGGTACAAGGACGTACCGTTGTTATCGTAACATCGCATCTAAATCTAAGGAAACTGTCAAAAAGCTGTTACGCAATCCGCTTTAGCGGATATGATAAATCATTTCCTTACAGAAAAAGCCGATAGGCTTCCAGTTTTTGGACAGCCCCCTATGCTATCATATGCTTGGGGCAGGAAAAATGACATTATAAGAACCTTTGAAAAGTATAAATCGGATATTAAAAAAGTAAAGAAGATGCCGCTTTCTCAGAAGCAACGTCTATGCCTACTCATGATTAAAAAGCATATCACTGAAGTTATCCGCAAGTGTTTTTAGCTCTCTTACTAAATCTATGTTATTTTTAATCAGCACTGAAAGACCGGTTGCGCTGATAGTAGCATATAAGCATTGCTTATCATCTACAATCGGCGCCGAAACCGCATAGACGCCCAACTCAAGCTCCTCATCTTCTATAGAATACCGATTTCTGCGGATTAATTCGATGTTTTCCCGTAATGCTTTCTTTGTTGTAATGCTGTGCGATGTTGTGCTTAGAAGGGGATGCCGTCTTAAATATCTATCGAGCTGTTCTTCATCAAAAGTTGCAAGAAGCAGTTTACCCGATGCGGACGTGTGCAGCGGATTAATAATTGTTTCCATCGCAGCAATAGAATAGATTGAAGAGTTAGGCTGTATGCGCTCAAGGAGTATTAATTCTCCCGATTCCAACGTAAATATTGCAGTACTGCAGTTATATCGGTTAGAAAGCTCCTGCATTGCTTTCTTTGCTTTTTCTTTGAGAATGCGTTGTTTGGAATCATTCATCACGATAATCTTGTCGCGGAAAAAATGCC
Organism: Treponema sp. OMZ 805; assembly: GCF_050937395.1. Classification (NCBI taxonomy): domain Bacteria; kingdom Pseudomonadati; phylum Spirochaetota; class Spirochaetia; order Treponematales; family Treponemataceae; genus Treponema; species Treponema sp. OMZ 805. The sequence goes on along the minus strand of NZ_JACCLP010000009.1, from coordinate 111,331 downwards.
CAAGTTTATACTTTCCCGATATATCCTGTTCAACGTATTCATTTTGACGCAGCGTGTTAAGAAGTCCGTGCACAGTGCTTTTGTTAAGATGGAGAAGACTGCTGATTTCTGCAAGACTCATTTCAGTACTGCCGTTCTTAAAGCAGGCGATGATATCAATAGCACGCTGAACGGATTGAATATTTTTCGGAGATTTCGGATTCATACATTTTCCTTTTGATTCGTGCGGAGGGTTTAATACCCCGACGCTTGCGTCGTAACAAAGGGTATTAAAGCCGACTGCAACCACCTTATGAGAACAACATACCCCGACGCAAGCGTCGGGGTTGTTGATTCGTGGTGCTGAAACAAAAATTAGTATAGCCATACAATTTGAAATGGTCAAATATCTTTAGTAAAAATCAAAATCAACGAACAGCTATTTGATAATGTAGTAAAATATGAAAATATCAAAATATTATATTGACAAAAGATAATACACTCCTTAGAATATTATATAGACAAATTGCATTTGCTATTGTCAAAAATAAAAAGGGGGTGACAAAATGCAAGGACAAAAGAAAAGGTACGGTTTTAAGGATAAACTGATTGCTATGGGCCCCGGCTTTCTCATTGTAGGTTCTTTTATCGGGCCGGGAACGGTAACAAGTTCTACTCGGGCAGGAGCAGCCCACGGTTTCGCACTGTTTTGGTGCATTATCTTTTCCGTCATTGCCGTAGTTGTGGTGCAAGGAATGGCGGCTCGGCTTGGTATTGTAACTCAAAAAGATTTGGCACAGAATCTTACAGATGACTTTGCGGAACGTCCGGTGCTTAAATACATTCTTTGCGGTTTGGTAGCTGTTGCTATCGCTGTGGGCGGTTTTGCTTATATGGGCGGAGATTTAACGGGAACGGCTCTTGGTATTAGCGCTTTGACAGGTATTTCTACAAAAATTATTGCTCCGATTTGGGGTTTGGGAATCCTGCTGCTTCTCTTTTTTGCCAATGATGCTGTAAAATACTTGGAAAAGCTTTTAGGTGTGTGTGTGATTATTATGGCCGCTGTATTTTTAATCACTATGATTATTGTAAAGCCGAACATAGTTGAATTGCTTCGCGGCTGTATTCCAATAGTTCCGCAAGGAAATATTATGACTTGTTTGGCTCTTATCGGTACCACAGTAGTCCCTTACAATATGTTTTTACATGCTGCCAGTGCAAAACGGACATGGAAAACGGCGGATGAGCTTCCGCTTTGTTCTTTCGGCACCACTGTGCCTATGCTTGTCGGCGGTGTCGTAACCGGTGCTATTATGGTTACGTCTGCTACTGTAATGCGCGGTATGGCCGTCAACAATGCTATGGATATGGCTGTTCAGTTAAAACCGCTGCTCGGCGATGCTGCTCTGCCGTTTATGGCAATCGGTTTGATAGCTGCCGGTGTTTCATCTGCAGTCTGTACACCTATCGGCGTTTCCTATGTGCTGGCAGGTCTTCTTGGTTGGGAAACTTCGCGCTCCGACAAACGATATACCATTACCAACGCCGCCGTTTTGATTGTCGGCATTATCATTGCCGCTACCGGCAGCAACCCTCTTGCGTTGATTATGACAGCACAGGCTGTTAATGGAATTGTGTTGCCGGTTGTTGTGGGTATTACCGTTTATCTTACCGGACGTAAAAAGATCATGGGGCAGTACACTAATACTATTATACAAAACATTCTCGGAATAGCCATCTTTATTGTTTCTCTGATACTCGGTATCAGCAGTTTTATCGGTGTATTCTAATACAAGAGTATTTAATACGATTTTATACAAGGAGGACGTAAAATTATGCGCTACAGCAAACCTACAATTTATGACCCTAACTTTCTGCCAAATACTATTTACAGCGGAGTTCCTTCGTGGCTCAATCTTCCGGTGCTGGAATGCCGGTCGGATCTTAAAGGACTGGATGCCGCAGTCATCGGTATTCCATGGGAGGGCGGCTGTACTATAGGCGGATACTCTTCCTGTACTGAGGGGCCAAAATCCATCCGTTCCGTTTCAATCCGTTATACCGGTTTTTTGCCGGATTTTGGTATTGACTGTACAGATTACCTGAAAATCGGCGATTATGGCGATGTTGCCTGCCGTAACGGCGACTACGGTTTTACCTTTGAAAAAGTGCGGGAGCGGATTGGGGAAATTATTGATGAAGGGCTATTTCCTATTACATTCGGCGGAGATCACGGCATAGCATATCCTATTATCAGTGAAATTGCAAAACGGCATCCCCACAAGATCGGTGTTCTGCACTTTGATGCGCATTTGGACAACTATGCACGTTTCGGGGACGATGAATTATCCCGCTGTTCTCCGTTTTACCGTATGTACAATGACCCAAACATTGATCCTGAGAAAATCGTCCATATAGGAATTCGCGGCCCGCGGAATCATCGCGATGAATTTAACAATGCAAAAAAATTCGGCGCACACATTATTCTTGCTCGTGAGATCAAGGAAAACGGGTGGAAGGCTTCTATCGATGAGGCTATTGCGGTGGCATTTAAAGATACGGAGCAAGTCTATATAACTATCTGTGCAGACGCACTGGATGCATCTTGTATGCCTCAAGGCCCGCAGGATATGTGCGGGCTTAGCTCCTATGAGTTGTGCATGATGGTTCATGAAGCCGGGCTTTACGGAGCAAAAGGGTTTGATTTTGTAGAAATCTATCCGGATGTTCTAAGTTATCAGACTGCGTCCCACGATGCCTGTTGGGCTGCGCTCTACTATTTGAATGGTCTCGCAGAATACAAAAAGAATCAGGCGTAAATAGATTCTCCGACACCGGTTTTTCGAGACAGAGCGGTAAAAGATCGCTTTCTTCTAAAATCAACAACCCCGATACTTGCGTCGGAGTTGTTGATTTTTTGAGTAGCCTTTTTAAAAACTTCAGTTCCGTGGAAAGGCGGAGCCTTAGGATTAATTGCTCCGTCAGCTTGTTGAAAAAGTAAGCAACTTTTGAGATATCCCCATTGCTACAAACGGCGGGATGGAAAAGGCGTATTAGCACCGTGTTATTTTATTCTATTGCAATACCGTGGCGTTTTTTGGGGTATTGTTTCAGCATCGCGATCGAATTACGCTTATCGCCGAATACAAAACCGCCGTTCCAGTACTCAAGAGCGGCAAATAATGCATTCCCGCCGTCATTTTCATCACTCTGCGCTGTCCTAAAGGAAACATAGTCGCCGAGGTTTGTAAAATCCTGCTTATGCAGACATTCAAGCCGTTTCCGGTTAAACTCGTTCCATTTTTCTATGTCTTTAAAGCCGGAACCTTCGTCTTCTACGATGAGGTGTGCGTGTTCGGGGCTAAACTCGTACCACACCTTCACTTTCTTTTTAGGGTCGCATTTATTTCCATGCTTTACGGCATTTTTGATAATTTCACTGATTTGCTGTTCAAGCAGGTTAATTCCTTTAATTTCCAACGGAGCGGATTGAACAATTAAAAGGGTAAAATAGCGAATCTGCCGAAAATCCGAAGGGAATTCCTTATAGAGCATACCGGTCTTATCAAACAACGGATCATTTCCATCAACACGTAACTCTTTAATCATATTGTAACTTTCTCCTATTTTTATTGACTATCGGCTAATTTTTGCAGTGCTTCTTCCAAAGTATTAGTGATGGGAAAGAAACCCATCAACTTTGTTAATTCGATAACTTTTTTTACCGAACCGTGAATATTAGTAATATATAATTTTAAGTTTTTCTTTTTTAAGGTTGAACAAATATAAATCAACGCGCCGATACCGGAAGAATCGATATATTCAACTTCTTCAAGATTGAGTACGATACATTGAATCTGACGTTCAAGCATCTTGGTAATCAACTCCTTTAGTTTATACGAATTGTATAAATCCATTTCTCCGCTTATATCGACAATGTATATATCCTTGTTTTTTCGGATTTTCAGTTCCATATTCCGTTCTCCTTCACGCTATTTTACCTTAATAATCATCACCGTCTGATCATCATGCGGTGATGTCTTTCCCATAAACATCTTTATTTGCTTATTGATTTTATCGGTAATGGCTTTCGCCGACAATGTAGCGTTTGCAGCCAAAAGCTCCGCAAGAGCTTTTAATCCAAACGGTTCGCCCCGATCATTCAGTGTTTCGATAATACCGTCGGTAAACAAAACAGCGATATCTCCTTTTTCAACAGGAATCCTTTTGCAGATATAAACCGATTTACTATCTACACCGATAGGATCCGATTTTTGTTCAAGCCGCACTAATTTCTTTGTCGAAGCTTTCCACAAGAGGAGAGACTGCGTTCCGGCATTTACATATTCAATGCTTTTCTCTACAGGAATATACGTCAATAACGATATGCTTGCATAGTGGTCAATCGATATTTTTCCGGTAATACCCTTATTTAAAATATCGAGGATACTCTGAGTGTTCTGCGCCGTATTGGTGATAAGATAGAGCAACGAGCGAATCATCACCATAACGATACAGGCGTGAATACTTTTTCCGGCAACGTCTGCGGTAATACAGAAAAGCCTATCTTTCTGATTCTGAATAATATCATAGTAATCACTGCAAACGCCTCGCGCCTGATTAAAAAGCACTGAAAAATTCAAGTCCGCTGTGTCGACAATCTTCTTAGGAAGCAAGATTCTTTGAATACGGCTCGCAATATCGGTTTCGTTTTCGATGGTGTTTAATTCCGTTTCATCCTGCAAATCATATATCAGTCTCAGAGCAGCCGTTGCATAGCTGGTCAATATTTCGCCGATTTGTACATCGGATTCGGTAAACGGTGCATGCTCGGTACTGCGTGATAAAGAAATCAGCCCCGCTACCGTACCGTGATAAATCATTGGTAGCGTTAATAACGAACCCGGCAAGAGGAACGGCTCTTCTCCGTTGATAACAATTCTACTATCGTCCTGTGCATGCGGAATTAAAATCGATTGTGCCGAACGCGCGGCCTCACCGAAAAATGAATTATTGAGTGGAAATTCCGCATATCTAAAATTAGTGGCAACCTGCTCTTGCTGGTGCGGCACATCATCGGGCAGCTTATACGGCGGCGGATAATTTCCACTATACGCCTTAACGCTGAGCACGTCTTCAAATTCACCGATGGTAAGGATAACACCTCCGTCTGCAAAGAGCTGTTCTATCATGATTTTATTGATAAAACCGAGAATACCGGACGTATCGGTTCGTTGTCGTATCGCTTCGGCGGCTTTTATCAGGAACGTATTGCCGACCGGTAACAATTCTTTTGCCCTCATTGCAGTTTCATCAGGCCGTTGCGCCTTAACCAGTTCTTCTTGTATTAGCTCCGTCTGCGTTTTGAGCGTTGTATATTCCCGCCGGTAGACCGCATCGTTTGATGCAATAATCACTAATAGTATAAAACAAAGAGCGCCGAGTGCTGTCGACGCAAGAGGAAAAGATGTATGCCTGAAAAACAAAGCTGCCGCTATCGACAAGAGCATAATCACAACCAATACAATGTTATATAACCGAACTGATTGTGCACTTTTTCTATTTCTTATAGCTCGTATTATGAAAAACAAGCAACATATTACACTTACCGCAAGAAACACCGTTGCGGCGGAAACTATTTTCATAAATGCAATTCTATCATCTATTTCCGGTATCGTCAATTATAAAACTTTTCCTTGTTTTCCATTATTCTGCAGGCGCGTATTGCGGAGAACTTGATGCATTTGCCCTGACTTTTTGAATATCCTGCTTGTCTATATTGTCTTTTTTGAGTATGTTATGCCTTATAAGATAGGGAATCTCCACTACCTTCACCGAAGTTTTGAGCGGAATCCTAAAATAAAAAGATGAGGCAACGGCAATTATGAATCAAAATGATGATAAGAATAAAAAGGATCCGAACGAACGAGATCCCTTTAATTTTTTTAAGTTGAGTCCGGAACCGTCCAATAACAATAATAACAACAAGGATCAAAAGAAACCGAAACTTCCTTTTATCGCTATTATTGTCGGCGTGTTTATCGCGCTGCTTATTGCAAACCAGTTTTTGATGAAGCAAGATGCGAATGTTATTCCCTTTTCGGAGTTTAAAGATCGCGTTGCATCGGGTGAAATCGTCAAAGTCATTATGGGACCGACGTATTTTATCGGGCAAACAAAGACGCAGGCGAGCAGTGAGCAAACCCGCAGCAGATTGCCGTTTTTGTCGGCAGATACGGGAGACGCCTATCAAACGGTCGGGATCTATTCGGAATCTTTTTTACAGCTGCTGGATGAGCACAATGTCATTTATTTAGTACGCCCTAAAGAAAATAACTTTCTTGTCGACTTTTTGGTACAATGGATACTTCCGTTCGGTTTTATCTTCCTTCTCTGGCATTTTGTGATGAAGCGTTTCACCTCGAATCTCGGCGGACTCGGCGGCAGTATCTTTTCCGGAGGGCAAGCGCGATCCGCAGCTGTCGAGGAAGGAAAAGTTACCACCCGCTTTAGCGATGTCGCAGGTGTCGATGAGGCAAAAGAAGAACTGGTTGAAGTTGTAGACTTTTTAAAATACCCTCAAAAATATACCGAAATAGGCGGTAAAATACCTCGGGGTGTCTTATTGGTTGGCCCGCCCGGTACCGGAAAGACCTTACTGGCTCGCGCCGTTGCAGGGGAATCCGGTGTTCCTTTCTTTAGAATCAGCGGTTCGGACTTTGTAGAGATGTTCGTCGGTGTCGGAGCCTCTCGCGTACGCGACCTTTTTAAACAAGCACGGGAAAAAGCTCCCTGTATCATATTTATCGACGAGCTGGATGCCATCGGTAAGTCTCGTCTGAATTCCATTCATTCAAACGACGAGCGGGAGCAGACGCTCAATCAGCTGCTCGTAGAAATGGATGGATTCGATAACAGCACGGGACTCATTTTGCTTGCGGCAACCAACCGGCCTGATGTTCTAGATCCCGCGCTGCTTCGTCCCGGACGGTTTGACCGGCAGGTAGCGGTTGATCGCCCCGATATGAAAGGGCGGGAGCAAATTCTCAAGATACATGCCAAGAATGTGAAGCTTTCCAGCGGAATTGATCTCAGCGATACGGCGCGGATTACGAGCGGTTTTTCGGGCGCGGATCTTGCAAACGTGATTAACGAGGCTGCGTTGCTTGCGGTGCGCGGCGGTCGTAAAGAAGTTATTGCGGAAGACCTCAACGAAGCGGTGGAAAAGGCCATCGCCGGTTTGCAGAAGAAGAGTAGGGTAATCAAGGAAAAAGAACGCCAGATTGTTGCCTACCATGAAACAGGCCACGCTATAACGGCCGCCTTTACCGAAGGGGCGGATAAGGTACATAAGGTTTCCATTATACCGCGCGGTATTGCAGCGCTTGGCTATACCCTAAACATCCCCGAAGAAGACCGCTTCCTGCGCACTGAAAAGGAATTGCTTGCAGAGGTTGACTGTCTGCTTGGCGGGCGGGCTGCCGAATTTGTGCAGTTCGGCGTTGTTTCCACCGGCGCTGCAAATGATCTTTCACGCGCTACCGATATTATCCGCGGTATGATAACCGACTATGGTATGAGCGACCGCTTTAAAAACGTTGCGCTTTCAAAGCGGGGCAGTGGATACGGAGCGGGGGATCCTCAGCTGGTACGCGAATACTCTGAAACAACGCAGCAGTATATCGATGAAGAGATTGCCCGCATCATGGAAGAGCAATACGCCATCGTTGTAAACCGGTTACAAGCAAAAAAGTCCCTGTTGGACTATATTGCAAAGCGCCTGCTTGAGAAAGAAACGATTGATAAACAAGAATTTGAGGATATTATCAAGGCGGAATCTCAGTTACCGCACCAACCTGTCCTCGCAGCGCCGGAAACTACACTGTCTGATTCATCCGATGCAGTCGCCGAAACGGACAAGCCCGCTGCCGATGACTCGGATTCATCCACTTCTCATCAATAATCAACATAAAAAATACTCATCGGGTATCTCTAACAACTAGCTGAAGTTTTTAGAGCTACCCAAGGAGGCTTTCACTTAAAATTTTCTGATACAGTTGCTATGAATACGAAAATTTATGCTTCCATATTTACTAAAAATAGTATACAATAAGCATTGTTTTAGTAAGGATGATCCTGTGAATACCTCGAAGAAAAATGTACATTTATGCTTTTGCGTACAGCTTTCCATCTCCTATTTGCAGCAGATTGATAAAAATGACATTGCATCGCTGTATAAATCTTTTTTTTCCGGTATTCAAGCGGAAGAAAAACTGCCTCTGACTATTTTTGCAACAGGCAGCTTTTTAGAGTGGCAGAAAGGGAAGCGTCAAGCATATACGATGTTGCTTAACAATATGCTTTCCCGTAAGCAAATTGAGCTTCTGGGCGGAGGATATTACCAGCCCTATCTCTCGCTCTTGTCGGCTCCCGATGTTATCGGTCAAATTGAGATGATGACTTCTGCTATCCGTACCCATTTCGGAAAGCGGCCACGCGGTCTTTTTTTAACTGCTTCTGCATGGACACCGTCATTGATTACACCGTTTACTCGGTGCGGTATGGAATATTGTCTCCTCGATTATCGCCTATTTCCTCAATATAGAGAACAAAATAATCAAAATGCTGATTTTTCTCCTGCAATTGTTGAAGATAAAGGAAAAACGATAACCGTATTTCCGTATATTCCCGATGATCTTGATTTTCTAAACCGTACACCGCAAGAATTTTATGATAAATTAGCAAATGCAGCCTCATCTACCGGAGAATCGATGTATCTTCTTTTCTTACCGGTTAAAACTTATATAAAATGCCTCGAAAAGAATAAAGATGGGCAGAACTGGTTTTCTTCTTTTATTGATATATGTAATCAACCGGATTCGGTCATACGGCTTACCCATACGGCTGAATTGATGAAGCGGCGGCGCCCGCATCTGCCGGTATACGTCGATTCAAATACCATTCTTTGCGATACTCCGACAGGACATGCGGTAAAACATACCATTACGCTGCAGCGTGATGCCTTTAAAATTTATTCAAAAATGATGTATGTGAATATGTTAGCAAACGGTATGAAAGGCGATAAAGCGCGTAAAAAATATGCCTTGCAAGAGCTATGGAAAGCGCAAAACGCAGAGCTTTTCGCGCTGGAACCTTGTATCCCCGAATACCATAACGAATTACGCTGTATTGCCTATCGAAAACTGCTTGTTGCCGAAAAACAAACGCGGCTTCCGGGTATATTTACCGAAGGCCTTACCCGATATGATATCGATATGGACGGTTTTAAAGAAGTCTTATCGCAACGTTCATCATTAAATATGTATGTGCATCATCACGGCGGGAAGATTTTTGAATGTGATGTATTCTCTGCTTATAAAAATTATTCCGATATGCCGCTCGAGCATTCGGGGATGTTTATCGACTATCTCTTATCGGAAGCAGCCTTGCAGCGCCTCCAAGATGGGCTGCCGGAAGCGCTTACAACCGTATTTTCCGATAATACCTATCAAGAAACCGAAATTAATACAATCCGCTCTGAGCTGAAACTGTCAACTTCCGGTTTATTTGATTCCGGTATCAAGCAGCCGGTTTCTCTGCGTAAACAATACACCTTTTTTCCCGAAGGAACACAGGTTCAGTACATCTTAAAAAACGATAGTCCTTTTAATCTTTCCGCTTATTTTGTTGCTGAAATTGATATTGCCTTGGAGGAAACCGATTCTATTGTGCCTTCTTTATCGTTGTATGACTGTGATGATAATCAAAAGAAAGAACGCTGTATTACGACGGAGGCATTCAATAAAGTGTCATGGATACAGCTTGAAGACCCCGAAGGAAAGATCCAGTTTACAATGGAAGCAAATGAAGTACCCGGTCTTATCGTTATTCCTGTTTACGGTATCTGCAAAAGAGCAGCTAAGCCGGTTAGACAGCTGATACGCGGTGTGCGAATGTTTTTTTATTGGCGGACGGACTTAAATCCTAATTATGAAACGGAAAAACTGCTCTGGTTAAAAATAAAAAATAGAAAAACATCGCGAACGGCGGCTCCGGCAGCCTCACACACCGACTAACGTTTAAAACTTTAGCAAAAAACCGATGAAACAATTACCACAATCGTTTTCGTTTTCTACGCCGCACGGAACTACGCAGGTTTGGTGGCACTCGGATACCATCCGGCTCCCTGAACTTTCGGAAGAGAAGGGGAGAGTAGACGCATTGTACGTATGCGACGAGCATACGCTCCCTCTTTTACGGCAAGCTGAAAATTTTTCCGCTCAAGTGCCGCTGGTAGTGCTGTCGGCAGGAGATGCTGCAAAAAACTTAAAAAATCTTGCGCTTATTGCCGAGAAAGCTGCCGAATATGAACTTGACCGGCACGCTTGTTTTATTGCGTTCGGCGGCGGCGCAGTGTGCGACATAACCGCCCTTGCCGCTTCACTCTATATGCGCGGTGTCCGATGTATTCTGGTGCCGACAACCGTGCTCGCAATGGCTGACGCAAGCATCGGCGGCAAAACGGCAATTAACCTTTCCGGTTATAAAAACCTTATCGGTACGTTTTACGCCGCCTCATCGATTATCCTCTGTTTTCCGGTACTCCGTTCCTTACCGGAAGCCGAATATCGCTCCGGCCTTGCAGAAATACTGAAAACGGGAGTCCTCTACGATACCGAACTGTATCAAATGTTCGTAACCCAGCATGATGAGATTGTCCGCAGAGATAGCGCCTGCATTTCGAAGCTAATTCGCCGCGCAGCGGAGGCAAAAGCTCGGGTTGTCGAGCGGGATTTTACCGAACAAGGAGAACGCGCTTTCTTAAATTTCGGACATACCTTTGGTCACGCACTCGAAAGTTTAGCCCATTTTTCCATACCGCACGGAGACGCCGTCGCATGGGGTATATCCCGCGCCTTAGCCGTAGGTCTCCGTTTGCAACTCACCGATAAAGACTATGCTGATGACTTTACAACAATTCTTAACCGTTACGACTGGTGCACAGATTCTGTCTACTTTAGTAGACGGTTTAAGGATGGTTCTTTTGCTGATGCGATTATCGCACGCATGAAAAAAGATAAAAAGAACCGCGGAGGGGTGATCCGGCTTGTTCTTCAGGAGAATATCCTTAAAACACAGGTACGCGAAGTTGATACTTCTATAATACGGGAGGTACTGATATGATTTATCTGGATTGGGCAGCATCGGCAATGCCGTACACCGACGAGATCGAAGCCGCTTACCGTGAAGCAACGGCTGTGTTCGCAAATCCTTCGGCTCAACACCGTTTCGGAAAAGAGGCACGGGATATGCTGGAAAAAGCTCGCAGCCGCTGCGCCGCAGTGCTCGGAGTCCCTGCCGAAACGCTCTATTTCACCTCCGGCGCATCCGAATCAAACAGCCTCGTACTCCTTTCATTATTAACCCGTCCGGCAACCGGTAGTCTTGTTATCAGCACTATCGAGCACCCGTCGGTGCGGGAACAAGCCGCTGTCTTGGAGCACTGCGGCTGGACAGTTTTAACCGCACCTTCCGATAAGAGCGGCTGCGTTACCCCCGATGCAGTGCTCCATACGCTGCGGGAAGATACCATGCTGGTTGCAATTATGGGCGTTAACAACGAGATTGGTTCTGTGCAGCCGGTTCGCGACATTGCACAGGCTCTCAAAGCACATACAGCCGGAAAAAGACCCGTTCATTTCCATGTTGACATGGTGCAATCGATCGGGAAATTGCCCGTAGCGGAGCTTGGTCTTGCCGATGTGCATTCCGCTTCGATGAGCGCCCATAAGATCGGCGGTCCGCGCGGTATCGGACTATTATACTTAAAACAGCCCTTAAATTCCGGAATCCGCGGCGGCTCACAGGAGCGCAATATTCGGCCAGGAACGGAAAATCTTGCCGGAGCCTGTGCGCTTGCCCGCTGTCTTGAAACAACATATACGGATTTTCAGCAAAAATTTGAGCGGGCAGGGGAGTTGTCGCAATTTCTCATCGAAGCATTGTGCCGAATCCCCGAATGTTCGATTATCCCTGCTGCAAGAGCGTCGGTCGAAATATCGAATGACACAGTACCGAATAGTACTAAATGCGCCCCTACATTTTCACCGTGGATCATACAAGTAAGTTTTAAAAATATTCCGGCAGAGATTATGATGCGATGTCTCTCCGATCGCGGAATCTTCATATCGGCCGGCTCAGCGTGTTCCTCAAAGAAAAAAGTTCGACCGATACTGGCTGCTCTTTCCGTTAGTCCCGAAATTGCGCAAAATGCCGTACGGATTTCCATCGGACATAACACGGAAAGAGGCGAGCTGGAACAGTTTGTTGCTGCTGTGAAAGAAATCGTCAAAGATTTTAATTAAGACTCAAAGGGAAAAAAGTATAAAATGATGCAATCCGATAGACCGTATCCGCAAGAACAGCATCGGCAGGTGAAGCGGGCAAAAGTGCTCGGCTACTGTATGGGAGTGCGAAGGGCGGTAGAGGCGGTATATCGCGCCCTTGCCAAGTATCCTGACAAAACCGTTTATACTTATGGTCCGCTTATCCACAATCCGGTAACGATGCGCCTTTTAGAAGCAAAGGGTGTGTGTATTGTAAACCCCGACGAGGAGCTTAAATCGCAGATTATACCCGACTCGCCAATTATTATCAGAGCACACGGCATTGCCCCGCAGAAACGACAAGAACTAATAGACTGCGGGGCAATTATTATCGATGCAACCTGCCCCCGCGTTATCGCAAGTCAACTGAGGGCTGCGCAGTATTCCCAAAAAGGGTATACGGTTATCCTTGCCGGAGATAAAAATCACGGAGAATTGATCGGGATTAAAGGATACGCCTTGTCAGTGCCGGATGGTAAGTGTATTACCGTGCAGACAGCGGCGGAAGCGGAAAAACTACCGTATGACGGAGCGCCTACCGTTCTTATTGCCCAAACTACCATTAAGCGGGAAGAATACCGTGCAATCGCCGAAATCCTCAATAGCACAATTTCTAACCTTACTGTTTTGGAAACTATCTGTCCGGCAACTGACGAGCGGCAGGAGGCGCTCCTAGAGCTCATTAAAGAGGTTGATGCAATCCTCGTTATCGGCGGCGGTAATTCCGCCAATACGCGCCGTCTGTTGCAAACCGCCCTCGACAGCGGTAAGCCGGCTTGGCTTGCCGAATCCGCCGATGATATTCCGCAGGAAGTTTACCGATATAGTACAATAGGCCTCGCTGCCGGCGCTTCAACCCCCGACAGCAGTATTAACGCAATCGAAGAACGACTACTAGACAAACCACTATGAAGTATGGTATAATATTCAATTAAATCTATCAATAATGAGCGTTCTGTCTACTAGTGATTGCTATTATAAATAATAAATTAAATCTAAGAGAAACCTGTGAGCAAAGCTTACTTACTAAAAGCCGCAAACCTATCCTATTCATCAGCTTATTCTGGCGGGATTGGGCAATGCTGGAATCGAACCAGCGACCCCAAGCGTGTCATGCTTGTACTCTAACCAACTGAGCTAATTGCCCGCATTCGATAAATAACAAAAAAGAGTTTATCTTATTTTACTATTTACGTCAAGCCCCAAAAAAGGTATACTGTTTTCCAGCTATGAATCTTGAAGCGTTTATCTTGGGTTGCGGAGGCATGATGCCTTTACCGTACCGCCATCTTACTTCGGTGCTGCTTCGCCGTGAGGGCGATTTATTCCTTTTTGATGCAGGTGAAGGTACGCAAGTTTCCCTACGCCGCCTAAATCTCCGATGGAAAAAAATCAATGCCATCTTTATCAGTCATACCCATGCGGATCATGTAACGGGATTACCGGGAATTCTGATGCTATCGGCGCAGGTTGACCGCGATGAGCCGCTCTACATTATCGGTCCGCCGAAAATTAAAGAATATGTTGAAACAAGCCGACAAGTGCTCGATATGTATATCAATTACGAAATTATCATTCAAGAAGTTACCGAACCCGGCATTGTGTATAAAACCGATGAATTTCAAGTGCGGGCGTTTTGGCTCGAGCATACCAAGCCATGTCTCGGCTACGTATTTGAGGAATTTCCCCGTCCGGGAGCCTTCGACCCCGAATCGGCACGTAGGCTTAATGTTCCGTGCGGCCCACTCTGGTCAAAGCTGCAGGCAGGATTAGCAGTAGAAGTGGCAAACGGTACTGTCGTAGAAAGCAGCCAAGTGCTCGGCCCGCCTCGAAGCGGCAGAAAATTCAGCTTTGTAACCGATACAAAATATCTACCGACTATTGCACCGGAGGTTGCAGGATCCGACTTCTTAGTCTGCGAATCCATGTTTGCAAAAGGTATGGAACAAGATGCTGCCGAAAAAAAACACATGACTTGTACGCAGGCTGCCCGCATCGCACGAGATGCTGCAGTAAAAAAAATGGCGCTTATTCACTACAGCCCACGTTATACGGATTATGACTTAAAACAGCTTTTAAAAGATGCACAAGAAATATTCCCCAATACGGTCTTATCAAAAGATCGGATGGTAGAAACGATTGAATATCAAGATTAAGCACCGGGCGTCTCTAAATGCTCATTGAGTTCTTAGAGATACCTGAGCTTTTAGAATTCCCATCCGATACCTAACTGAGGTTGGATAATATATGCTGGGAAGCCTTTTCCTTGTTTAATTTTTCCTATATTGATTGGAATTGGAATAACATGATCGATATTGAATTCAACATATAGTTTTTTGTATACGTACACATATAAAGCCGTACCGGCGTTGAACGTCAATTCCGCAGACCATCCCTTTGGGCTTGTCAGTTTTTCCGTTGTATTAGCAGTATTATAGGTAAACTGCGTATTTACGAGAAACATCGTACCAAATCCGGCATGTGCATCGAACACCAATCGATGTTTAATAATCGGTACAAAATATGCGGCGTTTAAACTTGCAAATAGCAATCCCCCACTCAACGTATACCCGTCGGTCTTATTTCTTAAATAGGCTCCGGAACCGGTAAAATTAAAACCGAAATTCCCGTAAAACCGCTTTATCGGAGCAACAGTTAGCCGTATACCACCCGCCAAAGGTGCAATATTCGTATTGAAATAGTCTTTTTTTGACAATACTTGATTTCCGATAAAGCCATTAAAAACATAGTTGCCGGAAATAAATATATCAATTGGTTTTTGAAATCGAAATATGATATCATCTTTTTCCGCTAAAAGATCGCTCGGATCGACTGCTGCAAAGGTATAGGTACCCGGATTGGTCTTCATAAAATCAAAGGCGACAACTGCATGGGTACCGTTGTCTTTTATCTCAACAATAGTTCCGTGTAAAACCGATCCGCTAAAATTATTTGTAAGAATAAAGTCCGTTTCTTCATGGAAATTTTTACCGGTTATGGTGAGTGTTTGTTCTTCCAGCTCATCGAAGTTGATAACTTGCGGAGAAACCGAAGTAACTTCCGGCTGATAAGCGATTCGAATAGCAAAATTACGGTATTCACTCGCCTCTTCTTTTTGCCCTAAAAGATTGATAACCCGCACGCGAAAACGATAATCCCCCGGAGGCAAAGAAACGTCCGCATAATTCGTTTTTACGGTACGTTTATCTATTGCACGCCAGACCTTTGTTTTTTTATCCCGCTGTTCCAGCTCAAATTCAAAACCGAAAATATCATCCAACGCTTCCCAAGAAAGCCGCTGCACAAGCTCGACACCTTTATCGGTTTCTTTAAGAAAATAATTTTTCTTTTCATTCTCTCCTTTTTTTGATTCCTCTACAGGGGAAGAAAGCTCTTGCGCCGATAATGAGATAAAACAAAAAAAGAAAATACCGGCGAGTAGCAAACCGTACTTATTTTCCATACAAAACTCCCGTCTCGTCCGTCGATACCGCTCTTGCCTTAGGTATATCTATTTGGAAACGTACACGTGAAACAGTCCCGTCTTGGAATACTTTTCCATTACTTAACCGCCGCTGAGCTCTTACTTCTGCAGAAAAAGTACCACGGGATAAACGCGCAATGTCTTTAAAGTTGACTGCCGGATCTTTTGCCTCATCTGCACGGATATCGGCCGTAAATATTGAGCGTCCTGAAGAATCCAAAAGTTTAAAACGATAATGGGTGGCATCATCCACTGAACGCCATCTAAACTCGATAGTTCGGTTTGACTTAAAGAAAGCAGCATCCAATACGGTATCTGCTTTTGGGAAACTGAATGCAGCAGGCGGAAGCGGCGGTATCGGTAGAACGGTAAACGCGAATCGCTTACGCGATGAAATGTCAAAACCTTCCGGTACAACAGCTTTTATTTCCCATGTATATTTTCCCGACTCAAGCGGAGGTGCTTGCACCTTTAATGCAGGGTTGGATGCTTCAAACACCGGTTTTGCGACACCGGATTTTCTTAATATAAGCGTTGATGAAGAGGGCGGAATAACTGATTCCCATTCAAAGCTGAAAGGCTTCAAGGCCGCTTCAAGTCCGCCGATTTTTGCGCCGTTGGCAGGATAGACAAGTTCAACGGGTCTTAAATGCTTAAGAACAAAATCATGGTCAACTGCAAGCCCGTACCGTCGCGTAGAAGTTACGGATGCAGCGGCAAACCCCTGAATACTAATACGATAATTTCCATCTTTAACATTCTGTAAAGCTATTTCAACTTTCGTACCCGTAATAAATAAATTCTCGTATACCGGCGAATCTTCATTACCGATTTTTATAATACGTACTTGATAATAATCAGCCTCCTTAACAGACGACCACTCGAATTTTGTTTTACCTTCGGGGAATACAACGAGCATATTGCCGACATCGAACAAGGTCGGCTTTGCCAATGGAGAAGCAACGGTAAAATGCTTTGTTTCAGCTTTTAAAAAGCCGGCCTCACTATCGGCGACAACTCGCCAATACCACTGACCTTGCGGTAAAGAGATACCTTCAATGCCGTTACCGGATGTTTTAACGTCGGCAACAAGCTTCGAGAAATCTTTTGAGGCAGAAACTTGAAAATGCTTTTCAGTTTCGACATTTGTTTTCCACGTAAAACGGGTATCGGGACACAAGGTATCCGCAAGCACATATCCATTCGGCGGGAAAATACCGCGCAATGAATAATCGGTATTAACGGTTTGAAATTTAACGGGCGCTGAGGCAGCCATCTCGGCTCCCTTTGAATCGATCCCTGATACCGTCCAATAATAATCACCGTTCGGCAGAAGCGCTGCAGCATCGTCAAGTTTAAAAGAGTTTGATTCAACCACCCTATCGACAACAATAGTCTTCATTTCAGCGTCTTTTGCAACTTTAAGCCGATAAGATTTCGTTTCGGAGATATTTTTCCATGCAAAAGACATCTCTTTTCCGCGCGAGGTCTCTGCTGTTGCTTGAGGGAAAAGCACCTGCGGGATTTCAGCTATAGCGGCTTGTTTTTCTATATGAAAGAACGCTGTTTTCGATGGCTCAGGTGCATTTTCGACACCGATAAGATATCGAGGGGTAACACGCCAGTACCATGTACCTTCAGCAAAGTCAGACAATGTAAGTGACTGCGTATTGACAAACCGACTTAATTGGGGATTTTTCAGGTCAGGATTGTCGGCAACTTCCAATAGATAAGAAGCGACAAGAGAATTGCCCTCCCATAAGAAACGGATAGCAGGGGGCGCCGCAGTATAGCTATACTCTGCTTCGAGAGCGGGTTCCAATAATACCGGAGCAGGGGCAGCGATGATATTCACCTTACCGGATTGCACATTCGCATCAGACGATCCGGTTGTAGCAGAATAGAGCCGCCAATAGAAAGATATACTCTGTTGCGTAAGCGTATATTCCGTCAGACCGGTAACCGTATATTTTTGAACTTCATCGGAAAAATTACTGAGTGGAGAAGTTTCAAGTATTAATTCTTCACCGGCAGGCAAAGAGCTTTGCCATTGGAAGGGTACATCAACGCCGTTTCCGCTTTGATTGAGTAATCTTACATTTTTACCGGGACTGACTACTACCAGAGGCGCTTGTATTCCCGTCTGTATAACCGAACCTTGTGTCAGCAGCTCCGATTGTGCTCCTTCCTCCTGTCCGGTAACGGCGGCTTCACCTTTTTCTACAACGAGCTGCAGATTTCCCTCGCCGCTTTTATCCGCACGGAACGAAGAACCTTTTGAAATCTTTGCAGTCGTGTTTTCAGAACTAACCAACATGTTAGAAGAATCCGAAGTTTCAACCGATACGAGCCCATTCGTCAGATCAATACGGGATTCTTCGTTGTTGACAAATACCTGAATCATCGTACTCGAACCGAGCTCGACAACGTTACGATCAACAAAATACAAGGTTGCTTCCGCTTCAGGGGACGTACGTATGGTATCACCGTTATATACGGGAGAATTCTGCTGCGGGCGATCCCAAACGGCGCGGTCAAGGAACTTGCGCTGAACCGACTTATATTTAAACGTAACCGTTGCAACCGGTGTCTTATCGTTACGTGAAAACGTTCTATTTAAATTCCTCACAAATAAAAATGAGCAAATAAAAATTATCAATAGACAAAGGGCTACAACGGAAATATCCGCACCCGTATTTTTAAAATTAGGATTGGATTTTGTATTTTTTCTCGTCTTCATTAAGATTTACCTTTGCAAAATCGGGAATAGGAATTCCCAATACGTTTCTAATCTGATTAAGACTCGTCGGGCCTTTTTCACCTGCACCCGGGATACCTTTTTCGTTGGGCATATTGATGACCGCAAACATACGGAGCGGCTTCTCTTTTCCTTTTACGGTAACCGACGGCATCTCTTCTACCAGAACCTGATCATGTACCAGCTTGTAAGTGTATTCAGTGATAAGAATATCGGTTCCCATCGGCTTATTCAAAGCTTCCATTCGTGATGCAAGGTTTACCGCATCACCGATAACCGTATATTCCATACGCTTCTGAGAACCGATTTGTCCTGCAACAACGGGTCCTGAATTAATACCGCATCCGATGCGGATAATCGGTTTTTTATCCCCTCCCCGTCCGCGGTTAAACTGCATAAGCGCCGCTCGCATACGGAGCGCCGCACGGATACAGTTCAACGCATCTTCACGTGGAGAGCCGGAACTTGTCGGCGCACCCCAAACAGCCATAATCGCATCGCCGATAAACTTATCAACGACGCCGTGAGTATTGGTGACACATTCAACCATCTGCGTCATATATTCATTTAAGAAACCGACAACCTCAAACGGTTCGAGTTTTTCGGAAATCGCAGTAAACGAACGAATATCGGAAAAGAAAATCGTCGTCTCTTTCGTTTCGCCACCGAGCGCTAACCGCCCCTGCGCTGCAAGCTCTGCAATTTCCTTATTGATAAACCTACCGAACGAATCCTTGAGGCGTTCCCGTTCTGCAAGCCCCTTCCCCATCTGCACAAAACTTGAAGTTAAAAGCCCAATTTCGTCTTGTGTCTTCGGTTTTAAATCGAGCTCATATTCACCCGCTTCAATCTGATGAGCGGCAGCGGTCAAAAGTTTAATCGGTGTGCTAATGGATTTTGATAGGAACCACACGAACATTGCCGAAAGCGCGAGTACGGCGATGCTTAAATAGAGGTTTCGTTTCGCCGTATCATTGACAGGCTCAAGCACTTGGGCAGCTTCTGCAGTGGTAAGAACCGCCGCATCTCCAAGCGAAAGCCGTGTATATGAACCGAAGTATTTTTTGCCGGTATCATCCCGAAACAGCATCTGCCGGTTGGTATCGCCGTTTTCGCGCATCTGAGTAAAAAGCGGAAAAGAGGCTACATTTGCACCGCGGCGGATAAGATCAAAATCGGGATGAATAAGCACATCGCCCGTATCGTTTACGAGGTACGTTGTTTGCAACGTTCCCTGCCCAAACCCATCGGAAAGTTTTTCCACAGAAAAGAATACCGCAAGTCCCTGTGCAAGACCCTTTTCTCTATAGGGATAAAATAAGACCAACATCGGCTGATTAAAAAGCGGAGCAGCGTTGAGAATTTTCATAATTCCCTGCTCTACTTGAGCAGCAGCTTCTCGTTCCTGCTTTAAAAACGTTTCTACGAGTGAAGGCTCCAGCTCATGGGATAAAAAAAACATCGTATTCAGCAGCGTACGGTCGATACCGTCGGGACGTCGTGAATCGGTAACCAGAACAGCCGCAACCGAAGGGTTTCGTTCAAAATAAAACGTGGCAGCTTGCTTTGCAAAACTGCTTGAGCTTTCGGCCGTATTGATGAGATCCAATAACAGAAAAGCATTTGCTCTAATAGAAGAAAGTTCATTTTCAACGGAACTTGCCGCCTGTGCATTTACCGTTCGATTGTTTTCTTCAGCGGTTATTTGGACATCTTCGCTACCAAACAATGTTACCAGCAAAGTAATAGTACCAAGGGCAATAATCAGCAAAATGGAAATCATCATAACCAGTTTTGCACCTATCGGAAACTTTACTCTTTCATTTTTACTCTTTTGGTTTTCTTTTTGCTCTGACATTTATTTCTCCGTAGTCGGAATAATTATCGTTTTTCTTAGAATCATTATACTTGGCCAATGTACACATTCACCTCATTATATTCTATGACTATTTAAAATGATTTTACTACAACTTTCTATTTACTGCAAGAATAGATATGACAAGAAAGATAAAAGTTCAAAAAAGAACCGTGGTTATTGCTCTTTAATATGCGTAACACCGCGGGATGGTACTGTCTCCCCCCAAAAAAAACAATCCTTAGAGCAGGTATAACTTCGGCAGTCCAATCAGGCTGCCAAAGTTAAAGAAAGGTTTATTTTCAGCCGCTGAAATAGCGCGGCTGAAAAACACGGCGAGTTTGCTCATCGCAAACGTCGCTTATTGAACATGTGCGCTTTTCGCGCGCTAATGCAACAGTTGAACAAAGTTCAAACTTTGTTCAACTGTTGCATTTTAAGGAAGGTTTCATCTTACTTTTATAATGCAGCAAGTTTTTTTCGTACCAATTCCGTCGTTTGATTGGGATTCGCCTTGCCTTGCGACTTTTTCATCACCTGCCCCATCAGCCAACCGGCGACATTGGTCTTACCCTTTTTCCAGTCGGCGATAGCTTGGGGATTTGCCGCAAAGACCTCATCCACCAGTTTCTCGATAACACCGGTATCGCTTACCTGCGTCATTCCCCTGTTTTTGATGATCTGCTGGGGATGCTCACCGCTTTCCAACATCTCAACAAACACATCCTTTGCCTGCTTGCTGGTAATAGTCTGTGCATCAAGCTCATTTACCAGTTCGGCAATATGGCCGGGGCCGAAGGGCAGCTGCTCAAGTCCGATATGCTTTTCATTTAATACCGCAAGAACTTCCGCAAGTACCCAGTTAGCAACTTTTTTGGGATCTTTTGTTTGAGCGGCGGCAGCTTCAAACCACTCTGCCAAACTCCGCTCGGTTGTCAGTGTTTCCACATCGAATTGAGAAAGACCGTATTCTTTCTTAAAACGTTCCCGTTTTGCAGCCGGAAGCTCTCCAACGGTTTTGCATACCGAATCGATGTATTCACGACTCAGCATCAGCGAAGGGATATCGGGTTCGCGCATAAAACGGTAGTCAAGCGCGGAATTTTTTGTACGCTGGATAACGGTCTTTCCGCTCGGCTCATCCCATCCCATCGTACGTTTAAAATCGGCTGAATACTCCTGCCGATCCGTTTTAAACTCTTCGAGCTGCCGCTGAACCTCATACGCACAGGCGTCGCGTACCGTTCTAAACGAGTTCATATTCTTGACTTCGGAAATCGGCGTCCGATATTCTTTGCCGTTTTCAAATACTTTTAGGTTGATGTTCGCGTCGCAGCGCATCGCACCTTCTTCCAAATTACCGTCGGTAACGCCGATAAACTTTAAAATTTCCCGAATTGTCTGCATATACTGCGCTGCTTCTTCGGGGCTTTTCATATCCGGCTTGGATACGATTTCGATCAGCGGAACCCCGCAGCGGTTATAGTCTACATAGCTATGCGCTCCTTCGATGTGAAGGCTTTTACCGGCATCTTCTTCAAGGTGAATGCGTTCAATTCTGATTGTCCTCATCTGCGGCGGTTCATTGGGAGCTGCCATATTGATTTCAACCTGACCGTTTTCGCAAATCGGTTTATCGAATTGGGTAATTTGATAGCCTTTAACCAAGTCGGGATAAAAATAATGTTTGCGGTCAAACTTACTGAATTCGTTAACGGTACAGCCGAGCGCAAACCCTGCTTTAATACCGAGTTTCACATATTCATCGCCGATAACGGGCAAGGCGCCGGGAAGTCCCAAACAAGCCGGACAAACACGGGTATTCGGCATTCCGCCGTAACGGTTTTCGCAAGAGCAAAAGGCCTTTGTCTTTGTTAACAGTTGGCAGTGAATTTCACAGCCGATAATTACTTCGTAGGATAATTCCGAACTCATACCCGTGCCGCCTCCAACGTTTTTGCCAATCGTAAGATTTTTTCTTCAGAAAGCTTCGCGCCCGCAATTTGCATACCGATCGGGCGGCTGTCTTGTGCTTTGCCCGCAGGTATCGACAGCGCCGGAATATGGGATAAATTAACAAATGTTGTAAATAAATCCGAAAGGTACATCGCAAGCGGATCGTTTACACGCTCCCCGAGCTTAAATGCCGGTGTCGGCGCAGTCGGACAGAAAATAAAGTCATACTGCTGTAAGACCGCCCCAACCTCTTTTTCCATACGGGCGCGGACACGGAGCGCACTTTCATAGCAATCTCCCGACAGATGATGCGATAATACATAGTTTCCGGTGATAATGCGCCGTTTTACCTCGCGGCCGAAACCGGCAGAACGGGTTGCACAGTATAATTCGTCGTATCCCTTTCCCGGATCCTCGCGTAAGCCGTAACGGATTCCGTCAAAGCGGGCAAGATTGCTTGAAGCTTCGGAAAGGGCTATTACGTAATACGTTGCGATTGCAGATTCAAGAACCGGTACGGAAACGGAGTCAACTTGAATACCTTTTGACGCAAACCAACTGCGGCATTTTTCAAATATTGCCGCAACATCCGTATCCAAACCTTTTGCTTGCGTAAATTCAACCGGTAATGCAATGCGAAGTTTCTTTAAATCGCTGTCAGTGTATGGTTCCAAATGTGCGCAGGAAGAAAAATCATATTGAACACTCGTTTCATCATGCGGGTCGGCGCCTGCTGCAACGGAAAGCCCCAAACCGACATCATCCACACAGCGGGCGAAAAGTCCTACTTGGTCGAGTGAAGAACCGAATGCAACCACACCGTAGCGGCTGATAGCGCCATAAGTCGGTTTTAATCCGTATATTCCGCAATACGAAGCGGGAAGCCGCACGGAACCACCCGTTTCCGTACCGAGCGCAAACGGAACTTGAAAGCCTGCAACCACCGCTGCGGAACCGCCCGAACTGCCACCGGGTGTCAGCGCGCGATCTACAGGATTATGCGACGGCCCATATACTGAATATTCAGTGGAAGAACCCATCGCAAACTCATCCATATTTGCTCTACCAATCGGTATTGCGCCAGCCTCCGTTAAACGGGTAATAACCGTCGCATTGTACGGGGCTCTGTAGCCGTCCAATATTTTACTGCAGCAGGTACAGAGTTTCCCGCGTATTGAAATATTATCTTTTACTGCAAAGGGCAAGCCTAATAGCGGCTTATCAGTCCCCTTGCCTTCTTTCCGCAGTGCATCAGCTTTTTCCGCTTGCGCTTCTGCATCGTCAAAAAACTCAATAAATCCATGCAACGGCGTCGTTTGCTTTTCATCCGCCTGATATGCTGCCTTTAATGCACGAACGATGTCAACGGAAGAGACCGCCCCTTCTTCCAAGTACGTTCTTAATTCGGCTAAACTTGCTGTACAAAGATCTTTCATAATCACACCCCGCTCCCGAGGACTTTAGGTACACGGAAATAGCCGTCCATATATTCACTCGACATCTTCTTCAAATCCGACTGTGTTATGCCTGCTACAATAGTATCGCGGCGGAGTAACCCTTCCGAAATCATTGCAGTGTCGTCTGCCTCGGTAGGCACATCATACTTTTTGAGAATATCGAAATATTCAACAATTTGACCAACCTGTCCGGCAATAGACTCCATGTCGCTGTCGTTAGAAGAAAGACGCGAAAGATAGAGTAAATTGTCAAATACTTCAGGAGTAATTTTACTGTTTTGAGCCATCGTTTTTCCTTAACCCATAAATATCTAAGGGAATCTCCCAAAACAGAGTTTTAGAGATTCCCATTATTTTTAAGAAACATCGAAAATATGATTAGATTTCGGGAATTTCATTGTTATCCGCCACCACTTCCTGATTCTGAGAAGATAAACGATTTAAGCGACCGATAATTTCCCGTGTTTGCTCTTGCGATTCTGCAGTTTTTGAAAAAATACGTATTAAGTTGGTAATATTGTCAAGCATTGAATCAATTTCTGCATTAACTTTTTCCGTTGCTTTTGTTAAACGTCCAAAGCTGGAAACCGTATTTTCTCGTGTTTCAATTATTCGGCTATTTTCGTTCTTCAAAGCCGTCATTTCTTCCAATACTTCTTTCAGCGTTTCTTCCATCCGGGTTGTATGGGCATCCGTATGTCCGATAAAGGTTGCGATTTCCACGAGCATGTGTTCAAAGTCCGTCACCTTATCACTAATATCAGTGAAACTCTGAGCTAAAACATCTGTCGCAGAAGCAGTTTCATCAATGGAGGCAGTAATCTGCTTAATAATTTTCCCTGTTGAATCCGATTCGGCAGACGCCCTCTCAGCCAAATTTCGGATTTCTTCAGCAACAACGGCAAACCCTTTTCCGGCATCACCCGCATGAGCCGCTTCGATAGCAGCGTTCATTGCAAGCATATCCGTCTGCTCCGCGACCTGTGTTATCAACTGGTTGGTCTCAAGCAAAACGGCGGAACGGGTAGTAATGTCGGATATCGTCTTTGTCATCTTTGAAAAGTTCGTTTTTCCGACTTCATTTGCTTGGAAGATATTTATGAAGTTATCTTGAATAACCTTGAATTTTTCCGTTAACAGTTTTGTGTTTTGGATTAAGTCCGTAAGCTTATCCATCGCATCCTTCGATTTTTCACTTTGATGCGTAATCTTCGTATCTAAACCTTCAAGGAACGTATTTAAATAGTTAGTATTGGTTTCCGTATCAATCAAACTTGTTTTCTGTGAGGATACCTCTTCGAGTACTAACTTAATATAGCTTGAAATTTTATCAACATAAGACTGAGCGTTGTGCATATTCGAAGTCAACACGCTATCTTCGTTTGCCAAATCTTCGATAACCTTTTTAATTTCGGTGATAAATGTACCCAATTGATCGGAAGAAGCAATGACTTTATCACGCATCAACTCACTCTCTCGCTTTTCAAAATAAAATATTCTGGCAAACGACACTGCCTGAATCAGTAGGAAAGAGAGGAGCCCGAAGGGGAGCGTTGCCGATATCTGAATAATATCCATCCCTTCAAGGAGATCGATCACGGAGGTAATTATCAACGCGGCAAATCCAATTGCAATAAACGATGCCTCTTGTTCTTTTTTATAAATAAGCCGCACGATAAGATACAGAATATAAAAAACTTCAAAAAGGCAAATAATTTGGTGTACAAAAAGGAAGGATGTAAAAAAAGAACCTTTTGTAACAAGCGTTAGAATTCCATATAGAAGACCTTCGGAAACCCAGACAATGACAATCGCCTTATGAATATATTTCTTATATAGTTCATAAAAGTATAAGATGACGGGAACTGAAACAGTTGCAAAAGTAAAGTAATCCATACGGAGCGTTGCCATCCAAGACAAGCCGAATAAATCGCATCCAATCATCGTCCCTGTCGAGAGTATTCGTATCATAACGATAAATACGAGCATGGTAAAATACAAAATACTGATTTCTTTTGATCTGAAAATAAACAATATCAAATGGTAAAGACCGAGCGCTAACGCAAAGCTGAAAATCATTGCTTCGATAAGCTTACGTTGATATATGGACGATTCGAGGACGGATGTTTTATTAAGGATAACAGGATTGTATATACCCTGTTTTTTGTGATCAATACTCTTTATTTGAATCAAAAGATCGATCTGCGTTTCGCCCGAGGGTAATACAAAACAAGAAGATTGCGCATCTGTAAGTTTTCTTCCGGAAGGATTATATGTGTCAAGTTTTACGCCGTTTGCAAAAACTGTCAGCGAAGGGAATCGGTTTTTCAGATACACCGAAAGAGAAGGTGCTCCTTTGGGCAACAGTAGTCTTATGGTATATGTCGCATATCCGTTTGAAGGATAGGCCTTACCTTGTCCCGCTTTTTCAGCTGCCCAAGAAGACGGCACCGACATATAGACAGAGGGTTCTTTCCAATCTTCCAGAAATTCGTTCCAGAAAAAGCCATAAGTACCGTTAAGCATCACTTTACCCTGAGTGTCAAAGTTCCAGTTGCGTAAATCGATAACACCACGTTGTACCGTAGGGACACTTTCTGCATAGACAGCGGTGCCCAAGCCCAAAAAAATAAAGGTCGTCAATACGACCGACAAAAAATACTTTTTATTATAGAAAGCTTTTTTAAACAGTGAACCGAGGCGGTATACCATAGCAGAAGCGGGACAAATCACTTCGGTATATTTTGCACCGGAACGAGAAATTAATTCTTTCATGCTGTAACTCTCCATAGGTATGCCGTTATCACAAGGGTATGATACCCCCAGCGATATAGACCGGCTATTTTGAATACATTTAGTATAGACTAAAAAGCCGAATTATGCTAGCACCCTACTTTTGAAAATATGCATACCGTCTACGGCGTTGCAGGGTGAATAACAGTCCTCGACGTGCAAAAAGCACGCCTTCGGTTGTTTTTTACACGCGCCTTGTAGTTTCAGAACGGACACGGATGTCCGTCTTTATAGCAGTAGCGAGATTTGTGTTATGCACAAATCTCGTCGTTGAGAAGCGTACAAGGATGTACGCTTCTCAACAGGCTATTTTCAAAAGCGCTGGAATTACGGGGCATATACGGCGTTGCAGCGTTATTTTTTATCGATGGGGTAAAAATGAATGAGTATAAAGCCTAATAGACACACGGCAGCGGCGATCGGCCCTGCAATAAGTCTGATAGCAAATATCGTATCGGAGGACTGGAGTATATCGGCGCGATATCCCGCAGCGCTGAGGATTAAACCTGAAACACCGGTCGAAACAGCCTGCCCGAGCTTACTGGCAAATGTCCACACTCCGTAATAACAGCCCTCGTTGTGTACCGTATCAGATTGCCACACAATCGCATCAGGCAACATTGCCCAAGGCGTTGCAAAAGCAAAACCCACCCCAACTCCTGCACATACGAACAACAAAGCAAGACCGATTAATCCGATACGGTGTCCTATAAAAAAGATTACCATCGTAGAAATACACAATACGGCAAGCCCTATGCGGTAGGAAACATTTTTCCCCAGCACATTTGAGCATTTTGCCGCAACAGGAATCGAAATAATAGCGGTTATCAGCAATAGCCCCATAATCGTACTTGAAAATGATTCCGCTTGGTAAATGTATTTTAGGTAATACACAACCATTCCCTGCAAAAAATTGAGCGCAGTAATATGCAGCACAAAAACTGCCAGCAACACTGTGTACGCGGAATTTTTAAATACCGAGCGGTAGGCGGAAAAGAACGCTCCTGTTTTTTTCTTACCGTTTTTAGGCGGTGCAGCAGACTCTCGCACTGAAAAAAAGGTGATAAGCGTTGCTATTATGATAATACCGCCGATAGCTGCCCCTGCAACCGAGAAGCCTAAGGCTTTAGACGGAAACATATTGACAATCGGCACCACAATAACAGCACCCATTATCGTGCCGATTCCGGCGCACAAAAAACGGTAGGCATTTAACGAGGTTTGTTCGTTATAATCCGAGGTTAATTCGGGGGTTAAAGCAGAATACGGAATATTCACGAGGGTCATCGTCGTATTTACCAAACAAAGCATCAACAATGCCCACCAAAACAGCGCCGTTTGACCGGTAAACGAAGGCTTGGTAAAAAACAGCCAAAGCGAAAGACCGAACGGAAGCGCTCCGAACAAGAGATACGGACGGCGCCTACCGAATCGGGAACGAGTGTTATCGGAAAGAAAGCCGACAATGGGGTCGGTAACCGCATCCCATATTTTCGCCACCATAATGGCGATGCCGGCAAGAGCGGGCGCCAGATACACCGTATCGGTAAGATAGGTCAGCGTCCAAAATCCCATCGCCGTAAAAAACAGATTTCCACCGATGTCGGCAATGCCAAAACCGATTTTTTTTCGTACCGGCAACCGTACATCGGCTAAGCATACTTCGGTTATCGGGACTTCTGCACTATCGGCAATGTTTTTTTTATTCATAGTTTTCTTACTCATAAACGATAACAATCTGCGGAAGCGCCCGCTCTTTTAAGATACGGCTTATGCCAAAAGCGATAGCTGCCCCTACGGCAAGACCGGCAGCGATACCGGCTAAAGCCAGCGATTCGTTATGCGTTTGCAAAAAGATTACCGTAAAGAAAAGCATCGAAAGCACGAGCGGAATACCGACTGCGCACAGTCCCTGAAAGCGGGCGGCCTTCTCGGAAATAAAGACGCCAACCTTGTTCCCAATCCATAAATCTTTTCCCGAAACGTTCAGCGCATCGACGATGTTGCCCTGTACAACCAACAAACCGTCTTTACTGCCTCCGCCACAAGCATGACACCCGCCGCCGCATGACGCGCATCCGCTGCGACTATCGGTAGATTTAATGGAACAAAGATCTGCTTCGGGCGTATCGTATTCAATAGTCGCAATCTGCATGCCGTTCCGTTTCGTTATCGGCATACGTATCACTCTTCCTATTCTTTCCATTAAAAGACCCTCCAAAATCAGTCGAATCGGCAATATGTGGGTTCATCTAAGCCACTTAAAGGTTATAGATTGTCTCCTGTATCACTTTTTGATAATACAGCGCTAACGGATCATCGGGAAATAGTTCCAATGATTTTGCAATATATGTTTGGGCGTTGGCATAGTTTTTTTCTTTGATTCTTTTTAACGCTTTTTCAATATATGAGGCGGTCTTTTGTTTTTTACTCTGAATATCAGGCGTATCACAATCATATACTTCATAAATAACAGTTTGTTCCGTTTCACCAATAACCGGCGAGTTTTGAATACAGCGTATGTGAAAATCTTCAGGATGCTGAAGTGATTTAAAAATCGATTCGGAAATAATAATGGTGTTGGAATAAACTTTTGTTGCAGCCTGTAATTCTTCTGCCGTATAGCAGGTATTCGAAATAACAACGCTGTCTAACCGGCTGTCACTTCCGATAATGCCTAAAAGGATATTTCCGGTATCAATTCCTATTCCTGCCCTAATTGCAGGAAGATTTCCCAATCGTATATTTTCTTCTTGTAACTTTTTCTGAATTTCAACACCGCATGATACTGCCGCATCAGGCTTCTCGGAAAATAATGCGGTAAAACCGTCACCGAGAAATTTCATAATCACACCGCCGTATTTTCGAATAATAGGAGCAACTAACGCAAAATATTTATTAAGCAATATAAATACTTCATCAGGTTCAAGCTGTTCAGATATGCCGGTAAAAGACCGAATATCAATTGAAAGTACAGTCATGGACAATTCAGAGGAATCACCGGTATTTATTTCAGTAATACTGTTTTTTTGAAGAAACATCAGTAATTGATTGGGGAAAAATCGGCGCAACGCAGTTTGAATTTTTTTCAGTTCCTCTATCAGCTGTTCAATTTGATGTATTGCATTCGCATATCCGTCAATACTCATAATAACGGTGATAATAATTGCAACCATTGCACCTTCTTGTAAGCGTAATTTACCCGAGACCACCCATAAGCTAACCAGTGTATCATATAATGCAAAACCGGCAAGAATACCTAATACCACAGCAATCCATATAGCAGATTTTTTTCTTTTAACTAATGCACGGATAACAATCACCGCATCATAAATGATAGCAATGAATATAAGCGCTTGTTGTATATATAAATACTGGGATACAAGAAGTGTCGGTGCAATAACAATAAAAGCAATTGATAATAGGCAAAGTGCGATAATCCCCCGATAAACAAATTTATACTGAATATTAAAAATCTTATTAATAAATATCGTAAAAAATAATGCTGCTAATGGCATGGAAGAATAGCGTACAATAAAATACAACTTCCATGGAATTGCAGGCCAAATATAAGCGAGAATATGCGGATAAAATACGCTAACTCGGATACTAATCGTTATAGCAGTAAATGCAAACCATAGTATATAAGGCATTTTTTTATAATTTAAATGCAGCATGATAAAGAACATACTGAACAATAGCAGTACCGTTGATGCAATATTATAAGATAAAAGATTGAATACAAAAGAGTCGTTTACAATATCCGCAGAACCGAGGATAATCGATTTGTCTGTTCCTCCATACCGGTTATGAAAATTGGATATATTCACAATAATATCAGCCGTACCGTTTTTTGACGGCTTAAAAGTTGCAATACTGATTGTTTTTCCGGGTATTTCCGTTTTTGTCGAAATGCCGGGTTGTCCCTGCCCTGCCCTATCAGCACCGTTAATAACAATAGTACAACTTGAAAGAATATGATTTACTTGGAGAGCATATACTTTATTAGGATTGAGCCCTACCACACGCAGCCCGTATGAGGCATATCCAAAGTCGCTTTTCAGTGCAGTTTCACTGAGTTTACCCGGTAACGGTGCATATAACGGTCGTGTGTTATCCCTAAAATAATAGAACTGATGAGGGGTAAAATGCCATTGACCTTTAATGTTGAATATATCCCGATCGTTATGCGCCGGCAGTGTTAATAACCCATACTGAGCCGTTACCGTATGTTCCCTAAGGTTCTGTATCGGCTTTTCTCTAGTAATAAACGTTAGTATGAGGAACATAAAAAGAAAGGGAGACGCGCCGAGAAGTATCTTTTTCATAGTAGATTAACCTCATAAACATTTATTAAATTTCTCTTACCATGGAACTTTATTTTTCCGTAATAAAAGCATGTATGGGTGCGCCAATAACTTTCGAGAAGCTGCTCCCTAACAGTTTCACTAATAATGATATTAACTTTTTGTTCAGTTGCATAGTTGTACATTCGAGAAGAAATATTTACCACATCGGAAATAACCGTTGTGTCCATTCGCTCCGGCTCACCGATAGTACCCATCATTAATTTTCCATAATGAATCCCTGATGATATCTGAAGCAGCGATAAGGATTGTTTCTGCCTATGCATATTAATTTTTCTAATAAGCTGTGTAATCTCAATAATACAATCTACTGTTTCTTCTGCAGTGCCATAAAAAAGAACCATTAATCCATCTGTTAAATACTTATCAATAAATCCGTTATATTTTTTAATAATAGGATTAGCAGCCTGAATGATGGTGTTATATAAAATTAACAGTTCTTCACGTGCTCTGCTTGATGAAAGTTTGGATTTAATACCGAGATGGATAAAAGCGATAAACATATTTTTATCAATATTATCACCAAGTGAAACATCCGTAACGTTTTTCTTATTTAAAAATTGCAAGAACTCATCCGGAAAGAATCGTTGAAAAGATATATTTGTCTTTTGGATTGATTCGATCATCTGTTCCTGTGTTTTAAAAGCTGCGGAAAAATGCTTGATAACAATAAACGCCATCGGAATCATCAACAGTAATACTCCAAAATGAGAAATAAAGGGAGCATTAATAATACCGTTTGAAATTAAACCATCAAATATTGCCGCACTGATAAACAATAAAAATGAAATTAAAAATGTCAGTGCGAACGGTTTTCGTTTAATTAACGCATGAGCAACCACTGTACATACGATTGATGAAAGGAATAAAATATAGATCTGTACAATCAGTAATGCTCCGACGAATACCGGTATTGGCGTAATGAGAGTCATTAAACCGTACAGGAGCAACGGAATAGTCAAAAAATAAAAAATTTTTGACGGTTTTTTGATAAACAGATTAAGAATAAAAAGGAATGTAAAGACAGCACACAGGGGAAACGTCAAATACCCTACCCTGTACATAATATCCGTCGATACATTCGGAAAAAAATCTCTTAATAAAAAATCATTGTAACAAAGTGTTCTAACAGCAAAGCTATAACACAGAAATCCGAAGATACCGGCAGTGGTTTCTTTCCGATAAAAGAGAAATAGAGAAACAAAGAAAGTAGCCATACTAAATAGGATAGAAAATATACCGGAGGAAACAAGCTTATCCGATACTGTTTTTGTTTGTAATGTTGAATAAAGACCGAAAAGGAAGGGCGTTTCTAAACCCGGATTTCTATCATGAAAATTCGACAAATGAATAACAATAGTCGCTTCAGTTTCATTATTGAGCGGCAATATAACCGTTTCCGAATGCCAATCAAATATTTCTTCTTTAAAACTCTTCCCGGGAACTCCCGATGTATAGAATAAGCTGCTGTTTAGATATACGGTAAAAGCCGATGAGGTACGTGTAAAATGAATCGCATATACTTTCTCGGACTCAAATCCGCGGATTCTAATTGCATACGAAGCATAGCCTTGTACCGGCTGGGGATGCGTATACGTTGTCCACCCAAATTCAATCGGCTGAAAATCCGTATACATCTCAAGAGGCATAACCGCAGAAACAAACTCTTTTTCCGCATAAGCCCATGAACCTTTTAGCGAATAGACCGTACCTTTATCGATATCTGATATATCATAAACTCCATTTGAGGCATAGAGTCTATCTTCCTTTGTACAAGAAATCGTATAAAGAGTCACGGTAAACAGCATAAGAATGAATACTCTGTTTTTAATTTTCACAATTAATCCTTGACTGTTGTATTACGGTACAGCTACTTTGCTAAATTTTCTTAATTTACTATATAAATGAGGTTGTGTCTAGGATGATTTCAAAAATGCATGGCAAACGCATCAGCCTGTTTTTTTAATTCATAATTAAGAATACCGGCAGGCTAAACACACTGAGAGTTATATGATATACTGTTTCTGCTGTGAAACGTATTAAGATTAATCATTTTTATATTATTTTATCTTTATGCTTTATTTTGTCGCGCCCCTGCCCTGCTCAGCCGCTTGCCGGTATTTGGGAAAACTCCGAACGTTTTATTGAATATACCGATAAAACAGACGAAACCGTAGAAGATACGCTGCGAATAGTCTTAAAGACCTATTACCGCTTTGTGTATGAGGATATGGGTACTTACCCTGCCAAGGTAAACCAAGAAGGCACGGGAAATATTTATTCGCTGCGTATTCGGTATCCCGGATATAAAGCTCCGGTACCTGCCGATGTATGGGTACATGGCAACGGATTATTTTCATCATTTTATAAAAAAGTTCCGTATAATCTTGTTACCGGTACACAGCAAAACGCTGCTCAATCGGAAACTGAGGAGACACCTGTAAATCCGCAATCGTCGGCTTCAGCCGCAACCGTTTTGGACGGTTTTTGGGTTGAACGAGGCTTTCGAGACGGCATCTTGATATATCAGCAGGAAGCTCCGGCATTTTTTGATGCTTTTTTCTTTAATGGAACACAGTATATCAAATTCCGCTATTGGACGGGCGATTTTGAATACAAAAAAAAATATGCAGGATTTGCATTCGATGACGGATTACAAGTAACCGTACCTAAGTTTATCCGACAATATGATACCATATACAGCTGCATAACCGATAATGGTTCAAAACTCAAAAACTATGAGAAAGGGGGTGTATCAATCACTGATAGCAGTAATGGTATACGACAGCTGACACTTACCCCTCAAGGAGGCGGGCCGGGAACTCATGCGGTAGGCGATGTGTATCCGAATCAGAAATACCTGAAGGTACAAGGGCTTCCTTTATATTATGATGAATCGGATGGCGCTTTTGCATTGGGCGAGCCTTTTTTAACCCGATCATCAATTTCAGACCTGCAAGAAGAGATAACACGGCATAACAGCCTTAAACGGCCGCCGCCCGAACCGCTCCTTAAAGCAGACGAGCTCGATTTTTATTGGGAGCGGATTAAACAAATACGCAAGCAAGACTGAACTTCAACGGCATTGACTAAGTAAAACTTTTTATAGTATGCTTAATCTCTGTTTATAGTCTTTTATATATAAAAGGCTATAAATGCTATTTCGGGATAAAACCCGATAAATACTCCATCCCGCAGCAAATGCGGGGCTAATGGCCATCAGGAGGGCACATGAGAAAGTATGAATTGATGACTGTCTTTCCCATTGAGGAAGCACAGTTCAAGCCAGGCATTGAAGATGTTCGATCCGTTCTGGGGGACTTCAGTGTTCAAATTGATTCCGAAGATTCGTTCGGGGACCGCGAATTAACGTATGAAATCAAAAAAAGAACAAAAGGTCGCTATGTATTGTTCAATATCCATGCCGAACCGGATAAGATTATCGAAATAGACCGCAAGTTTAAGCTCAATCAAAACCTTTTGACTTTTTTATTTATCAAAATTGATGAATAATTCAGGAGGGCATTGATGGCAGATATAAACCACGTCGTACTTGTCGGTAGGCTTACCCGTGATGCAGAATTAAAATACACCCAAGGAGGGGCTGCCGTATGCAGGTTTTCGGTTGCAATTAACCGACGCCGGAAAAACGGTGAAGAATGGGTTGAAGAAGCAAACTACTTCGACATCGTGCTTTGGGGCAGACAGGGCGAAGCGCTTAATCAATACCTTGTAAAAGGAAAGCAGGTCGCTGTTGAAGGCGAACTTCGTCAAAACCGATGGGAACAGGACGGGCAGTCCCGCAGTAAAGTAGAAGTTATCGCGAATAATCTCCAGCTTTTAGGGGGCGGTTCCGGAAGCGGCCAGCAGGTGAATACCGGCAATCGGGAGACATATCAGCGATCAAATGCACCTTCGGCATATCAGGCTCGGCAAAATACACCGCCGTCTAATGACGGTTATGAAGCCGATTTTGATAACGCCAATTATGACAATATTCCATTCTAAGGAGAATCAAACATGGCAGATGAAACACTGAATACCACTGAAGTAGATACAAATACACAGGAAAATCCCCGCGAAGGCGGAGGAGAAGAACGGCAGAGTAATAAAAAAGGAAAGATGTTTTTCCGTAAAAAGGTTTGCCGCTTCTGCGCTCAGAAAGCAAAAATCGATTATAAAGACCCCGATTCTTTACGGCGCTTTATTACCGAACGCGGAAAGATTTTGCCGCGCCGTATTACCGGCACCTGTGCAAAGCATCAGCGCAAGCTTGCTCTCGAAATTAAACGGGCACGTGCACTGGCTCTGCTTCCGTACGTTGTAGACTAACAACCATAATAGAAGCCTCTAAGGACTTGAAGTTTTTAGGGGGTCTTCCCAATTACCTGCTGCCCGCTTCCAACTCCTGGAATGCAGGGCGGCTTCCGTTTTTTAACATTATGGGAATGATGAAAAAACAACCGACTTTTAAACCATTCCCGTTTATAAGGAGCTTGAAATGAAAGTAATTTTAAATGAAGATGTCAAACACCTCGGTGAAGAGGGCGATATTAAAGATGTTGCCAAAGGCTATGCCCGTAACTATCTGTTTCCGAGGAATTTAGCAGTTCCCTGCAATTCTTTTACCCTTGCCCATTTTGAAAGCCGTAAGGAAGAAATAGAACAGCGGAAAGCCGTTAAACGGCAAAATGCGGCCGGTTTAAAAGAGCAGCTTGAAGCCTTGACCCTTACCATTGTAATGCCGGCAGGTCCTAACGGAAAATTGTACGGTGCGGTTACCAACCAAACGATTTCCGACGAGTTGCAAAAACTCGGATTCGAAATCGAACGCAAGCGTATTGAGCTGCCCGGTCTTACCTTCAAAAGTGTTGGGCATTATAATGCGACCCTTAAACTATATGAAGCGGCCGTTGCGGTACTCCCCGTTGTGGTAGAAGCTCAACCTGAGGCTGAAAAAACGGTCGAAGCAAAACCTGAGAAGCGTTCGCACCGCCGTAAGGAAGAAGCTGAAGCAGAGCCGGAAGCATCGGCAGAGGCTCAAGCCGAAGTCGGCCAAGAAGAAGTAAAAGCAGAAGAACCTGCCGAAACGCAAGAATAACCTACTTCTCTTGTATTTATTATTAGAGAGAAAACGGTGTAGCATCCCAATCACAAAAGAGAAGTTCTATTCAAGGACTTCTCTTTTATTTTTTTTAGAGCATATAAATACAATTAATATAAAAACGATCGAGGAAAACAAAATGTCGGATATGATAAAGCAGCTTTCTTCTTCATTAAAAGATAAAATACCGCCGAATAATACAGAGGCGGAAATAGCCGTACTCGGAGCTATTTTACTTGACTCGGATGCTATCGGAACGGTTTTACAGTATATCCGCGCCGAAAGTTTTTATACGATTGCTCACCAAAAAATCTTTCAGGCTGCTGTCGATCTTTATAATAAAGGGCAGAATGTCGATATCCTTGTGATTAGTGAGCATCTGAGACAGGAGGGTCTTCTTGATTCCGTAGGCGGCACCGCTTATATTGCTTCGCTTACAGATGCTGTTCCCAGTACCGCGAATGTTACCTATTATGCAAAAATTGTCCTCGATGCAGCGATTCGTAGATCGCTTCTAAGAGTTTCGCATCAGATTTATGCCGATGTCTTTGATCAAACCGTTGCCTACTCTTCCGTACTGGAACAGGCACAGAAAAATATCTTCGATTTAACCGATGCGGGGCAATCGGCGACCTTCCATACTCCGAAAGATCTTATCCTTGAAGCTATTGAGATCATCGAAGCGCGTGCGAAACACCGCGATGAGTTTTCCGGTATCCCTTCCGGTTTTGAATTTTTAGATAGCCTTACCAGCGGCTTCCAAAACTCGGAGCTTATTATCATCGGGGCGCGCCCCTCAATCGGAAAAACAGCGTTGGCGCTTACCATTGCCGATTATATTTCGGTAACAAAAAAAATACCTTCGGCTTTCTTTTCGCTTGAAATGTCCAATATGCAGCTGATACACCGTTTATTCTCTCTGGAATCACGGGTATCGTCTTCCAAAATCCGTTCCGGCAATTTGCAGAGCGCTGATTTTGCAAAACTACAAGATGCAGCGGGTAGGCTCTACGATGCCCCGCTCTATATCGTCGATATGCCCAATATGAAGCTGCTTGATTTACGGGCGATGGCGCGGCAGCTCTGCTTGCAGGAAGGGGTAAAAATTATCTTTATCGACTATCTCGGCTTAATTTCTTCGGAAAATAATGCGATTCCACGTCATGAGCGTTTTGCAGAGATTTCTCAATCACTGAAAAGCCTTGCCCGTGAGCTCAACATTCCCGTCATAGCGCTGTCACAGGTAGGCCGCGATGCCGAAGGAACTGCGCCGACGCTTGCAAACTTACGGGAGTCCGGCGCGATTGAACAAGATGCCGATGTCGTTATGTTTTTACACCGAGAAAAACGGGAAAGTCCCGACACCGAACTGATTGTTGCAAAACAGCGTAACGGTCCTGTTGCGACCATCAACCTTGAGTTCATCAGTGAATGTACCCGTTTTGTTTCTAAGGCGCGGAACGGATAGCGCTGCTGGAGATAGCTAATCTACAGCAAACCTCTTCCCCAAAAAAGCCTTATTCGGCTGGCGAATTTATCGGGAGATATTCCTTCATAAGCTCAAACCGCTTTGTAAAATATTTTTTGTCTTTTTCGTTAAGCGTATCAATCCACTCTTGCGTAAAACGCTTGACAACCGGATATTCCGGTTCATTGTATTGGGTTATCAGCAGAGGAGTAACCGAAAAATCCGCCCTACCTGCTTCGTTCCGTGTACACATTAATTGCAGCATCACGGCATCGCCGGTATATTCCCGATAAAACTCAGGATCATCATACCGAGTGTGCCAACGCTGCCCTGAAATAAAATTCCCCATAGAATACATACAAAAGACCTTACACTGCTCCGAAATAGTAACGGCAGTATCGTTAACAGTAGTATTCGGTAAAAGTAAAGACCGTTCGACAGTGATTATCTCCCATGTCTGCATAACATGCGGATGATGTGCCCAAATAATGTCGACGCCCGCTTCTCCGAGCTGTTTAAACCACTTTTTTTTCGACTCGGAAACAGTTCGCCCATATTCTGGTTCATTGAGATGAAGACCCAATACAAATAAATCGCAAGGATATCGGTTGCGAGCCTCTTTAATGAGCGAAAGGAGCGCTGCCCTGCCCTGCTTTGTAGGTGCACTGTAATAAAGCCGATCCTTTGATGCATCATAAGAATTTAAAATCTCGGTAACGGAGCAAAAAAGGATATTCCACCCTTTATAGACAAAAGGGGTTGCTTGTATGTGGTCGTTTACAGAGTCTTTTAAGCCGGAAAAAGCGAGAAATGGAGGAAGTGAAGCTTCGGCAGCGAGCCGTTCTTTTTGTACTGTCCGTACCGCAGCAAGCGTTCCGTCAATACCGGTTGTACCGTGATCGTTCGTATGGTTATTTGCAAAGCTCAACACATCAAAACCTGCTTGAACGGCAGCGCGTAAATACGGCGTGTGTACATTAAAGCTAGGATAGGTCGAAAGCGGCAACGCATCGCATACCGGTGTTTCGATATTTACAAAACTTAAATCATCATTATGTAATATTTTTTCAACATCTTTGTATATTAAATCATACTCATTCATATTGAAATTCACTGTATGAGCCATCAGATCGCCTGCAAAGGTGAGTGCAAGCGGCAACGTATGGGAAGCGGAAGCGCTTTTGCTCGAAGATCGGTTATCATTCGTCGAAGGAACGCCATCATCTTGACTGGCTGGGCTATCACCGGTTTGCAGAGAAGCGGCGCTCACACAACATGAAAAAAGGATCGGTAACATAAACAAAAATACGGCTTGTCGGCGCATATACATATGCAAATCACTCCTAACCCCGTTAGTATGTGAGGAATATTAAAAATATTCAAGTTATTTTTATCCTTGCCTTTTTAGATAAAATATGATAAATTGTAGGCAAATGGATACAGTATCGCTTAATAACCTGGTATTTTCTAATACTGAAAACGGATCCGTTGAGCTGGATGCTACAACTCTTGCCGGATTAAAAAAGATGCCGGTCGATATATTCGATAACGTATATGTCGGTGATGTAAAGCCTCATGCACTTATCCTTTGTGTCGATGTACGTGGGTTCAGTAGTTTTCTCTGTTCACATGATGAAAAAGCCGTGTTTTCGCTTATTACCTCATTTACCTCAAACTTTTTATCCTGTGTAAACCAATTCGGATACGGATGTTCCTACTATAAGCTTCTAGGAGACGGCGCTTTAGTTATCTGGGATGAAACGACTCCGACGACGTTAGGTGAAGCCATTATGGTATTTCAAACCTATACCGAGTTTCTCGGCGAAGAACTGTTTAGGCCGTATCCAGAATTAGGGCTGGGCGGCGCCTTAGTAATGGAGCAGGTATATAAGTATGAAATTTCTGCAGAAGCATCCGCTTTAAAATACCGTGACTATGTCGGTTACGGTATAAATCTTGCCTGTCGGTTGCAAGGGCTTGCGCAAAAATCGGAGTTAATTATCAATAAAAAACTTGCAGACCTTAATGCCTTAACAACGGTAACTAAAGATGCTCCGGCACTGCTGGAGGAGGCCAAACGGTTGAAAGGTGTTTTTGCTGAAGATAAGTATCCGTTATATTTTTATGCAGGCGTAAATCCGGCAAATACATTTGGGTTATAATTCCTATTAAGGCAACCGCACGCTGGAAATATTGTAAGAGGGGTTCCCCCTTTGTGCGAAATTTCAGTTAAAATTTCGCACCGTTTGCTGACAATTTTCTATGTAAAAGCGATTTGTTCACTCAGTGTTTCCAGCGCTGCTTGAGGGGTGCCGTTAAAAATATCTACCGATTGCATGGCTTTGTGAATAAACTGAGAAACAGCAACAGAGCTTTCCAATTCGTGCGGTGTGCATACGCCGGTGTGAATACTTTCCTGTAAAAAAGCAATAACCGCTTCTAAAAACAGCGCATATATCCGGCGCGGTTTGCAATTATTCAACAGTTTCAGTACAGCCGTAATCGATGGTTCATGACTTGACGGATGTTCTGCTCGATAAGCCGTAAGCTTTTGAATAAGCACTGTAAATCGGCTTTTTTGCTGCTCTCCCCTATGTAAGCAATATTCCCAAAAGAGCGCAGCAGCTTCCCGAATATATTCGGGGGAAACAGGCAAAAAACTCTGCAAGTACGAAACAATGCGGATCGGCTGCGATGGAGATACGGCCGTACAAAAATGGTGATCGCGGAATACCCGCTCGATGACTGCCTGTTGATGTTCAGTATCCCGTTCGATGAACAGATAAGTCCGCACACGGGACAAAATAGTCGGGATAACGGCAGCGCGGCGCGCCGTAGTTAAAATAAAAACGGTATATTCGGGAGGCTCTTCCAATATTTTTAAAAATGCGTTTCGGGCAGACTCTTGCATTTTATCGGCATTTTCGATAATCAATACCTTTTTTTTACCGACAGGCATTAATCTCACCCATGCGGAGGCTTTCCGTACTTGATTAACAGGGAGCGTATCATACATACAATCTTCTTGCAATTTTTGGCAGAGATCGGTGATTTTTTCAGTCAGCTTTTCCAGTTTTTTTGCTTCTTC
The DNA here is from genome assembly GCF_050937395.1 of Treponema sp. OMZ 805. Lineage (NCBI taxonomy): Bacteria > Pseudomonadati > Spirochaetota > Spirochaetia > Treponematales > Treponemataceae > Treponema > Treponema sp. OMZ 805. The sequence goes on along the minus strand of NZ_JACCLP010000009.1, from coordinate 70,633 downwards.
TTCCGATATGGTGGTTTCTATTGTACCATATCGGTCGATAAGATCGGTCAACGACTCTTCTATGTCAGCGAGAATCGGCGCCGCTTTAACAAAACGGGATTCATCCGTATCCCACAATCGGGAATCAAATCGGGAAGTAAGCTTGCGTACGGCTCGGACAAAAAGGTAGCGCGCTGCCGTAGTCTTTGCCGTACAGAGCGCATGGGCGGCAGCTTTTGTTTCAAGCACGGTATCTCGCGTTCCGAGGATTAAAAGATCGCTTGACGATAAGTCTTTATGCCGTTTGCAAGATTCACAGGTACATGTCCAGCTACCCGATTCGGTACACGAAAGAATCCGCGCCGTTTCCAATGCAGCAGTGAGTTTACCGCTTGATTCCGGCCCTGCAAAGAGTAATGCCGGAGGAACTTTCCCCTGCTCCAGCTCATCACTGACTAACTGAATAACCGGTTGTCCGAGTACATTTTCAAACATATATGCCTCTCACCTTAGATGCCGTTTTGGATTATCTGTAAGACATTACCGCTGTCTATCGGAAGAGGAATCAGTATCCGTACAATCATGCTGCGGGCGATAAGGGCATCGATATTAAAAAACGGCTGCAGCTGTAGAAGCGCTACGAGAATAATAAGGACAATATACGCTTCAAATAAACCCAAAAAGAACCCAAGCGCATGATCAAGGCTGTTTAAAATTTCATTATCGAAAACTGCGGATATCAGCATTTGAAGCAGTTTAACGGCGATAAAAACGACGATAAAAATCATAAAAAAAGCGATAAGCTTCATTGCTGTCGGAGAAAGTCCGCTCACCTTTGTGTGCAAAGAAAGCGGGCGATAAAACCAAAAGGCTACCGCAATTGCAAGCAAAAAAGCCGCCATTGAAAAAAACTCATCGACAAAACCCCGAACGGTAACCTTAATGATGACAATAATGCTGATAATCAATAACACCATATCAAGTATATTTATGCTCATTTTTCCGTTATCCATTGTTGTAAAAGATGTGCAATTTTGACTGCGGGTTTTTCATCGGCAAGAGCCGCCGATGCTTGAGCCATCGCTTGTAACTCTTGAGGGTTTTCTAAGAGCCGCGTTAGAATACTGCAAAGCGCGGCAGGCGTTGTATCTTTACCGGAAAGGGTGATTGCCGCCCCTTGTTCGGTAAAGAAATCCGCATTTTCAATTTGATCGCCGCGGCTGCTGCCTTTTTCAAGCGGTAATAACAACATCGGTTTCCCTGCCGCCGCAGCTTCCCAGATGGTGTTAGCGCCTGCGCGCGACATCACAAGATCGGAGGCAGCGAGGACATCCGGCATTTGCTCAACGATAAAAGGGAACGGTTTATACCGGTCGCTCAAATCAGGGCGTTCTTCCTTTAACCGTTTTTTAATCCGGTCTCCTTGGGCACGGTGCTGAGCGCCGGTTTGGTGCACAACAAAAAAAGACTCTGCTAAAAAAAGAATCGTTTGTTCTACCAATACGTTGATCTGGAGTGCGCCGAGGCTCCCCCCCTGTATAAACAGAATCGGCTTATCTCCGGTATATTGAATAAATGCTTTTCCTGCATCCGCATTGGCCTCATAAAAACGCATTCTTACGGGATTTCCCGTAACGGTAATTTTACGCTGCACTGCATTTGGAAAAAAACTTGCCGTTTTTGTGTATGAAACAAAAATTTGAGCGGCAAATCGGGTATTTATTTTTGTGGCAAGTCCGGGAGAAAAATCACATTCATGCGTAATAACCGGAATCTTGAGGCACCGCGCGGCAGCACACGGCGGCACCGACACAAAGCCCCCCTTAGAAAACACGAAGCTAGGCTTCAGTCTTAAAAGTATAATCAATGAGGCGAAAAATCCTCCGATAATTTTAAACACATCGATGAGGTTTTCAAGGCTGAAATATCGTCGGAGCTTTCCTGCCGGTATTCCGTAAAACGGGATATCCGCACTACACACATACGATCGATCGGTGCCGTTATTGGAACCTATCCAGATAATCGGTATCCCTGTTTCTTTTTTAAACACTTCTGCAACGGCAATACCGGGGAATATATGCCCTCCGGTACCTCCGCCGGTAAATATAACACAGCTCATAACTCGGCAAGTATACCAGAAAAAAGGCCGTCATACAATGCGCCGGATATTCCCAAAGCGATTTTAATATACTACAATAGAGAACTTGATTATGGCACAGATTATAGACGGCAAAAAATTAGCCGAAGCATTGACCGAAGCGGTAACACAAGAAAACGCCGTATATTGCAAAGAGCATCCGCAGCCCTGCCTCGCGATTGTATCATCGGGAAGCGATCCTGCCTCACAGGTGTATATTAAAACGAAGGTACGGGCGCTGGAAAAAGCGGGTATGCAGAGCAGGATTATTCCATATTCCCAAACAATAAGCGAGCAGGAACTAACAGCGTGCGTACAAACGTTGAATGCCGACGATACGGTTGACGGCATTTTGATTCAACTCCCACTTCCCTACCCGCTGGACAGTAGACGGATACTGGCGCCGCTCGATCCGGCTAAAGACGTCGACGGATTTACACCGGAAAACTTGGGTCGCTTACTTATCGGCAGTCAGGGCTTTATCCCCTGTACACCGCAGGGAATTATGTATGCGCTGCAGCAATACGGCATACCGCTCAGCGGCGCTCATGCGGTTATTGTCGGGCGCTCTGCGATTGTCGGGAAACCCCTTGCCGCCCTGCTCACTGCGGCGGATGCAACCGTTACACTCTGCCACAGTAAAACGAAAGACCTTGCCGCGCTGACACGGCAGGCTGATATTTTGATTGCGGCTGCGGGACATCCGGCGCTCATTACCGGTAGCATGATAAAAAAAGGCGCCGCAGTTATCGACGTGGGAATTAACCGCGTCCCCGATTCTACTGCACCCAAAGGCAGCAGGCTGACCGGCGATGTTGACTTTGAAAGCGCCGCTGAACAAGCCGGCTGGATTACCCCGGTTCCCGGCGGTGTCGGTCCTTTAACCGTAGCGATGGTGCTGCGAAATACCCTGCGTGCCGCACAGCTCCGGCACGGCTGCTTGCCGGAAACGGAAACCGGAGCAGGGCTTAACACGGGCCTCGCCGGATGCTAGTTCTCAGCCGCAGCCGGGAGCAAACCGCTCGACACGAACCCACTGTAGCGCCGGATGCAGGAGCAACGGATAAACCGGCGGTTATGCCCGACATATTGGTATCTATCCCCGAAGCATCGAGGCCCATAGCTGCCGCTGTCGCAGAAATAACCGTAAAAAAATCGGTGTTCCGCGCCGAGGTGTTCTATACGGACGATGCGCAGGGAGCAAAGGAGACCGTAAAGCGGCAAAAAGAGCAATACCGCGATGCTCGGCACGTAGTTCACGCCTTTGTTATCGGTGAAACCGGCTCGATACTCGGCTGCAGCGACGACGGAGAGCTGACGGGTACGGCGGGACAGCCGGTTCTTGCCGTCCTAAAGGGAAGCGGAATTACCAATATATTGATAACCGTTACCCGCTGGTTCGGCGGTACCCTATTGGGAACCGGCGGCTTGGTAAAAGCGTATTCTACTGCGGCAAAAGAGGCACTCGCTAAAGTACACACAGAGCCGCTTATTCAAAAAGCGGAGTTTATATGTGAATGCAGCTATGAGAATCACAACCCGCTGCTCCGCGCCGCCGCACATCTGCCGATCAGCTTTGCACAAACGGAATTTGCACAAACCGTCCGGCTGAGCGGCTCAATTCCGCTTGAATATTGTACCGAGTTTGCTCAGCTTGTTACGGAAATCACCAAGGGCGCTTCCGCGGTGCAATTTTCAGAATAGAAAACCTCTAAAAACGGAAGGTCATCTCTAAGAACGGATATATTTCAAAAGGAGAAAATCATGTTTAACAGCATCAGCGGGACGTTGACCGGTAAAACGGCAGAATCCATCTACATAGAAACACACGGCATTGAATGGGAAGTTTTTGTATCCGCCCTGAGTGCAGACCGATTCGGAGCTGCAGGGAACACGGTACGGGTCTATACATGGCTCTATCATCGGGAAGATCAGATGAGGCTTTTCGGCTTTTTAACACCGGCTGAGCGGAGCCTTTTTTTGGATTTAACAAAGGTTGACGGAATTGGCCCGAAACAAGCGCTGAAAATTCTTTCCGGTCTGGACGGCGCAGCGCTGGAAGCGGCTCTTGAGGCAGGAGACGTCGCGCGGCTGCAAAGTATCCCCGGTATCGGAAAGAAAACAGCGCAAAAGATGGTGCTTGCTCTAAAAGGTCAGCTTACCGGATTGCACGATACGGGGCGGGCGGAAACGGCAAAAAAATCGGAGTTTGAAGATATTATCACAGCTCTTATCAATATGGGATATGATCGGAAGCGTACCGCAGAAACGGTAGAGTCGGTTGCGCAATCCATGCGCGCAAAAGGTGCCGATCCTGCTGCAAAAGAAGAGGAACTGTTCCGTACTGCAATTGTCAATTTGAGTTCAACATAGATAGTGCAGATACAATTAAAAAGAACGATCCCGATAAAGCAAAACGAATGATATAAAAGTATTTCCACTTGAAAGACAGACGCCGAACCATATATTATAAGAAATCTCTAAAAAATCGGATTGAATAATGATGGAAGAAAAAACGGAAGCATCGGCGGCGTTTTCGCGGACGCGAGCGGATCACGCAATAGAAATACTGGAAGATTATACGGAAGCTATCGCCAAAATCAGTAACGAAAACGGGAAATGCCGCGTTATGGATCTTGCACGATATTTCGGCGTAAGCCATGTGTCGGTCATTCAGGTGCTGCAACGGTTAAAAGCTAATCATTTGATTGAAAGCGGTACCCATAAACCGATATGTCTTACCGAAGAAGGCCGCGCATTGGCACGCGAATGTGCGGCTCGGCACGATGTTGTGCTTCAATTTTTGTTAAAACTCGGCGTAAGCGAAAAAAATGCCCTCCTCGATTCCGAAGGATTGGAGCACCATATCAGTTCCGAAACTTTGGAATGTATGAAGAGATTTATAGGAAACCTCTAAAATAGAGGCCTTATCAAAATCAGTCAAATGGTTGTTGATAAATTCTTGTGAGAGTCTTGACAAAATATCGTAGTATGTACTACATTTATGGTGAAAAATAAGTAGGTAATACTACATAAAAACAGACATTTAATGTAGTATTGACTACTAAAAAATAAAATTTTGTTTTGGAATAATTTTTCCAAAGGGAGCTTGTATGAAAAATCATACACAATGGGCAATAATTATGTTCACAGCGCTAACGTTTATTATCGGTGCAACCGGTATGATGGGATGTTCAAAAAAGAATAATGCGGTTGCAGATAAAGCGAATACAGAACGCCCCAAACGGGTGGTAACGACCTTCACTATTTTGCAGGATATGGCGCAGAATATTGCGGGCGATAAGCTTTTGGTAGAATCGATTACCAAGCCGGGGGCGGAAATTCACGAATATGAGCCAACCCCACTCGATATTGTTAAGGCTCAGTCTGCTGATTTGGTTCTGCGCAATGGTTTGGGGCTTGAACGCTGGTTTGAAAAATTCATGGGCAATGTAAAAGATGTACCGAGCGTTACGCTTAGCGATGGGATTGAGCCGATGGGTATTGGGGAAGGACCGTACAACGGGATGCCGAACCCGCATTCGTGGATGTCGCCGAAAAATGCACTCATCTATGTGGAAAATATCCGGAAAGCCTTTGTGAGTTTAGACCCTGCAAATGCGGAGACCTATAATGCCAATGCAGCTGCGTACAGCGAAAGCATCAAAAAGATCGATACGTTCTTGACTGAAAAGCTTTCCGAAATTCCCGAATCGCAGCGATGGCTGGTAACCTGTGAGGGGGCTTTTTCTTATCTGATCCGCGACTGTAATATGAAAGAATTATACCTGTGGCCGGTCAACGCCGACGAGGAAGGCAGCCCGCAGCAAATTCAAAAGGTGGTCGACACGATCCGACTGCATCACATTCCGGTTGCCTTTTCCGAAAGTACCATCAGCAATAAGCCACAGTTACAAGTCTGTAAGGAAACCGGAGCCTATTATGGCGGTGTTCTGTATGTCGACTCTTTAACGTATGAAGACGGCGATGCCCCGACTTACTTAAAAATGCTTGAATACAATGCGAATGCAATTGTGAAGGGATTTGAGGATAGCCGCCGTTGAGCATGTACATCCATGTACATGCTCAACGATGAGTTTTTGCAAAGCAAAAACTCACTCCTGTATGGAACCACCGCCATCCATGGCGGTACTGAATGCACATTCCGTGCACGAATTGAATAACTGAGCTGAGAAGGGGAGACGTATGGTGATACATTCGCTGCGGCATGCGGCTTATAGTAATAATGGAAGTAACAATATAAATGACAAAGGGGATTCCGTTGAACTGGCAGTAAAGGATGTCAGTGTAGCGTACAATAACGGACATGTTGCCCTCTACGATGCGTCGTTCACCTTGCAAAAAGGAACAATTACCGCATTGGTCGGTGTAAACGGCAGCGGTAAATCAACCCTTTTTAAGACAATCATGGGCTTTATTAAACCGATGAGCGGCTCCGTAACCATTTGCGGAAAATCGATCCGTTCGGCGCAGAAGCAGCATCTGCTTGCGTATGTGCCGCAGTCGGAAGACGTGGACTGGTCGTTTCCGGTGAGTGTGTGGGATGTGGTGATGATGGGACGGTATGGCTACATGAATTTTCTCCGCATTCCAAGCAAGCAAGATAAGGAAAGAGCTGAGCGTAGTTTGGAACGCGTGCAGATGCTCGATTTTAAGGATAGGCAGATCGGCGAACTTTCCGGCGGACAAAAAAAGCGGGTGTTCCTTGCACGGGCGCTTGCGCAGCAGGGAAAAATCATCTTGCTCGATGAGCCGTTTACCGGAGTCGATGTTAAAACGGAAACAGCGATTATCGAGCTGCTGCGTGAGCTGAAAAACGAAGGGCATCTGATCTTTGTTTCCACACACGATTTAGGTTCCATCCCTGAGTTTTGCGATCATGTTGTAATCATCAATCGGACAGTGATTGCCTCCGGTGCGACGGAAACAACCTTTACCGCTGAAAATTTGATTAAAGCATTCGGCGGGGCACTGCGGACTATTAAGATTGATCATACCGATAATCCGGAAGATACTGCTCATGAAATAAGAGTATTTACCGATGACGAGGGGGCTTTGATTACCAAGCAGGAGGGTAGACCGTATCTCAAGGGCATAAGAAATGTTGTTGAGTAGTGGCGGTTTTGAAGAGAAAGGCAGCCCCATTATTCTGCGGGGTGTTAAAAAAATAGTCTGATGCGTTTGCCTTGATGGAGTGATATGTTATTGATTCCTTTTCAGTATGAGTACATGGTGAAAGCGATTTTGGTGAGCGGAGGTGTCGGCGGGGTGTGTGCCTTGCTGTCGTGTTTTGTTGTGCTGAAAGGCTGGTCGCTTTTGGGAGATGCGCTGTCCCATGCGGTGGTGCCGGGAGTTGCGGTTGCTTATATTATCGGTATTCCGTTTTCTGTCGGTGCCTTTATCAGCGGGATGCTCGCTGCGCTCATTATGGGCTTTGTTAAAAAGAACACACGGATACGCGAGGATGCGGTCATAGGCATTGTCTATACCACGTTTTTTGCGCTCGGTGTGCTGCTGATCTCGCTGTATCCAAGCAATATCAGCCTGACGACCATCATTATGGGAAATATCCTCGGTATTGCCGACCGGGACATTGTGCAAACGCTCATTATTGCGGGTGTGAGCCTTATCATCATTTTGCTGAAATGGAAGGATTTGCGGCTTTTTTCGTTTGATCCGTCGCACGCCCGCTCGATAGGGCTGAATACCAATACGCTTTACCTGTTGCTGCTCACCCTGCTTGCCGTTACGGCGATTGCGGCGCTGCAAACGGTGGGCAGTGTGCTGGTTGTAGCAATGCTGGTAACACCGGGAGCTGCCGCATATCTGCTCACAGATAGATTTCCGATAATGATGGGGCTTGCAGCAGTAATCGGGACACTCACCGCTTCTGCAGGAGCCTATATCAGCTATTATCTAAACGGCTCGGCAGGCGGGTGTATTGTTGCGCTGCAATTCTTTTTATTTTTGACCATTTTGTTCTTTGCGCCGCATCACGGCATCATCTCCGCGCGGCGGACGGCAGCACGTTCGATGAAAGCCTTTTTTGCACAAAAGAATGAGGTTTATACCACAGGGCATTTCTAAAAACTCGGTTAGATTTGCTTCGCGTCCTTCGGAATAGAGATTGGAGCCGAGAGGCGGAACCCCGAAAAGCCTGATTTTTGCGAAGCAAAAAGCCGCTCAAAAGAATATAAAAAACAAAACTGAGGAGAGGTCTATGTGGTTAATGTCGGTTCTAGAGCCGTTTACGTATGGATTTATGATAAAGGCGCTCGTAATAGCGGCGTTGGTTGGGGGTGTTTGCGCCCTTATTTCGTGTTATCTGATCTTAAAGGGCTGGTCGCTGATGGGGGATGCGATTTCTCATGCGGTACTGCCGGGGATTGTAGGGGCGTATCTTTTGCATATTCCGCTTGGGGTTGGGGCGTTTGCGGCGGGGCTATTGAATGCGGCTGCGACGGGGTGGATAAAAGACCGGAGCCGTATCCATGAAGATTCGGTGATGGGGGTGGTTTTTACGGGGCTGATGGCAGTCGGGCTGATTTTGGTTACAAAGGTGAGTTCGAATATTCACTTTATGCATATTTTGTTCGGGAGTCTTTTGGGAATCGAACAAGGCGATATGATACAGGCGATTGTGTGTTCGGTGGTGACGCTGGTTGTGGCGCTTATGAAACGGAAGGATATTCTGCTGTACTTGTTTGATAAAAACCATGCGCAGGCGGTGGGCTTGAATGTGCAGGCTATTCATTACCTGTTCCTTTCGCTGACGGCGCTGACCATTGTTGCATCGCTGCAGGCGGCGGGGATTTTGCTGACGGTTGCGATGCTGATTATTCCCGGCTGTATCGCCTACCTTTTGACGGACAGACTGAACCGGATGCTTCTTATTTCCGCCTGCTCCGCGGTGATGAGTTCCTTAATTGGTACTTATGTGAGTTATTACCTGAACGGAGCAACCGGCGCCTGTATCATTTTAACGGAGTCGTTCTTTTTTGCCTGCGCGATGGTGTTTGCGCCTAAATACGGTATGCTGGCGCACCGCCGGGCAACGCGGAAAGCCCGTTTAGGACTCGCTTAGTGCTTCAAAAAGCGCAAAGGAAAATCGATATCACTCCATTCTTCTTCGGTCATTACGGTTATCCCATTCCTCATGAGCAAATCTGCCGTTTTCCCGTTTCCTGCAGTGAGTATTCCGGAAAAAGTCCCATCATACACCAAACCTTTTCCGCATGAAGGGGAACGGGCTTTAAGCAGTGCATCTTTACAACCATACTGCTGTGCTATTTCTAAAACTACAGCAGCACCTTTTTCAAATGCTTCGGTTACGTCATCGCCGTCAGTGTTGATGACTTTTCCTGCTTTCATTTCTGCTGCCGAACGCGGTGTCGGTAAGCCTCCAAGCTGCTCCGGACAGACAGGTATTGCTTTTCCTTCTTTTACAAGCTGCTGCACGGCAGGAGTTATTGCTTTCTTTCCGTCATACCTACAGGGGAATCCTGCAAGACAGGCGCTTACAATGATCATACGCGGAATACTCCTCTTCGCGGGTGTATCATAATTCCGGCATTTTCAGCGCTTCCGATAATGCCGGAAGCGCTGTTTGAACTACCCTTCCTGCGGTTCCGTGGAGACGGCAGGAAGTAAGGTGATGGTTGTTGCCGGAATCGCCGGTCTGTCGGTTTGAATGCTTATCGTAAGTGCGTTTCCGTCAGTATCGACGACCGCGATAGTGCCGGGGGTAAAGTCCCCTGTGATGATTTTGACGGCGAGGACATCTTCTATTTCGGTTTGCAACAGCCTGCGCATCGGACGGGCGCCGAGCAAGGGATCATAGCCGTGCTTTATACAATAGGCGCGGGCATTATCAGTGATTCTAAGCTGTAACTGTTTTGCAGCGAGGCGGCCGGTCAATTTAGAAAGCTCTAACTCGAAAATAGCTTCTATTTCTTTTTCCGAAAGCGGAGTAAAGACAATCAGCGAATCGAGCCGGTTTAAAAACTCCGGACTGAAGATTTTTTTTGCCTCCAGTTCGGCGGACTTCTTCATACTTTGATAGTCGATGGTGCGGTTTTCTACCCGTGCAAAGCCGAGCGGCTCGTCCATCAAATTTCGCGTGCCGACATTGCCGGTAAGGATGATCACCGTATTCCGAAAGCTCACCGTATGGCCGAGGCTGTCCCGCAGTTCACCTTCTTCCAGCACCTGCAGCAACAGGTTAAAGACATCGGGGTGCGCTTTTTCAATTTCATCAAACAGGATAACGGAATACGGATTCCGTCTGATTTTTTCCGTCAGCATTCCGCCGTTTTCAAAACCGATATAGCCCGGAGGCGCTCCGACCAAGCGTGCAACGGCATGTTTTTCCATATAGTCGCTCATATCGACCCTAATAAGGGATTCCGCAGAGCCGAAGAGGAATTCGGCAAGCGCTTTTGCCAGCAGCGTCTTCCCTACCCCCGTCGGTCCTAAAAAGAGGAACGAGCCGATAGGGCGGTCAGCCGAGGCAATTCCTGCGCGGGAACGGCGCAGCGCATTTGCGATAATACCGATTGCCTCATCCTGTCCGATAATAGTTTTATGCAGCTCTTTTTCGGTTTCGGCAAGGCGCTTTGCCTCGTCGGAGCCGACACTCTTGAGCGGAATATCCGTCATCAAAGAGACGGTTTCGGCAATGTCGGCAGGGTCTACTTCAAGCATTGTTTCGTTTTCTTGGTTCAACCACCGCATTTTGATTTTTTCCAGCTGAACTTTTAAGAGCTTTACTTCGTCGCGCACGACAGCTGCCCGTTCATAATCCTGTACTGCAACCAAGTCCTTCTTTTCGCCGGCAAGCTCCGCAATCCGCTGTTCGATGGTCGTGATATTTTGCGGCAGCTCGGTAGTATCCATTTTCTTCAAAGCGCCGGCCTCATCCATCACATCAATCGCCTTATCGGGGAAAAAACGGTCGGGGATGTAGCGGGAAGAAAGCTCTACAATCTTTTTAATCGTTTCGTCGGAATAATGAACATGATGATGCTGCTCGTATTTTGATTTAAGCCCCCCAAGAATCGCGCAGGTTTCTTCTTTGGTCGGCTCCTTAATCAGCACGGACTGAAAGCGCCGCTCAAGAGCGGAATCTTTTTCAAAATACTTGCGGTATTCGTCAAGCGTCGTTGCACCGATGCACTGTATTTCCCCGCGGGCAAGCGCCGGCTTTAAGATATTGGCCGCATCGAGCGCTCCCTGAGAGCCGCCGGTACCGATGAGGGTATGCAGCTCGTCGATAAACAGAATGATATTTTTAGCCTCGCTGACTTCTTTGATGATGCGCTTGATGCGTTCCTCAAACTGTCCGCGGTACTTGGTGCCGGCAATGACGGAGGCAAGGTCGAGCGATATAACCCGTTTCCCGAACAGCGACCGAGGCACCTGTTCATTCACAATAGCCGCCGCGAGTCCTTCGACAATCGAAGTCTTTCCGACACCGGGTTCTCCTATTAAAACGGGATTATTCTTGCTGCGGCGGGATAAAATCTGCATCACGCGGCGCATCTCCCGCTCCCTGCCGATAACGGGATCAAGAAGCCCTTGGCGAGTTATCTGTGTAAGATCCCTACTGAATTCGGATAATGCGCTATGTTTCTTTTTTTCCTGCTGCTGTTTATCGCGCCGCGTATCCGTACCGTTCAACTTTTTCATGGTTTGCTGTACGTCATCCAGAAAAATTCCCTGCTGTAAAAAGAAATGCGCAAGGATACTCTCCTGTATCTGAGCAAAGGCCAGAATAAGGTGCTCCGTCCCTGCTGCTTCCTGCTGCATAATCCGGGCTTGAGCGGCGGCGGTATCGACAAGCTGTTTTACCCTATTTGACGAAGGAATTTCTCCCCTCACCGGCTCGCCTTCCCGTATCGGGGTACTTTGCTCCAATCGCAGTTGCAGCGTCAAAAAATTGACATGGAGATTCTCCAATAAGCGATATCCGCGCCCCAGCTTTTTTGTGATGAGCGCAAGCAGTATATGTTCCGGTTCTACCGTGTCGGCATTGACCCGCCGAGCTTCTTGCTGGCTAAAAACCGTCAATAATTCATAAAGATTCTGTGAAAGAGTATGCATAGTTGTCTCCCGTTTCTACAGTCTGCTTTTTGCGGAGTTTTGTATCCGCAGTTCAGCCCGTTTTAAGATCTCCTGTACTAAAATTGCGCGGATACGCTCAATACGGAGTTCATCCAGCTGAAAGGGTTCTTCAAGATGAAACGTACCGTTCAGCATCAAAAAGGCAATATGGGCGGTCTGAGTTTGATACAGAAGCGCAAGACAGGCTTCCTGACTTAAACCTTCGATAAAGCCGAGATTGATACCGAGTTTTATCTTGAACACAATATCTATCGTATCTTTTACATCGAGTAAATAGGCATTTTTCGCAATACTGAACGCCTTAATGACCTCATCTTGGATACGCCATAATTGCGTTTTTACCAACGAATCCCGCAACTCCCGCTCTTCATTGATAAGTTCCCGAATCGCAGACGTTATCATACTGATTTGTGCCTCATCGGTATAGCCTGCAGCGCTTTTCGTAGAAATGAGGTACAGATATCCCAGTAGTCGTTTGGTATTCTGCGCATAATAAGCGTGTACTTCAAAATTTTGCTTGGTCAGCGCCTCTATCCTTTCCTGTATCTTATTATTCAGTGAGTGTCCGGGGAGCGAACACAGTACCGAGCATTTAATCCCGCTGCCGATATTCATCACATCGGAAGATAAATATCCGAAATCCTGCACTGCACTGAATTCCAGCGTTTCAGCCAATGTATCGATGATATTCTTTCCCAGCGTAAAGCATTTTTGAAGTTCAAAACCCGCATAAAAGGCAGAAAGTCTGATATGGTCTTTGACATTCACCGTTGCCGAAAGGATACCGTCGTCACGAACAATGACGCCCGTACCGAACTTCTGCTCCAAATTGGCAGGAATGATATTCCGCTCTTCAAAAATCTTTTTTGCTATTGCGTCCAAGGTATCAAGCCTAATGGGATGAAAGCCGTCGGAAGGCGGCAGGTCGTAGAATGCGGATACTACAGTCCGGTATACCGTTTCCGCATCTTCTTTTCCGAGTGTCGGAGGAAAGCGGTAGTTCTTTAAATTCCGTACAATACGTACCCGCGAAGAAAGAACCGTATCGCTGTCGTTTCCGGAATAGGTATACCATGCATTCGAAGAGGCAACCATACTAGGACGATACCTCCTGCTCTCTTATCTTATCGCGGAGATAGGCCGCCAGTTCATATTCTTCGTTTTCTACCGCCTTTTGCAGTTCCTCTTCAAGATGCTGTAATGAAGCCGCCGAATCCGAAAACGTTTCCGTTTTTAAAGGCAGGTTCCCTGCGTAAAAGACCTCTCCGGACGTTTCTTGCATAAGTTCTAATACGGTATCACGGAAATAAAAAAAACAGCGGGGACAGCCGAGTATCTTCTTTTCTTTGACACGACTCAGCGGCATTCCACAATCGGGACACGCCAGAGGATGAACACTGTCACTTGCTCCTTCCGAAGCATCCAATGCGGATACAAGCCCGTCAAAAATAGCTTTAAGTGAAAGATGCATTTCCTTGTTATCAGAGTAAAGATGATGCTTTTTAGCACAAGTTCTGCAAATATACAGTTCTTTTGCCTTTCCGTCTATAATTTGCCGCACGAGCATAGCGGCGCTATGCTTTCCACATATCTGACATATCATGCTGCACTCCTCAAGGTTAGACCTATTCGATAACTGCGTTTTCGAATAGGTCGACGAGTTCTAAATCGCACAAATAGCACGATTTAGAACATCGCATTTCAAGGTAACCTGTTCAGAAACGGAAGTTTCCGAACAGGTTTGTTATATTATTTCCTTGCATATATTGATAGAAGCATACAGGCAATGATTGATAAAATCAAGGAGTCGGCAGTATTAAGGTTTTAATTTGGCACTATGCTGAGGGCTTTTCGTTTATTTCGCGGGAGGCGGTATGCCGTTGGCGCTTGCGGACAAAGGTTGCGTGAGACATCCCAAGACTTTCCGCCGCAAGCCGCACATTGCCGTAGGTTTTATAGGCAAAGTCGATGTATTCCGCTTCTATATCCGCGAGTGCGGCCTTGAGGTCGTGAACGCTTTCAGGCTGTTTTACCGGTATGTACAAGGGCTCCGCCTGCTGTTTACAGGGAGTAATAAACGTATTCATTGCCGTAATTTCGTCGCTATCGGTAACGATAACCGCCCGTTCTACAATATTCCGCAGCTCGCGGATATTTCCGGGCCACTCGTAGCCAACCATCAGCCGGAGCGCCGCATCTGAAAAGTATTTACGGAACGCATATTTCCGGTTGAGCTGTTCAAGGAAAAGCTCCGCTAGCGGGATAATGTCGTTGCGGCGTTCACGAAGCGGCGGAATATGCAGCGGGAATACCATCATCCGGTAATACAGGTCTTTTCGGAATTTCTTTTTCTTAACCATTTCTTCCAAATTACGGTTTGTCGCCGCAATGACACGTATGTCTACCGGAATCGGTTTTGTGCCGCCGATACGTTTTACCTCATGCTCCTGTAAAACCCTCAACAGCTTTACCTGCATATTCAGCGGCAGCTCGCCGATTTCATCGAGGAAGATTGTCCCTTGGTCGGCAACCTCGAAAAGCCCCGCTTTGCCGTTCTTATCAGCGCCGGTAAAAGCTCCCCGCTCATAACCGAACAGCTCACTTTCTATCAAATTTGCCGGAATAGCGCCGCAGTTTACGCTGATAAACGATTTTTTATTGCGGCGGCTTTGGCTGTGGACATATTGGGCAAACACCTCTTTACCGACGCCTGTTTCGCCGCTAATCATCACCGTTGTATCAAGCGGGGCAACCTTATCCGCCATACGGATAATCGAAAGCGTTACCTTATCGGCGGCAATAAAATCGGTTTTATCGAGAAATTGAGTTCTGATATGCTCCAATTCTTTATGCAGGCGTAACCGTTCCTCATTTCGGGATTCGATTTCTTCCCTCAGATGATGAATTTCGGTCATATCCCGAACGTTAGTAATGACCATTTCGATTTTATTGTCGAGACCGAATACAGGCGTACTGGTGATCAATGCTTGACGTCCCGTGCTAAACTTTTGCCGGAGCGTTACCGGCTTGCCTGTTCTGATAGCAATTAAAGACCCCGACTGAGAGATAGTCCCGCCCTCTTCAAGCTCTTTCATATTACAGCCGATTACATCGGCACGAGAAATACCGGTAATTACTTCATAAGCTTTATTTGCCCGCAATGTATTAGCTTCACCATCAGTGATATAAATACCGTCAAACATATCTTCAATGATGGAATCAAGCTGTTTTTCCGCATCCAAACGAACGGGGCAAGAATCTTTTCGCGAACATTTATACTCAGACATTATGCAGCTCTCCCTATAACTATTTTTATGATTTTAACGGAGTTATTTTAATATGCCGGATGAGTTCCCCTTCCATGTCATATACTTGGAACATATATTCACCGATTTGAGCTTCGCATCCGACCGTCGGCTTTTTTCCAATCGCCTGTAAATAATTGAACAGATACCCTGCAACGGTGTGCCCATAGGATTCGTCAAAATCGGCATCAAGCCGTTTATTAACCTCTTTCATACTGATACCGCCGTTTACAATATAGTCGCCGCCGGTTTCATGATTGTGTACTTCAGGATCGTTGAAATATTTACGGACGGCAAAAAGAATTGCGATAGCGATAACACCGAGCAAAGAACTCTGCATACTGCTGTGATCCATAATGAGTGCGCGGGCAATCGTATATAAAAGCACCTCGATAGCGCTTCCCGGCGTATGCTTTGTAAGCATCTTTACAAACTCGATACCGATAACCAGCTCAAATACCGTCGAAAGGAATTCCGCAAATGAGGGAACATCCGTACCGGCAAACGTACTGATGATAAAGCCTTTCAGCTGTACAAGAACCCGAATACAGAGGAGCAAAATCCCAACAATAACTACCAGTGCAAGCAAAATTTCCGTGTAGCTTGCCATAAGTCCCAAATACCGTCTGAGATTTTGTTTGTTTAATGCCGCTTTTAACTTATTCATTATCGAATATTATACACTGAAATCCTCAAAAGAAAAGCGTTAATTTTAAAAAAACACCGAATGATACGAGAGTTTAATACCCCGATGCTTGCGTCGGGGTTGTTGATTTCGATAGGAAAGCGCTAAAATTTGCGCTTTTTATCATTTTACGTTATACTTGCCGTATGAGAGAGTTTATAAGCCGCGCACTGCAGAAACTACCGCGCATGAACGATTCGCAACTCCGCTCTTTTATCCAATTAATCGTCGATGACTACGCACTCTTTGACGCGATGATGGATTCGCTCACAAACGGCGTTATCATTTTGGATTCCGACCATACGATTATAAAGACCAACCGTGCAGCTTCACGTATTCTCGGTATTCCGCTTTCGGAAAGTCCCGACCGGCCGCTGTGGACGTCTATTTCCGATACCAAGCTGGCGGATTTTATCTGTATGGTAATACAAAACGAAGAAGCTAGAAGCGCTGAAGAATTCGTTATCGCTGCCGACGAAGGAAATCAGTATATTGAGCTTTCGGTGCTGCCGCTCGTAAAAGAAAAACGGGTGCGCGGTACGATTATTACCGTTGAGGACATTACGCAGCGAAAGCGCGAGGAAATCAATAATCGGCGGCTTGAAAACCTTGCGAGCCTTACCAACCTTGCGGCAGCGGTTGCGCACGAAATAAAAAATCCGCTTGCGGCAATCAGTATCCACGTCCAACTGCTGCGGAAAAACTTTAAAGCATGCAATCTGGAGATTAATACCAAAGCGCAAAAACACCTCGATGTGGTAGAAGAAGAAATCGAGCGGCTAAATAAGATTGTGGTGGATTTTCTGTTTGCCGTCCGTCCGCTCGAATGCGAATTTGCACCGGTCAACATCAATGAACTTATCAAAAATCTTTTTGCAACGTTTCAGGATGAGTTTTCCGCAGCAGGCATTGTATTCGTTTCCCAACTCGATAGCGACTTGCCGGTTATTCAAGCGGACGAACGTTTTTTACGCCAAGCGCTGATGAATATCCTGACGAATGCAAAAGCCGCGATGATGCCCGCAGGCGGAGAACTTGGCATCACCACACGGTATGACGAAGAAAACGTATATATCGCCATTACCGATACGGGAAAAGGCATTCCGCCCGACATACTGCATAAAATTTTTGAGCCGTATTTTACGACAAAGCCTGACGGCAGCGGACTCGGTCTCACCATGACGTATAAGGTGATTAAAGAGCACGGCGGGGATATTCAGGTACATTCGGATATCGGCAAAGGCACCCGCTTCACATTTATTTTACCCATTACCCGCAGCGAAAAACCGCTTTTGCTTGAGGCACACACCGTACAAAGCACCGACAGTACACGCAGCACAGGAGTATAAGGCATGAAGTTTAAAATTTTAGTTATCGATGACGAAAAAAATATCCGCGAAGGACTCCAGATGGCGCTTGAGGACGAAGGGTACGAGGTACTGACTGCGGAAGACGGAACTGACGGCCTGCAAAAAGCGCTTTCTGAGGTGGTAGACCTCGTTATCACCGACTTGCGGATGCCGGGCGTCGGCGGACAGGAAATTCTCCGCAGGGTAACTTCGGAAACGCCGGGCGTGCCGGTTATTGTGCTGACAGGGCACGGCACCGTCGAAACCGCCGTCGAAGCGATGCGTATGGGGGCGTATGACTTTTTAACCAAGCCGCTCGACCTTGACCGACTTTCCCTGCTGGTAAAACGCGCTCTCCAGAACCGCGAACTGGTATTGCAGCACCGTGAACTTGTCGAACAGGTGCAGTCGAATAAAACATTCGAGCATATCATCGGTAAAAGCGCTGCGATGGAGCACGTGTTTGAGATGATTAGGAAGGTAGCGCCCTCCCGCGCATCCGTGCTTATCACCGGCGAAAGCGGCGTCGGCAAGGAACTGATTGCCAGCGCAATCCACAACCTTTCCCCGCGGAAAAACAACAGTTATATCAAAGTACACTGCGCCGCGCTTGCGGAAAGCTTACTGGAAAGCGAGCTGTTCGGGCATGAAAAGGGCGCCTATACCGGTGCGGTCAGTCAGAAACGGGGACGCTTTGAGCTCGCTGACGGCGGCACGATCTTTTTGGATGAAATCGGAGAAATCAATCAGAGTTTGCAGATCAAAATACTGCGCGTGCTGCAAGAAAAGCAGTTTGAGCGGGTTGGCGGCGAAAAGTCCATCACCGTTGATACTCGCCTGATCACTGCGACTAACCGCGATCTTGAAAAGGAAGTGGCCGCCGGTACGTTCCGCAGCGATCTGTATTACCGCCTGAATGTGGTGCATATCCACGTGCCTCCGCTTCGGGAACGGAAAGAGGATATTCCGCTGCTGATTGCCGCCTTTATCAAGGAATTTACGGAAGAAAACGCAAAACAGATTACCGCCATCGAGCCGAAAGCCCGCGCGGCGCTCTACGCTTACGATTGGCCCGGCAATATCCGGCAGCTGCGGAACTGTCTGGAAAGCGCTGTCGTGATGAGTTCTGACAATACCATTCGCCTATCCGATTTACCCGAGCCGATACGCGAAGCGGAGCAAACGTCTTCCATCCGCATCCAAATCGGAACTCCCCTCGCCGAAGCGGAACGGCATATCATTATGGAAACTCTTGCCGCCTATAACGGGAATAAATCGAAAACCGCCGATATACTCGGCATCGGGCGCAAAACCCTGCATAGAAAACTGGATGAATTTGCCGCACATACTACCGATGCCGCCGGTTCGGGTGCGGAGTAACCCTGTTCGGAGACTGTCGGTTCGGAACAGGGTACCTTGAAATGCGATGTTCACGCATCATGCTATCTGTGCAATTTTGAACTCGTCTACCTGTTCGACAACGAAGTTATCGAACAGGTCTAGTAAACCGGCAGACAACATTGAAAACAAAGCTCTTACAGGTTTACACCGACAACAAATCGGAAAACTCCCGGCCGTAAAAACGTTCGAACCGGATGCATATACTCTCCCCCAATCTCCACCGATCTGTTTAATGCCACAAGGCAGTTTACATAGAGGGTATCCAAATAGAGAAAGCCGCCGGTATGCGCTTTTGCAGGAAAATTCCCAGTCAGTATCCAAGCATAGCCGGTATGAAAGGATATACGGTTTATAAACAGCGGTAAGAAAGAGATGCCGTTTTGCACGTCATAGCTAAAAAATGTAAGATCGCAGACGCCTGATATTCCTCCCGACACTTTACCGGTTCCAAGCGAAGCAAGTTTCTGCCGCATTGCATTGGTATTATATGCTGCAAAAGAGGGAAAATAATTGGTTTCCGTAACAGGGTAATGAGCGGCGATATGCGAATATGTTCCGTTTAAAGGATTAAACCGTGCATTGAATCCAAGATAACCGCTCAAAGTAAAGCGAAGCGGTACTACAGGAATATAGCCGTCAAACGATGCCTGAAAAACGGCAGCATTGGCTTTTTGTTCAACGCAGTATGCATGAGCAAGAGAGCTTGATATGGAGACACCTTGAAGATCCTTTGCAAAGAAAGGAGACCGTATTATGCGGGAACTGCGGACATTTCGGTAATAAAGCTGCCCTTCATGTGCAAGTACCGTATACTTGTATGGAAACGGATAGAAGGTTTTACCGGTATCGGATAAAGGCGCTATCCATGCTGCCGTTGCCAGATAAGAGAGTTTAAACATTTCCCATGAATAGGAAAGCGGAATAACGCTGCTTGCACCGACGCCAAATCCGGTTTTACGGTAGGTAAACGTCTTTGTATCAAGTTGATCAAAGACATTCATATTTAACGAAATAGGCCTAAAGTGATAGGCTGCATCGGCTTTTATTTGTGTAAAAAAAGGCTTTAGCAGAAATAGCAATGAAGAATTAACTTCGATTGTCTCCGTAGGA
The DNA here is from genome assembly GCF_050937395.1 of Treponema sp. OMZ 805. Lineage (NCBI taxonomy): Bacteria > Pseudomonadati > Spirochaetota > Spirochaetia > Treponematales > Treponemataceae > Treponema > Treponema sp. OMZ 805. The sequence goes on along the minus strand of NZ_JACCLP010000009.1, from coordinate 50,524 downwards.
TCAAGCATAGCCAGTTTTATCCCGATACCGTATCCCCCGTAACGCCGTATATCGGCAGGGATATTGGCTGTCGGCCGTACCTTTGCCCGCCACAGCCATGTGAGTGGCTGATACCGGCTCGGATTGAGAAGCTCAAGGTTAGGAAGCTTGGTCGATGCCGGTATATCCGGTTGAACAGTTATAGCTGTCGGTTGGATAGTTTTTACCGTAAGCTCCGATTCTTGCATAGTATATAAACGGTGATAGGTACCGTGCTGCCCTACGTAAATGATGGAATGATTGCCGACTTCATTCGATAGCTGCTGTTTCTCCGGCAGTAGAATGGGAAAGAACACGCCGCCGGAAATATCGGTTTGCTGTGTTTTTATGATGCCGCTTTTAGGATAATAAAGGCCGAGCCGATAGAGCATATTCATCTCAGCCCAAGAGAAAGCAAGGATATACTCATTACCGCTTTTTACCGATTGTAAGTAGCGGATTGCGTAGGGGGTATCTTGTTCAGGCAACGACGAAAGACGGCCTGTTTCGGTATCGATACGTAAAATAGTACGTTTTACCCCATTTGCTGCGATAAGGGCAACCTGCCCTTCTCCGATATAACAAGGACTATACAATGAGGCAAAGGATTGACCGGGACCGGCCGTATATAAAACTTTCTTAACTTCCTGTGTAGTACGATCAATCAATACTGCGGAAAATGATTGATTCTTTAGCCTTATGGAACAAAGTGTCTGATTGTCAACAAAACACGCCGCCATACTTGATGGTATCGGTTTACCGATAAATCGACGTTTTTTCATATCAAAAATACGTGAGCGCTTTTGCGAAGTTTTATTACTTGTTTCAACTGAATCCGAGACAACGAGAAGAGAGCCGTCCTCCGAAAAAGACAGTTGATTTAACGAAAAATCCGCTGTAAAAAGCTTGACGGGTGTGGAAGCTGCAATGGTATTGTCTGTATTATCGATATTTACGTGTGTAAAATATACCGCTTGATTGTCAAAATCATAATAGGCAAAACCGTCATGGGAAGCTGCAAGAGCGCTATATCCCGATTTTTTTGTCTGAGGGGCAAAGGGAACCGGTTCATTCAGTTTTTCCGGCATCGGAATAGTATTGATAAATTGATTCCATGCGGCGCTTACTTCTTTATCATAAATAGACTTAAATTTTCCCGGTATAAAAAGTCTCCAGCTCAGTTTCCACAGTTTTGAATATGTCTCCATTCCATATGTTTTTTGCAAATAGTCGGCAAAATAACCGCCATAGATATATGGCCATAATCCGGTCGGATACATATCCCGTGCACTTGCAGCTTCCGTCCACGTTGGAGTTGTACCATCAATTTTATTCTGAATTAAATATTGCCGAATCAGCGGGTCATTCAAACGCCCTTGTCCATGCAAACTTTCAAAAGAAACAGCCGCTCCTTCTACAAAAGACATCGGTAAAATATTTAAAAGAGAAAAAGGAACGTCAAGCGTAAGGGCGTGAGTAAGTTCATGGTAAAAAACTTGCAAGAGTGTGTCGGGCAAATTACCGAGTGTTCCATCCGTACTACCGGCATCATAGATAACAATACGGCGATGCGGTCTTCGTGTAAAATATCCGTTGAGTTCTTCCGTATCGGATACAAGATACACCGGTATGCGCCCTTTGATTTTTTGCTGTAGAGCAGCACATATCTCATCGGCATAACCATCGGCATATTCTGTCAGCAGCGCTGCAGAAGGAGCCGATGCTTCCTTATAGATAATTTCAAAATACTTGGTTTTGACAGACTGAAGCTGTTCTGTAAACGCCGGAGCTGTTACAGAAATGAAAAAACAGAATATTACTAATAATTTCGATATATTTTTTCTATACTGATTCACGGTTAATCCTCAAAAGTTAATCTTCAAGTTCAGAATAAAATCGGTCAATGAGCTGTTGTTCACAGTCGGCATATTGTCCATTGATAAAGAGGTGCAAGTAGGTGTTTTTTAACTGAAGCCAACTCTCTGCTTCTTTTTCAGGAATAATCGGATAAAAGAACACGATATTACTTTGCGCTGCCTGTAAATCTCCGGGAGCATCACCGATTTTTAATATACATCCGTCTTTATATCCGCCGGTCTGTTTCAATGAGGCAAGCACTTGCTTTTTACTGCCGTTTTCTTGCGTAAAAATACCGTTCACAAATTTTGTTAAACCGGCTTGCTCCCATTCGGCAGTCACGGCAGCATTATTGGCAGAACTGACAACAGCTATATCCGCAACGGCATAAATGGTTTCGATGCTTTCGTAAACATGGGGGAAAGGGATTCGGTCTTCCAACGGTATTGAAGCAATAGTCTTATTTACATTGATAGACCATTGCTCCGCAACTGCGAAGATAGGATGACCGATAGTTTGATATGCCTGTCTGACACCTTCGTTCGACAATCGCCCGCCCGAATTGAGAAAGTGTTCATACGCTTCCAATCCATCGACGGGAATAAAATGCTTATCGATATACCGGCATACCTCAAAAAAGCCCTTAAAGCGATTGATTGCCCGCTTTTTGCTGAATAGATTTACTTTATTCCAATAATGCAGAACCGGTTCCGCATGTTCCTGTAAATTAAATATTTTTACCAGCTCCGGCCCGAAAGCACGGTAGTGCTTGAGGTTCATCGTATCCATCGCACAACCGTCGCTATCGATACAGACTAAAAAATCCTTTTTTCGCTGAAAATCCATTTCCACCCCTTTTATGTTAGGACACTGCTCAACACTCGGTTATCTTTAGCAGCGCCCCCCCCCCATTGTATTATTTTAGGGAGCCTTTTTTAAGAAAGCATCTTTAAAGCCTAATTTTTGGAAGGTTTCCAATGTTGCACCCCGTTCATCTTTTTTGAGCGGTCCGATATAGACCTTGTAAAAGACGTCTTTTGCCGTAGAAGATTTTTCTATGGCAATGGGATACCGTTTACCGTACAGCTGTACAAAACTGTCTACATTGAGCATATCCTTAAACCAACCGATCTGTACATAAAAGGCTCCCCTTGTAAGGACATTCGCAGTATAGAGTTCTTCGGCAGGCTGTGTAACAATCGGTTCAACAGGCACTGCCGGTTTTTCGTGTTCTTTGGGAACAGGAATATATTCTTTCATCGGCGCCCGCGGCTCCGACGGCACGAGCACAACATGATTTTCCATAATCACATCATCTTCCGCAGCAGCTTCCTCAGCGATAACAAGCTCCGGTTCGTCTTTCAGCTCCTCCGTCTCTTCTGTCTGTTCTTCAGCAAGAGATTCCGGTTCGGCTACCGGCTCTTCCGTATCTTTTACCGGTTTAGCTTCATCGGCAATTACCGGTTCCGGTTCGATTGGAGTTGGCACTTCCGGAACCGGTGACAGAAACTCATTTAACTCCGGTGCTGTTTCCGGAACGGTTATTTCCGCAACCTGCAGTACCGGTTTTGAAGATTCGCTTCCTTCTTGCATCGGCGGCTCTTGAATAGGGGGAGCATCCGGTACCGGTTTTTCAGCCTCTGCAGAATATTCGGATGATGTAGAAATCTCCACGGGTTCTTCAACTTCGGCTATCGGAGCCATCGGTTCCTCTGACGCAGGTTCGGGCTGGATAGGTTCTTCAACTTCAGCTATTGGCGCTACCGGTTTTTCCGCTTCGGCTTTTTCTACTTCCGGTTGTACCGGTTCGAGCGCTTTCGGAGACACCTCGCCAGCCGCTTTTGTAGGAGCCGCCGCTGGGGTAGGTTGCTTCTCTTCAACTTTACCTAACAATACCGGATCGGCGCCTTCCTCGGCTACAAGCGGCGGCACGGATACTCGTACACGCGCGATGCTTCCCTCTTTGATTGATAAAGCCTGCGCTAAATCGGGAGACACTTTTACCAGTAAGCCGTCAGATCCCATATCGCCAATAACCACGGCGCGGGATGTTGTATTTTGTTCCAAATTAGTGATTTCGATAAGTGTATACTTAGGGAATAAATCGCTGGAGGCAAAGAGCCCTGTAGGAAAATCTTCCTGTGATCCCGCAGCCGCATTGCCTTCCCATATTGCCCACGTCAGTGCAGCGCTCAGCATCAACATACTTAGGACAGTTATTGTTCTTTTGATCATCTGTATCCCCTTTTTACCCTATAAAGTTTCCAAAACGAAGTTATCGAACAGGTCTAATATGCTCGTACCGATAGCTTGACCGGCGCTTTTTATTTTCCGCCTTAATTCAATTTCCGGTATTGTTTTCGGATTGATTTTCTCTTCAAAAATGATATTTTGAGAGGAAAAATCGATGAACTTCCATTCGAGGTTCTTCCATTCAATGACCGGTCTCTGCCTATTTGCAGTATCCTCAAACGCTTGCTTATATTCACAATACAACGCAACTAAATAGTCAATCGATGAATCGAAGCGTTTAAGCAGAGAAGGATTATCCTTGTACCGTTCATAGTTTTCCACTATATATTCGATACTGGTTGCTATTATCCCTCGGTCAAAACAAAATTCAAAAAGCTCGGTTTCGAGTGCCATAGTCAGTTCGGCTGCTTCGGCCGGTGCATCGGCATTATAGATACAAGCAAAACCGATTGTTTTCGCATATACCGCACCATAGAGCATAGTGCAGCATAAAAGCACTATCGGTATCCGCTTTTTCATAGTTATTCTCCGTAATCAATATCGGCAAAATAAAAAAAGGATAAAGAGCAAACGAGACAGGGTAAACGCATCAGGCCGCTTTTTAATATCCCCGCGAAAAAATTGAGACTATTCGACCAGAGTTGAACCTCTTCGCGGAGCAAAAAGCTCAGCATAGTGCTGTGCATCCTGCTTGGACTGCTGCACAAAGGCGTTGTCTTCCACATGACCGAGTACGGCATCCCGCTCCGCCCGATTCCGGTAGGTAATGTCGCGGAAGTGATTGGTGTAGTCTTTTTTCTTGGTGATAAGGACTTGCTCCTCGATATACCGGTTCAGGCAGACCGCTTCATCAAGGTAGGTTTGCCAGTGCGATCCGGTAAGGACGGAAACTCCGGCGAGCCGGCAGAGTACGCTGTAGGCATGTTCTGCGCGGTCAAAGGGATACCGTTCCCAGAGCCGATCGTATTCGGCGTGGATTGCGTGCCACGAATTAAGCTCCCCTGCCCCAATTCTACTGCGAAGCCGGTCATATTCGTCCTCGCGTATCAGCTGCCCGCCTGCATTGACCCACGGGATTGTTCCGTTTTGAAGCTTGAACCGGCTGCATACACCACTGCGGCTAAACACCTCACCGGCGGCGCCGGTTTCATCGATGTATTTTGCCAAAACGGTTACCCCGTACCATACCAGCATATCGCGGTACGCATACCATGCATCCACGCCGTGCAGAATCTTCACCGGGCGGGCGGAATGTTCGATGTTTTCGGCAGTGAGGGGCAGTTTTTTCAGCTCATCCCGTTTATGAGTCAAAAGATATTGAGCGCTTTCGGCTTGATTTCCTGCCGCCGTCCATGCGGTTTCAAAGATGTGTTCCAACAGTTCCATCGCGTGCATAATTTCCCCGGCGGTATCGCAGGCAAGCACCTCGGTTTCAATCTTTTGCATCTTTGTTTTCCGTTTATCTCGTTTTTTGAATTTATCGTTATTACGGGCAAGCGCATACATATTATACATCCAAAAATAGGCAGGCATAATATCGAGGCAATTCTCCCGCAAATTGTCGCTGACCAAGCTGAACGGAAAAGGAATATCGAGTTCGGCGGGATAATTGCCTTTATTCAACAGCACAAAGGACGCAAACCGGCAATTATGCTTGAGCGTCGCGGAAAGCCCCGGCCAAAATCCCCGACCGGCGATAATCTCTCCGTCGTTGCCGCGGGTGTTGTGGTTTGAACCTACCGTAGCGGCGGCCGCCATATTGGACTGCCCCTGAATCATCGCGGCGATAAGGAATGAGTTGTTGTGATGCTGCTCATGGTAGGGAAAGATCAGCGCATTCAGCACTTCGCAGCAGGATATAGTTGAATTATCTCCCATCACGGAGTGAATGAGGCGGGCGCCGTATTTGAGCGTACAGTTATTTCCGAGCACAAAGCGCACTGCCTTAACGCCGTAGAACACACGGCAGCCGTACCCGATAATCCCGTTGACCAGCTCAACCCCTTCCCCGATCTGGGTCGCTTCTTCTGCGGAAGACCGAATGGTCAGATTTTTTAACTTATTGGCGCCCTTAATATAGACCGCCTCACCGAAGCGGACATCTTTGATAATCTTACAGCTTTTAATGACTGCGTTATCGCCGACGGTACCGTAATAACCGCGAGCGGAGTCGCAAGAGTCTTGCGTCAGCTTTTTCAGCTGCGCCATCAGCTTTGCATCATCGCGGTACCGTGCCCACATAAACGCATCGGCGCAAATCATATCCGCAAAGGGGAGAATTTCCCGCCCTCCCGCTTCGTTCATCACATCGATTGTAACGCGGACTGCTTCATCTTCCCCGTCTTTAATGATCCCTTCCCCGAATTTGGCATGATCGGTTGCCGCCATCTCATCTATTCTGCTTAAAATGACGGTATTTCCCACGATATAGTGCGCAAGATAAGCGCAATCATGCACGGCGCAATTCGCTCCGATATCGCAGGAGATAATTTTGCTGTTGGTAATCCCCGCGGGAACAATAAAATCATGGTAACGCAGATAGCATTCGGTTAAAGAGGAAATCCGCACCAATCCGGCAAAAAGCGAGTTTTTTATCAGCGACGGTGTAAAAGGGTCTTCCACCAAAAAGGTATTCCAGTTAGTGCAGGTATTTCCGTTCTTGATGAGCGTTTCCACCTCGTTAAAAGTGAGCGGTCGCCATCGGTGTTTCTCGGCAGGATTCTGCATAAAGCGAACGGTATATTCATCCCGTCCGGCAGACAGGAAGGCTTTATTTACAAAGTTTATTCCGAAATTATCGGCACTTATCACATGTACCGGCACAGATTCCTCCAAGCACTACGATTTTCGGCTGTGAACGCGAATCTTCTTTTTGAGGGTTTTAAACCAAAATGAGCGCAACCGCTCCGCATAGGAGTAGAGGCGATAGCGGAAGCCCCGTACCGGAATATCAAGAGTTCCCACCCGATGGATAATCGTTCCGCCGAATCCTGTTTTAAATCGATACAGTCCATACATGGGGTGTTTTGGATCATCGGTGGGGGGTATCCCGTAAAAATCATAGGAGAGACAACCGTACTTTTGAGCATCCTGAATTGCCTGCCATTGCAGCAGGTATGCAGGCATAAGATTGCGGTGTTCATTTGAAGAAGCGCCGTACAGATAGACTGCTCCGCTCGGAGAAAAAAGCGTGATAATCGCGGCGAGCGGTTTTTCTTCAAAGTAAGCGATATAAACTGAAATAAGTATACGTTCGGTGTCGAATGCAGGATCGCGAGCAAGTCGGCAAAGTGAGCGGTAATAGTTTTCGCTATGAATGGCGATACCGTCCCTTGCAGCAGTTTCACGATAGAGTTCATAAAAGACCGGTACTACATTTTCGGCTTGACTTCCGGAAAAACAGCGAACCTGCACGCCTTTTTTTTCAGCAAGCCGGATATTATAGCGCCATTTAGGTTTACAATCGGCGAGCAAGGCATCGAGCGGCTGCCCTAAATCGAGCTGCACCGTATCGGGGGGCTGAATATCGGAAACCGCCTTAATGAGGCGGCATGGTGTTTTTCCGCCGGTACAGGGAATAAGCGGGAAGTCTTGGGAAGAGAATGCCTGTGCTTTTCCGTTTTTAATCAAACATTCCCACGGCGGATCAAAGCGAATCAAAAAAACGTAAGAAGGCAGCAAAGGAACAAGCTTTTCTGCAAGGTTCGCAAGAAAAATACCCCGCTGTTGCGCCGTTTCAGGAAGATGTGAATCGTTCGTAATGAGGATCGACGGCCCCATCGGAATATAGGCAAGAAAGCCGAAGGGACTCAATTGCCGCAATAAAACCGTGAGTAAAAAAGAACGAGTACCTGCACTACGTACCTCATATTGCCGATATGTCCAGCCTTGCTCCTTTTTAAATTCCGCCCAAAAGCGGCTCTGCAAAAAATGCTGCGCAGGAGTTTTCATCGTCATATCGGTACATTCTTTTATCGTCAATGTATTCATAGCTGGCAGGAACGATAGCGGAAAAAGGAGCTTTTGTCAAAGGATTGAGGTGGTTTTAGCCATCGGGGTAGTTCAACCTGTAGAAAAACTATCTGCTTACACTCCCCCGCCCCATCCGCGCCATTTTTCTGCAAACGGGGTTTGTGTTTCCGATTCGGCAGTCTTTAATTCCTGTAAAAAAGCGGCCAATTCCTCCGGGGACATTGTCTCTCTTAATTTATTGATTGTACGGATTAAATCTTGTTGGGCACCGCTCGCGGTTTCTTTTGTCAGTTGAGCATTGTTTTTTTCCACCTTTTCGCGGAGACGTTTTGCATATTCTCTGCCGTCGATGGATTGCGCAACGGGGATGCCTGCCGTCACACCGATAACTGCAAGCACTAATTTAAGTCCGACAAGTCCGCCTGCACTGCTCGCATATTCAAAAGAAGCACCGGTAAGATAAGCGGTTTTAAACGCCTCATAGTAGAAAATAGTAAGCGCACTATATGCGATAAGGAGTATAAACGCCGCAGCAAGCCGTCTTTTGGTATACCATCCCATCGGCTGAATAAACAAATAGATGATCGCTGCAATCAAAACCAATGCAAAAAAAAGTTCGGCACTCCAAGGCAGCATAAGAAAAGAAAAAGACTCTGTATGAATTACATTGCGTAACAGATAGAACTGGCCAATAAGAATGACAAGAAAACAGATAACCGTCACCCCGCCCCGCGCACGGGTATTTGTTTTATTTTGTTTCATTTTATATATATCCCCTCGTGAATTGCCATCTCTGTGCGAAGTTTTATTGATTTAAAACTTCCCACATTTTTTTCTAGCAGACGGCAAACACATCAGGCAGATTAGATGAAAAGCGCAGAATAAAGAGGTTATGAGACCATTTGAACCGCGCAGAGGTTCAACTCTGGTCGAATAACATCTCTTATTCTGCGGGGGTATTCAAAAAAGTACCTGATGCGTTTACACCGTCAGCCTAGCAGGTTTCTATTGACGAGTCAACGGAACTGCGGTACAAAAGATATGGAGGAGTTATGCTGCAATTCAATCCGGTACATCTCGCTTTTGCCGTTATGATAATCGGTGTTATTTTTACCTTTGTATTATCAAAAAAAGAAATCAAACAACTTCGGACGTTTGCCGATGCCTTTGCTATTCCGTTCGTTAAACTTTCAAACTATATTGCGCCACAAAAACCCGCAAGCTCATTGCTGACGGAAAAGACGGAATCCGGCGGAATCAAACCGCTCCAACCCGAAGAACAAACGAAAGAAATGCGCGACATCATTAAACGAGCAGGAAATACTAAAGCAGTAAAACTCTTCCGTGAAATGGTGGAAGCCGAAGATGCACTGAAAAAGGCCGCGGGGAAAAACCGTCGCAAATGCTATCAATTTGCCGAACCCGTTGCCCGTATCCTGTATATGACACATACCTTTCTTACCGGCTGCGAAAATCTTGCCACCATTGATACGGAAAGCAAGCTGGAGGAATTTAACAGCTTTTTGAATGAGCAAGTATCACATCGTATGACTTTATTGCGGTTGATCAGCGGTTCTCTTGCCGATGAATACCGCGAACTGAATAGCGTATATGCGGCGGAGATGGAGCAAATCGAGCGGGAACAGATGATGCTTATGAAGCAGAATGTTCAATAATACAATCAACACCCCGACGCAAAGTATCGTGACGGGGTATTAAACTCTCCGCTAACAATCGATTTTAAAGACGCCCAAATCGGTTTCTCTGAGTCACCGATTATTTCCACAAAAATTCAGGATAATAGTTTTCTTTAATTTTTTGCGCTATTTCTTTTTTTACAATTTCGCGGTCTTCGGGATAGGTCATACCGAACCAGCGTTCATCGGTGGTATAACATTTGATTGTGCCGAGCCCTTTGGTAACCAGCATACTGGCGCCTTCCGGTAGCAAACATTCGGCTTTTTCGCTTGCGATGTTCTTTTTAATAAACTCTTCAAAGAATACGTGAAAACCTTCAAACGCTTTAAGGCTAAAGCCGAAGAGATTCATAGACACGGTTTCTTTACCGGTTAAGTGGGTTACTCCGTTTTCAAGCTGAGAGAGAATTACCCGTTTACCGTTCTCTTCACCGTAAGAAATCTTGGTATGCTCTTTCATAGAAACGAGCATTCCATTTTCAACGTTGCATACTCCCCGTGAGACGGAACCGGATTCGCTCATCGTATTTTCCAAAATATAGCCGACCATCGCATGATTCGGAGAATAATTGTCTAAAGTTGACAGGTGCCCTGCCATCGTTTTATAGGCTTTGCGTCCATAATAGTCGTCTGCATTGATAATGGCAAAGGGTGTTTTAACGGAATTCTCCGCGCAAAGGACGGCGTGAATAGTACCCCACGGTTTTTTACGGTTCACCGTTTGCGGAATTTCTTTGGGGTCAAGCAGTGAATCAATAGATTGAAACAGATATTCGGCATCGCAATTGCGGGCAACTCTATCAAATAAACGCTCGCGGAAATCGGCTTCAATATCTTTTCGAATAACGAATACTACTTTTCCGAAACCGTTATGAACCGCATCGTAGATTGCATAATCCAGCAATGTTTCATTATGCATCCCCACCGCATCTATTTGCTTAACGCCGCCGTAACGGCTTCCCATTCCTCCTGCTAAGACCAACAATGTAGGTTTCATTCTATTTTACCTCCATAAATACTCACTTCTATACATTCAACGCTTCAAAGAAAACGCCGATTAACCCGTTTGAGGATCAATCAGCGTTTTAAAAGTTCATTAATCACACTATAAAAGCACTTTAAATGCACATAAAATTAACAGTAACCCCTAAAAACTCAAGTTTTTAGAGGTTTTCGTATCTTTACCGTTTGTTTACATGACGGAAAATAACACGTTTTTCCATCGTTGTCATTGTCTTACCGGTGGTAGCGCCTTTCAAATCCTCAACTTCGACGGAAGAAAAACCTTTATCTCGTTTGTAATTTGAAAAGAATTCATACATAACCTTTTCAGCTTCATCTTCGTTAAACGTGTTCTTATCTTCTTCGTATACGCAATAGTATTCCGCCCAGTTATCGGTTTTATAAATTTCAGTTAGATAAAGAGAGGCATTGGCACGCCCTTCAACCTTAATTTTTTGCTTTTTAGGCTGTACAGTCTGTGCAGACAGGACAACAGCAAGCAGCATAAATGCGCACAGCGCAAGTATTTTCTTGTTCATTATAGATCCTCCTATAAAGTAATAATCGAATTCAGTATATACGGAAAAACCGTTCTTGGCAATATCGAGTGTTCAGGGCAACCGCATCAGGCATTTTTTTAACAATCCCGCAGAATAAATGAGGCATTTCAACCGGAACTGCCAAGGATAGCATCGCTAAAAAATGTACATCCTTGTACATTTTTTAGCTTCGAGTTTTCCTAATGAAAAACTCGATACTGTTTGGAACCACTGACTTCCTGTCAGTACAGCGATGTTTTGTGCACGCACAAAACTCGCCTTCAACTGCTGTACACGGATGTACGGCAGTTGAAGATGGTTCAAATGGTCTCATAGTCTCAATTTTTCCGCGATTTTTATCTATCCTACCTGATGCGGTTGCCCCCTTCTAAAAAAACATTCGAAATTTTTAACAAAATTTCGAATGAAAAAGAAAGCAACCGTTTGAAAATAGTAGCGGTACGGTTGCCTTGTTCCGCGTTATTCACATAGGGCAATCGGGGCGAAAGTTTCGGCTTTAAGTGCAGCGCCGCCGATTAAGCCGCCGTCGATATTCTCTTTAGCAAGTAAGGCCTTTGCATTTTCAGCCTTCATTGAACCTCCGTACTGAATTACCATTGCATCGGCAGCGGCTTTTCCATAGAGCTTCGCAATGACAGATCTGATATGTGCATGAATTGCATCGGCATCCTCCGGTGTTGCCGTCTTACCGGTGCCGATTGCCCAGACCGGCTCATACGCAATGGTAACCCGTGCCAGTTCTTGTGCGGTTACGCCTTCCAAGCCTTTTTCGGTTTGCGATGCACAAACAGCTTCTGCATGCCCCGCTTCGCGTTCTTCCAGCAATTCGCCGACGCAAAGGATCGCTTCAAGCCCGTGTTGCAATGCAAGCCGTACCTTTTTGTTGATCATCGTATCGGTTTCCCCGTAAATATGGCGCCGTTCCGAATGGCCGAGAATAACAACCTGTACACCGATATCCTTGAGCTGCAATACTGACACTTCTCCGGTATGAGCGCCTTGCTCATCGGTACTCATATTCTGCGCACCAAGCAAAACATTAGTTCCCTTTACTACCTGAGAAACAGCATCAAGGGCGGTAAAGGAAGGAGCAATCATGTATTTGTGCTTTCCGCCTTTGACAGCCTCCACCACACCTTTTGCCAAATCTACGGCTTCTCCCTTTGTTTTGTGCATTTTCCAGTTACCTGCAATAAAATATCTACGCATACCTTCTCCTATAAAAACTTTTGTAGGATGTTTCAGAGCCTTCGGCTCTGTTCTGTAAAGAAATTCATTAACTTGTCCGCTTAAGCGGACTGCGAATCAACATCCGAAAAAGTTTTTAGCTGTGCGCGAATGCGCGCACATATAAATAATCAAGTTTGCACCGCAAACTTGCGATAAAAAGCATCGACGCAATTTTAGACGATGCTTTTTATCTCATCTCCTATAAAAACTTTTAGTTATTCCATTATACCGTACCTTTATCGATTTTTAAAGGGTACCGTTTTGCCTGTTCCGCCGTTCTATCATATGCAACGCAAACGCAAACGGAATCAGGACTTTTTTTATTATATATTCTCGGTTATAATAAACCTGTCCCGAAACGGAAGTTTCCGAACAGGTTTAATAAACAAAAGAAGGATGATGCGATGAATGTATTTGATATAATTGGTCCCATCATGATTGGTCCATCCAGTTCCCATACAGCAGGGGCGGTACGAATCGGTTTAATGAGTAGACTACTGCTGGGCGCCCCTGCTGTAAAGGCATATATCAGACTGCACGGTTCCTTTGCACAAACATACAAGGGACACGGAACCGACCGTGCACTTGCAGCCGGGATTATGGGTATGCAAACCGATGATGAACGCATCAGAAGAAGCTTGCAAATTGCCAAAGAAACAGGGCTTGCCATTACCTTTGAGCCGACGGTAATTCCCGATGCTCATCCGAATACGGCTGAAATTACGTTAACCGATGCAGCTGGAAAAACGGTGTGCGTACAGGGAGCATCCGTCGGCGGCGGAAACATTATCATCACCAAAATAGACGGTAGAGAGGTGAAAATCACCGGTCAATCCCCGACGATTATCGTCGTGCACAATGACATACCGGGAATGATCGCCGCCGTAACCGCATTGATGGCTCAATATAAACTCAATGTCTACAAATTCAACCTTGCACGGGATAAAAAAGGCGGAACCGCAATCATGACTTTACAGATTGACGGGCGCTCCCTTGGAGAAAACTTGCAGGCTGCTATCGAGAAAATACCCGGCGTTATTAAAGTGATTTTTGTCAGACCGTTCTAAAAAACGGCAACCGATAAAGGAATTCATGGCAACCGCGCTAATACTATCTGACGCGGTTGCTTTCCTTTTGCGAGAAATTTCGAAAAAATTTCTCGCAGTTTATTTTAAAAGGAGGGTAAACACATCAGACGTGTAGACAAAATGGCGCAGAATCAGTGAGGCAGGGCAACCATTTGAGACGCGAAGCGGCGAAATTCTGGTTGAACAGCCTCACTGATTCTGCAGGGGACGTCAAAAATAGTCTGATGCGTTTACCCGGAGCAGGGAGACAACGATGCTTAGTTATGAATCAATCAGCGAATTATATAAAACAGCAGAAGCACAGCATAAACCTATCAGGGAGATTGTATTAGAAGATCAAGCAGCACAGCTTGAACAGCCGGAAGCAGCACTAATCAAGCGGATGGAAGAAAACTTGACTGTTATGCTGGAAGCAATTGAAAACGGCAGTAAACAGGGAGTTAAATCTACGAGCGGCTTGACCGGCGGGGTCGCCTACCGGCTAAAACAAACAATCGACGCAGGTAAACACCTTTGCGGAGATCTTATGTCAAATGCTATTCAGATGGCAATGGCAGTATCCGAAATAAACGCCGCGATGGGGAAAATTGTTGCAACTCCTACAGCCGGTTCTTGTGGAATCTTACCCGGGGCATTAGGCGCCTTGTTAAAAGTACGCAGTATCCCGCGGAAAGAAGTAGTACTGTCGCTGTTTACCGCCGGAGCTATCGGCATGGTGGTTGCAAATAAGGCATCGATTGCGGGGGCTTCAGGCGGCTGCCAAGCTGAGTGCGGCACCGCTTCCGCAATGGCGGCTGCTTGTATTGTGGAACTCTTAGGCGGTACACCGGAGATGGCAGCGCATGCCGTGGCAATAGCGCTCAAGTGTATCTTAGGATTGGTATGCGATCCCGTCGCCGGTTTGGTGGAAATTCCCTGCATTAAACGGAATGCCTCCGGTGTTACACTTGCTTTTACCGCTGCGGAACTGGCACTTGCAGGGATTAAAAGCGCAATTCCCGTTGACGAAACCGTAGAAGCCCTTAAACGGGTCGGAGACGGACTCCCCGCAGCGCTCCGCGAAACCGCTCAAGGAGGTTTAGCAATGACACCGACAGGACAAGCCTTTGAACGGCAGGTCTTCGGTACGCGCTCACCACTCACCGGCAGTCCGTGCAGTACCTGTGGTTCATGCGGTAACTGATGAGGATAGTCTTATATTATTTTAAAAAAACTCAGTACAAAAACAATACCGAAAATGGTTATACACGACATTACCGTTGAAAAAATAACGACTTGAGCGGCAAGTTCATAATCGCAGCCAAGCTGTTCAGCCATAACTGCTGAAATGACGGCTGTAGGAGAACCGTACAGAGCAATGAGCGCCACAATTTCATTGGCGCGAAATCCAAGATAAATAGCCAACGGAATAAAGATTAACGGCATACCGATGAGCTTGCCGACAACGGTAATCAATAGATTTCTAAAATTTGCCGAAACTTTTGAAAAATCGAGCATCGCACCCAGTACGATAATGGGAAACACACTGCCTACTTTGCTTATATCCGTCAGCGACTTATCTAAAAAATGCGGAATAGGAGGGTGCAGCAAGGACATCATAATGCCTAAAACTGAGGCAATTATCATGTGGTTTTTCAATACATCTATTATCAACTTCTTTTTGTTGACAGCGCATCCGCCGTAAATTGAGAGCAGGACAACGGCTGCAGCATTAAAAATGGGGATAATAATCATAATAAGCATCGATGCCAGTACCGCGCTGTTTTCTCCTGCTATATAGGAAGAAAGCGGAATCCCAAGCATCACAAAATTGCTCCTAAATGTCCCCTGTATCATGACGCCTTGCTTTTTTTTATCTTTTTCAAAAAGAGGTACAATGACAACAAGCAAAAAGATAGCAACTAAAATACTTCCGGCAGCATACAGGACAAAGCGTAAATCGAAAACTTCATTTAAATTTGTCTTTCTGATATTATTAAACGTTACGAGCGGCAAAAGTAAGTCAAAGCATAACTTATTTAATTGAGCTATCGTTGTCTTGCTGAAATACCCCTGTTGTTTGAGAAAATAGCCGAAAACAACTAAGAGAACGACCGGCATAACTGCATTAAATGCTACAAAGAAACTTCCCATGTACGCTCCTTACTCTACCGGTTCAAAATTGTCCAAGCGCCCGTTTTAGGTAAACGGGCACTTGGATACGTTATCTCGTTATCAGAGATGCCCTATACCTTAAACTTTTCGATTTCTCCGGTAACGTTTGCTGCGTTTTTCTGATTATTCATCGCGATAGTATTTACTTCTTGCATTGCATTGTTGATTTCCGCTATTCCGGTCGCCATTTCAGTCATGCTTTGCGTAATAATTTCCGACAGGTTGGCAAGTTTTTTGATACCGGAAGAAATATCGGCAGCTCCGGTTAGAATCTCATCCGAATCCGCTTTGACCTTTGCCGTTATTGCATTCATTCCATTAATCACATTCAAAACTTCTTCACCACCCTGCATTTGCTCCTTCATAGTACGGATCATGCCGTCTTCCTGCCGATAGATAAAGTCCATCATAGCGCTGATTTTTTCAAACTGCTCCGCTACCAACGGTCCTGCACCGTTAAGGCTTTCGATTTTATGTTTGAGTTCTTCCAAGACCTTTGTAATACTTGTTCCTTGAGCTCCCGATTCCTCTGCCAATTTCCGTATTTCATCGGCGACAACTGCAAACCCTTTTCCAGCTTCTCCGGCATGAGCTGCCTCAATTGCCGCATTCATCGCGAGAAGGTTTGTTTGACTTGCCGTATTCTGAATAACCGTAATAGCATCGAGAAGCCCCTCGGATTGCTCCGTTACTACTTTTGTAACCTCAACAACCATAGCAACGGTCTCTTTACCGGTGTGCGTTGTTTTTTCAAGGGTTTTAATCGATTGAAGATTCTTTTCAGCCCGTTCCTGTAAAGTCTGAATGTTTTTTATGATCTCTTCGATTGAAAGGGATGAACCGGAAATACTTTCAGCTTGACTGTCGATACGAGAATCAAGATTTGAAATGGTTTCAGTAATAGCATCTATCTTTGCAGCAGTTTCATTAACCTCCGTATGCTGTACCATTACTCTATCTTTCACGTTTTCAATATTTCCTGTTATCTGATTAAGCGCTGCAGCAGAATCCAGCATCCGCGTAGACAATGTCTGGCTGACCGACTGCATGTTTTTTGCCGTATCGGTTATGACCGAAAAAGAAGCGCGGATTTTTTCTATTGCATTATTCATCGATAATGCGATAGAACCGAGTTCGTCGGAATGCACTGCAGCTTGAACGGTAAAATCACCTTCCGCAACTTTATCAAAAATAGTATGGAGCTTAATAAACCGTCCGAATAAATAGCTGAGCATAAACTGATTAATTATGATCATAAGTATCAATAGAACAGCTGTCCATAAAAGAGAATATCCTAAAATCGAAAGAATAGGCGGTATAAAATCTTTTACAGGAACTGCCATGATAGTATAATACGGCAAATTTGCAAGCTGTTTTTTAACAACCACAACTCTACCGAGCAAATCGTCATCATAGTATTGAAGATTGCTATAGCCCGTTAAGTCTGAAAGAGTACCTGTTACCGTATTGATTTTTTTATTTGTAAAGTCAACATTTGAACAAAGCGATATTGTATCGGTATTATCGATAACGCCGATCCAAGATTGCGGACTCGGCAGCGATTTATTTATTTTAGCAACGGCTTTTTGCAAATCAACCGCCATACCGGCGAATCCGATTGCTTCTCCTGCCGAATTAAATATTTTTATATCAAACCAAAAATTTATTTCATTGAGTGTTCTATTGTAATCGACACTACAAAATAACGTTTGCGGATTTTTCAGCATGGTAAAAAACCATGAATCATCGGCTTCGGTAAGCACATCTTTTTTTATCTGTTTATTATTATCAACAACATAGTAACCACCCGTTAATTTCGAGGCAGCAAAGCAGGTAGAAAATTGCTCGTCTTTACTGAGTTTCAGCATTTTTTCGATAACATGAGCACCGGTTTTTTCATCTTTTTCATACGCTTCAAACCAATCTATCAAATAAGGCTCTTCCGCTAAATCTTGTGAAAGCGCTAAGCCAACCGCAAGATTTGTCTGTAGCTCGGAAGACGAAGCATCCAACATAAACGGTACGTTTTTGTAAAAATTACCTTCGATATATGCCCTTGCTTGCATAACGCTAAAAGCGAGTGCTCCGCAGACAGCAATAATAAGCGTCGTTACCAAAAACAAATTAACTGATGTCCGTATTTTCATATACTCTCCCGCATAGCTAGAAAAAAATGAGTGTGCGGTAAGTATACCGTATTTTCTTTTTTATAGCTATAGAGCGCACCTCATACAATCTGATGTGTTTACCTTGAGCCAGCCGGTGGCGTTTTTTTTCTTTTTATGTTACATTAAAAGCTCTATGGATTATTACGCAGTGCAGGTAAAAACGGGCAAGGAACCGGAGCTGTTAAAGAAAATACGGAAACTAAATGAAGAAAACCATGAAATAGAAGCCTATTTTCCGCGCCGCGTACTGTATATTAAAAAGAAAGGTATACGGCATAAAGTTGATGCACCGGTATTTCCCGGCTATATCTTTTTAGAAATCGATGACTTATCGCTTCCGCTTTGCTGGCGGCTCCGTAAGACGCCGAATTTTTATCATTTTTTACCGAATAATCAAAATCCGCTGCCGCTTGCCGATAACGACCTCTCGCTTTTGCGTCATTTTCTTTCGTTCGGAGAAATCACCGCTCCATCTAAAGTGTACTTCGACGCGAATGCACGGATATGTGTTGTAGAAGGGGCGCTGAAAGGGCTTGAAGGAAAAATTATCAAAGTTGATAGAAGAAAGCAACGGGCTAAGGTACTGCTCGACATGTACACCGACAGTTTTCCCATTGATTTAGCTTTTGATGTGATAGAGCCGGCGGCGGCCGGTTCAAATGGAGGGGAGAGATGACTGCTCCAAACAATAAAGTACAGCCGACCGTGTATATTATCGGGGCGGGGCTGGCGGGCACCATGATTGCCCATGAGATAAAACGAAAGGGCGTATTCGGCCGCGTCGCAGCGTTCCTTGATGATGATCCGCAGAAAATCGGCAGTAAGATTGAAGGGATACCGGTACTTGGGCCGATTCAAGATGTTGCCCGCCTTATCAGAGTGGAGGCGCGCGATGAACTGCTGATTGCCATTCCAAGCATAAAGGCAGAGCGGCTGCGTGAAATTTATGCGATTGTAAAAGAGGCAGGATTTACCACCATCAAATTACTGCCTGGCATTTCGCAGATTGTGGACGGCAATGCGCACCTTGTACAAGCACGGGAGATAAACCCGCAAGACCTGCTTGGACGCACACCGATAAAAATCAGCCTAAAGAACAGCCTCGCCTATCTGCGCGGAAAGCGGGTATTGATAACCGGTGCAGGCGGCTCTATCGGCAGCGAGCTTGCACGGCAGCTCCTTTCAGGCGGAGCCGAGCGGCTCTACCTATTCGGGCATGGGGAAAACTCAATCTACCAAATCGATAAGGAGCTGCGCCTCTTACAGGAAGAAGGGGTCGGCGACAAGGCGACGATCGTGCCCATCGTAGGCGAGCTGAAAGACCGTGATTATATGCAGTATATCATTGAGAAGCTCCGCTGCGATGCGGTTTTCCATACGGCGGCTTACAAGCATGTACCGCTGATGGAAGCGAACCCCGTCGCCGTCATCGAAAACAACGTGTTCGGTACCAAGAACCTGCTCGACGCCTGTATCGAAAACGGTGTTAAACGCTTTGTGCTTATCTCGACGGATAAGGCGGTTAATCCCGTATCGATTTACGGGGTTTCGAAGATGCTCAACGAGAAGATGGTACTTGATGCCGCCGCGCGCGTCAAAGAAAAATACGGCAGTCCGGATTATGCCTATATGTTTGTCCGGTTCGGAAACGTACTCGGTTCGCGCGGCTCGATTTTTCCGCTCTTTGTCGAACAGGTAAAAAAAGGAGGCCCCGTAACGGTAACCTCCCCCGATATGATGCGCTTTTTTATGACCATACCCGAAGCCTGCTCGCTGGTACTACAGACGGGCGGAGTGGGCATCAACGGGCAGTCATACTTACTGGATATGGGCGAACCGGTGAATATTCTGGAAACCGCCCGTCAACTGATACGGTACATGGGCTACGAGCCTGAGAAGGACATACCGATAGAAATTATCGGGGTACGTCCGGGAGAACGGCTGGAAGAGCCGCTCACTTCCGAAACGGAGTACACCGAGCCGACCGATTACCCGAAAATTCTCCGCCTCCAAAACCATGAAGAATACGGCCGCGATACCCTTAGCAAACTGCTTGCCGCACTACAACCCGTATGTTGTCCTTCGGGAGAGACGGAGCTTTATCGGAATAAAGAATACCTGACGCGTATACTCTGCGATGCATGTCAGTCGCTTAGGGATGCGCAGTAAAAGCACTTCCCGCACATTAAATCTAAAAGGTTTTATAGGAGATTCGATTATATGAACAACACACATCATCAAGCGTGTACCACCGTGCTGGTAGGTAAAAAGGCCTCAGTTGACGGTTCGGTGATGATTGCCCGTAACGAGGACTTTCACGAAGCGGTTTCGGTTAAGCTGTTTACCGTGATGCCCGCAAGCGAGGTAAAAAATCGTACTTATACATCGAAGAACACCGGCGTTACCGTTGCGCTGCCGGAGAAGGCGCTCCGCTGTACTTCTACGCCTCAGGCATTTCAGCTGTTGAAGGGCGATGAAGGAGAATACGGAGAAGCAGGCATCAACGAAAAGAATATTGCCGTCAGCTCAACCGAAAGCGTATACGGCAACCCGCGCGTACTTGCGTTTGATCCGCTCGTGCCGGACGGCATCGGAGAAGATGCCATCCACAACATCGTAGCGCCGTTTATCAATTCCGCGCGGGAAGGGGTTGCCTTTTTAGGTAAGCTCATTGCGCAGTACGGTTCGGCGGAAGGCAATGGAATCCTTTTTGCCGATGCGGATGAAGCATGGTATATGGAAATCCCGTGCGGACATTACTGGGTCGCGCAGCGTATCCCCGATGACTGCTATGCGGTTGCGCCCAATCAGGTCTGTATCGAAACCATCGATTTTTCAAACGAGCGTGATTTTATGTGGGCGGACGGCATTCAGGCATTTGTCGAAGCGCATAATCTCAATCCCGACCGCGAAGGTTTTAACTTCCGGCATATTTTCGGTACCTCAACCGAGAAAGACCGTGTGTACAACACGCCGCGCGCATGGTTTGCACAAAAATACTTGAACCCCGAAATAGAGCAAAGCCCCGTATCCAACGATATCCCCTTTATCAGAAAGGCGAGCAGGCTGATTTCGGTAGAGGATGTTCAGTATATCTTAAGTTCGCATTACAACGAAACCGTCTACGATCCGCTCGGCAAAGCGGGAACCGACTACGAAAAAACACGATTCAGAGGCATCTCCCTTTCCCGCACGGCGGAATCCCATATCCTCCAGCTGCGTCCCGGCGTACCGGAAGGCATAGCCGCTATTCAGTGGCTCGCGTTCGGCACCACCGCCTTTACCCCCTATGTGCCGTTTTTTACCAACATCAACGACACGCCGAAAATCTACAAAAAAAAGACGGCGACCGTTTCGCTCGATAATGCGTATTGGCTGTTTAAAATCCTCGGGTTCCTCACCGAAAACCGCTATCCGGCATTCCGCGACGCAAATACCACCTATCTGAACGAGATGCAAACCTACGGGTTTAAACGAATCTATGAGGTTACCGAAGCAGGCAAAGCCCTGACCGGAGAAAAACTGACCGAATTCCTCACCGCGGAAAACGAAAAGACCGCCGCTTATGTCATCAAAAAGACCAAAGACCTGATCGCGCAGCTGATGCTGGAATCGTTCAACTACTCAAAGCTCAGCTTCAAAATGGATAAAAACCTGTAAAAACTCAGGGCAAACGCATCAGACTGTTTTTTTAACAGCCCTGCAGAATAAACAGGCTATTCGACCAGAGTTTCGCCGTTCCACGGCTCAAATGGTCTCACAGCCTATTTATTCTGCAGTTTTGTCTATTTCTCTGATGCGTTTGCCCTTTTTCTGAAAAAAATTGTGCAAAATTTTAGATAAAATTTTGCACAAATGGAAGGTAAAAATATGCTTACGATACGGAATGTTTCAAAAACGTATGGACGGTCGGCGGGAAAAGCGGTTGATAACCTCTCTTTTGAGGCGAAAAGCGGGGAGATTTTCGGCTTTTTGGGGCCGAACGGGGTGGGAAAAACGACGACCATCAAAATGATCACCGGTGTCATTGCGCCCGATTCGATTACCTATTACACATTAAACAGTACCAATTAAAAATTGATTCCCTATTATTTTTAGCTTTATACCGCAGTACACTGCAGGCCATCCGGTTCGATTCCGGTGCAGCCGCAGCAGTCTGTGTCCGCCCTTACGATCTTTTACTGTAACCATGGTTCTTTTTAAGCAACCAGAGTTCTTTTTTCATTAAAATTGCTTTATTAAGAAGATTTTTTCTATCATACATACTATCATACATAATGGATAATTGTTAATTGATAATGCGTAATGGGTAATTTGTAATTACACATCACCAATTACCCATTAAAAAGACAGGAGGTTTATATGACAAAATTGAGAACCGGCACAAAGGCGCACACCTTGAGAGGAGCCGCGGCGCTCATCATAGCTGCACTTTTTACGCTTGCAGCGATGGCTTTTACCGCTTGTAAACAGCCGACGGTGCAAACGGCAACGTCCAAGTACAAGGTAACCTTTAACGTAGACGGGGGGGGGGGGGCACCCTTACGGCAAAGATAGGTGAAACGGAAATAAAGAGCGGTAACGAAGTAGAAGCGAATAAAACCGTAACCTTTACCGCAACGCCTAACAAGGACTTCAAAGTAAAGGGCTGGACGCTCGATGGAAAAGCCGTAGAGAGCAATACCTCCGACTCCTATCCGCTTAAGATCGAGAAAGCGGTAACCGTAAAGGTGAGCTTTGAAAAACTCCCTCCCGGCAAAGCCTCGTATACAGTAAAACACTATCAGGAAAAAATAGAAGGCGGCTATCCTGCAGAACCGGCAGAAAGCGAAAATCAAAACGGCACGGTAGGAGCCAACGCCGCATACACGGCAAAAAACTACACAGGCTTTACCTACAAGTCTGCGCTTACTAAAGTAAACAACACCGTACAGACAGAAGGTACGATAAATGCTGACAGCAGCACCGTCGTAGAACTCTATTACGAGCGCAATACGGTGAACGTAACCTTTAAACTTGCAGGCGGCAATGTCAGCGGCAATACGGCCGATATCATAAAAACAGGCAAATACGGAACAGCCTTGACCGCACCCGCTCCCGAACGAGAGGGTTACGCTTTTAAAGGATGGTCTCCCGCTCCGCCTTCCCCTTTAGCATTCCCCGCCATAAATACGGAATACACGGCACAGTGGAAGATAAACAAATACCCCGTAACCTTCAGCGTGGACGGCACCGGCGGCACGCTCAAAGCAACGGCGGACGGCGTAGCGGAAACGGAAACGAGTCCCATAACCGTCGAGCACGGCAAAACCGTAGCCTTTACGGCGGCGCCGGCCGCTGGTTACCGTGTAAAGGGTTGGACGCTTGACGGAACAGCCATCGCCGAAGCAGGCACAAACACGGAATACACGCTTACTGTAACAAAGCCTGCCGCCGTCACCGTAAGCTTTGAGCCAAAAAAAGCCCTACTCACCCTTGAGGCAGGCAAAAACACCGTCAAAGTGAAAGCAAAGACGGCTGACGGCAAGCCCATAACTGTGGAAGGCTGCAACGAGACCGAACTTGCAAACGAGGCGGAAACCACACTGACCGCAAAAGTGGCGGGAACACAAATTGCCCTCATAGGAGAGCTCATCGAGCTTAACTGTAGCGGTGATGAAAATGTAGGCGGTAATAGACCGCTCATCGCCCTTGACGTCTCAGGCTTAACCGCCTTGCAAAAGCTTAACTGCCAGTACAATTATATTACCGCCCTTGACGTGCAAGGTTTAAAGGATTTGCAAGAGCTTAACTGTCGGCACAATAAGATTGCCGAGCTTGACGTGCAAGGCTTAACTGCATTGCAAGAGCTTTACTGCAACAGCAATCAGCTTACCGCCCTTAACGTGCAAGGCTTAAAGGATTTGCAAGAGCTTGACTGCAATGACAACAATCAGCTCGCAACCCTCAACGTACAAGGCTGTATCGCCTTGCAAAAGCTTAACTGCCAGTACAATAAGATTACCGAGCTTGACGTGCAAGGCTTAACCGCTTTGCAAGAGCTTTACTGTCGAAGCAATAAGATACTTGAGCTTAACGTGCAGGGCTGCACTGCTTTGCAAGAGCTTAAGTGCGGAGGTAATCAGCTTACCGCCCTCGACGTGCAGGGCTTAACCGCTTTGCAAGAGCTTAACTGTGCAAGCAATCAGCTTCCTGCCCTTGACGTGCAAGGTTGCACCGCTTTGAAAAAGCTGGAATGCTTCAGAAATAAGCTTAATGCCGATGCGTTCATAAAGCTCTTTAACGATTTACCGAAATGGGAAGAAAGCGACGGGGCATATGCTATACTTTATCTTAAGGATGCAGGCGTTGACGAAGGCAACTGCAAAAACTTCAGCACTCCCGAAAGCCTTAAAAAAGCCTTTGACAATGCGAAAGACGCAAAGCACTGGAAGATGCAAAAAACGAATCGCTACGGAATCCCGAAAGACATTTAAGAGAATGGGGAATTGATTTAATGGGTAATGGGTAATGGATAATGGGTAATTATGAATTACACATTATCCATTACACATTACAAATTACAAATTACAAATTGATTACACATTAGAAATTAGACATTAAAAAAACAGACTGACCGTCTTCAAACCGGAAAATCTTGGCTTGGGGGCGGTTTTTTTGTATTTACTCTCCCCTTAAAACACAGCGGTAACTGTGGTATAATAAAGGACGAGGAGGTTTGCTATGCCTACAATGACTATGACACATAAAGCGTACCGGGAATTGGAACAGGCGGCGCAAATGAGCGGAGCAACTAAAGACGCAGTTTTGGAAAATGCCCTGAGCTGCTACCTTGCTGAATTGCAGGAAGACGCCGAAGACGCGGCACGTGCCGAAAAAGCGTGGACCAACTTTGAAAAAAGCGAGGAAAAGACATATACCATTGCCGAAGTGCGGCGCGAGCTGGGATTATGAAAGTCATTTTGACGGACACATTCAAAAAGCAATTAAAAAAGCTGGATGCTGCAATCTCAAAGCGTGTTTTGGACTACCTTGAACAAGTCGAGCTTCTCGATAATCCGCGTTCCCGCGGAAAAGCGCTTACTTCAAACCTTGCCGGCCTATGGCGCTACCGTGTGAGCGATTACCGCATTTTGTGCCGTATCCGTGATGACGAGCTGATTATCACCGTCATCGAAATCGCTCACCGCTCAACAGTGTACCGATAAAGAGAAAACAAAAAGTAAAAGGGGGGGGGGCTATGGCAAAACACAACCGCATATACAAAGACTCGGTGTTCGTCGACCGTCAACGACTGTACATCCGTGTACAGTCGTTGACTTCGAGTTTTGAGCAAAGCTCAAAACATCGTAATGCTGGAACCCCCGCCATCCGTGGCGGTTATATAGTATGAGCACTTTTGCAAATAGGCGGAGCAGATGCAAGGAGTTAGGCAAAAAAGTACCGCAGGCGTATCGGGTATACGTCGAGGACACTTTTTTGCCGTGCGACGCAGCAGATGCCCGCATATTTGCAAAAGAGAATTTTTTATCACTCTATAATGCTTTGCATGGAACAAAACTTACGGCTGTAGGAAAGTTAAAAAATATCAGGCTTGAGCAAGTTCTTTATATGGCATTCTATAATGACGTATCCTATCTTGTAGATAATAGAATAATAGTCCTTGCAGAACACCAGTCTAATCAATCGGTGATAGGTAAACAATGGATAATGGATAATTCCTTTAATTGGTAATGGGTAATTGACATCAGAACTACTGTGAAATACAGAGGTCCCAAATCAGAACCGCCAAGGATGGCGGTGGTATTAAACAGAAGTGATGTTTTGACGTAAGGCAAAACTCGCAGTCAAAAATGTACAAGGATGTACATTTTTGACGTTTCCTCCTCCCGTGCTGTAGGCTTTGAAAAGAGCTTTAAGTTCTATTTTATCCACCGTTGCGCTGACTACTCTTACCAGATGATTCTCTGGCACCAATTCTTCTAAGCTCGGGGGCAATAGCCACTGTTCACTTTGATCATATATCTTAAACGTTATTTTACTACTGATGCCTCTACTCATGCTCTGATTCTACCATACTTGCATACTTTTTGGACAGCCCCATTAATCGTTATCCATAATAAACAAGGAATTAGTCAGGGATTCCGCATTATAACTACCTAAAAATGTTGTACACAGCACCATCCTCTTCATAATTATACTTCATTATACTTTGCCCTCAGTCTTGCATTTCCTCCTGCATTCCACACATTGCATTTTATATCCAGATACCCTATACTTTCTACAGGTATGGAAGACGAACTACAGATAACCCTCACAAACGATTATGCGTTTCTTTCCATCGTACATCCGTGTACGATGGAAAGAGCGAGTTTCAGCACAGCTGAAACATCGTTTCTGCTGTAACCAGCGGCATCCGTGCCGCTACTGAAACTCAGTTGCGCAAAAAAGCTTAATTGCTCAGCTTTTTTAGAACCACACGTGGGAACCAAGGCGGGTTCTTAGGGCAGAGCCCTAAGTCGCCGTTTTTCTTTTGGGGGTTATAGGGGGACTTTTCTTTTTATCGAAAAAAAAGAAAAGCCTCCCTAATATGTTCTACTGGGCAAAAATGTACACGGCGGATTTTAAAGCCGGAGAATCGTATGATAAACTGCATAGATGTATCGCAATCAATATTATTGCAGACGGTTTCAGGCTCAATGACGCTATTCATTCAGAGTACCTGTTACAAGAAAAGACAGCACATAGCATACTGACGGATGTGCTTGAGGTACATTTCTTGGACTTACAAGCAGCAAAAAGGGCGAAAGCAGAAGGGAAAACGGAAGGTAAACGAGGTCAGCTTATTAACTGGCTGCGTTTTATAGGAGCAACTAATAGAAAGGAGCGAGCGATGATAGCAACAATGTCACCGGTATTACAAATGCTGAATGAAAAAATAGACGTATTAACTTTATCGCCGACAGAACGAAAGCTGTATGAGTCAAGAATGAAGCTGAAAAGCGATATAGCGACCATTTCAGAAACTCAATTCAGTGCGGGGGTTGAACGCGGTCTTGCTGAAGGTAAATCGCTTGGTCTTGCTGAAGGTAAATCGCTTGGTCTTGCTGAAGGTAAATCGCTTGGTCTTGCTGAAGGTAAATCGATCGGTCTTGCTGAAGGCGAAGCAAGAGGTTCTCGACAAAAAGCTCTTGAAACAGCACGCAATTTACTTGTGATAGGTTTATCTATTGAAAATATCGCAAAAGTAACCGGATTAACCGTACAGGAAGTAGAAACACTTAATTCATAATTCTTAATTTAATTACCCATTACCAATTATTAAAAGAGGGGGTAGCGGAGGATACTTGCCGCCGCTTGTACCAAAAAGAAGCAAGATTTGAGGGGAACCGAAAATCCTTGCTCCGATACGACAGAGAAGGCGGCAAGAGCCGGAGCTCAGGGGGAGACTTCCCCCACCTTATAGATAGCACAGTATACAGTAATTACACATTACCCATTACAAATTATCAATTAACTAAGGTGGCAAGATGCTTACGATACAAAATGTTTCAAAAACGTATGGACGGTCGGCGGGAAAGGCGGTTGATAACCTCTCTTTCGAGGCGAAAACCGGAGAGATTTTCGGCTTTTTGGGGCCGAACGGAGCGGGAAAAACGACGACTATCAAAATGATCACCGGTGTCATTGCGCCCGATTCGGGGGATATTCTCATCGGAGGTACCGATATACTGAAGTATCCGCTGGAAGCAAAGCGGAAAATCGGCTATGTAACGGACAATCCCGAAGTATTTGTGCAGTTTAAGGCGCTTGAATACCTCAACTTTGTCGCAGACGTGTACGGTGTTTCAACCGAAGAGCGGCAAGAGCGGATTGCGGAATATACTGCGCTTTTTGAAATCGATACGGTACTGAATACGCGCATCGCGAGTTTTTCACACGGTATGAAGCAAAAGCTGCTCATTGCGGCAAGCCTTATCCATCAGCCGGAACTGTGGATTTTGGATGAACCCATCGTCGGGCTTGACCCTCAATCCGCGTTCCGCCTGAAAACCCTGATGCGGAGCTACGCCGATTCGGGAAAGACGGTGTTTTTTTCCACGCATATCATGGAAATTGCCGAAAAGGTATGCGATAAACTCGCGATTATCAACAAGGGACAGATGCTGTTTTGCGGATCACTGCCTGAACTGCAAGCACAGCGCGGCACAAACGATTCGCTTGAGCGACTGTTCCTTATGATGACGGAAAAAGAAAAAGGTACCGCAACCGTTACTCCTTTGTAAATGAAAAAGCAAAAAGCGCTCAACCTTATTGTATTTCGCCGCGCTCGACGGAGAATTTTCCTTCTTTCTTTTTTGCTTCAACTTTTATATCCCCGATGGGATTCCATGCTACAGCAAAGGTTATTGTCGGACTAAATTCATAATATTTACGAGGGCCATTATTTTTTAACTGAGGTTTGATTTCACAGTTGAGTTTTAATGTCCAATCCTTGAGGTAGTGGGTAAAGCCTATATCCAGCGATTGCAGTTTAAACCCCGACGCTTCGCGTTTTGCTCTATCCCAAAAATAAAATGATTGAGCCAAATCGGTAAGTATATTGGTATTCCCGGGAATAACAACCGGCAAATTGAGTGCTTTTTGAAAATACCGCGCAATAACATTATTTCTACTTGATGAGCCGAAAGAAAGATCCCAAAATTCATGAATATTAAAAATAATCTTAGGTGCAAACGTAAAATAGCTGTCGGTAATACGGACTAAATTAAACTGTAAGGTTGACGACAATCCAAGTTGTATTTTGATACGGTTTTTCCATGCGTAGATAGTAAAGGGATTGGAAGCATTGGAAAATGAAAATCCAAAGGCAAAGGGAATAAACCGTTTTTCCGTACCGTCCAATACCCATCCGCTTCCCGGTAAAAGTTTTTGCGGTACTTCCGTGCTTTGGGTATAAAAGGCGGAAATATATTTCCATCCAAAGGTGATATGCAGCCGTTCATTCTTTTTATCTTCAATATTATAAATATATGTCTGTGCTGTTTTTATATTATAAGGCAATGTCCAATTCAGTTCCATTTTAAACGGCTCCCAGAACCATTTTTTTTTCGTTTTTTCTTTCTCAAACAATTTTGTCGAAGCAGCTAAGGTTCCATAAGGAAATGACACATTGAGCGAAGTGCTATAGGCTTGCAAAAGAGGCGGCAGGTTTATAGAAAAAGTAATTTTTTGCGTATACTTTTCCGCAAGCATAACACCGAATACCGCCGATCCCGTATGGGCAGTGATAAAATCTTTATTCCACTTTATCTTCTGTGTCTCCCATTGAGGATTACTATAAGTACCGGTAAATGTATTTTTTGCTAAAATTTCCGTGATACTCCAACTAAACGATATGGGTTTAAATAAATCGGTATACACAAAAGGATTGACGGTTACTGAGTTTTCATTCTTCAACGTGTATACATTCGCTTTAAAGTTATTGAGTTCTAAAATAGGCTGTTTACTCACATCCCGTGTCCAAGGATGCCGCTGATAATTTCCCGAAACAATAAGGTTACTCGAGAGCGAAATAAGATTTTGAGAATAGGATAGCGTCCCCCTTAAACCGGCGCTCCCCTTCAATTGATAATATCGCGATTCATAGTCCTTCCATTTTATGTCTTCGGGATTCTTCCATTGAGAAGAAGCAAAGGTTGTTTCCTGTAATGCAGAAAAATCGCCTGAATAACTGAGTGAATATTCAATACTATGATCGAATTCCTTACCGTATACCGGCTTAAATACCGGAATAAAAGTATCAAGAAATTCCATTTTGTCTTTTTTTTGATTTTCTGCCTGTGTCGAATCGGTATTTTCATTTTTCGACGTATCCGATGATGTTTTATCCTGTGTTATAAACGGATGAGCAATACCTTCCACATCAGGAATTTTTTTTGCCGGCGCTCTATTAAACATAGTATTGGATAACAGTGTTCCTGAAATTGAAATTTTTCCTTCCGGCTTAAAAAGCGACGGATAAAAGAAAAACCGCTGTGGCGCATACGCTTCTTCACCGACAGCTCTCGGGTTTGTTTCTTTTGAAGAAAAGTTAACGGTCAGTGATGCGGTATCCAGATTAAATGAAGAAATCCATGGGCTGATTTTCTTAAATGACGGACGGATAGAACCGTTAAGCTTCCATGAATAAGAACTTTCCGATCCTATATCGGTTCCTTTTGCTAATTTTTCTTTGTTCAAAAGATAATTAAACCAATTCATATCCTCCGATCGGTCAAAAAAATCTTTCTTAAAATAAGGGTCGGAAATAAAGGGCATATTTATCGAAAGTTGAAACGGCGCCTGAGAAATTCCAAAATTGATATGCGCTCTGTACCGAAACGGTAACTGTCTTCCCAGAAAAAAGCTTTTATTGTAGTGCCTTTTCCCATGTGTATCATAAGTAGTATGTGAAATACCGTCACTGCCGATTTTCTTCAGAGGAAAGAGTGTCCGAGACATTCCCAAAAAAAGTGAAAAATCAAGTTCTCTAATCGGTGTGTTTTTAGGAATTGTCTTTCCGTCTATGCCGATTAAACCGCCGAGCTGTGAATAGGTATCTGCAATCAGTTTAATATATGCAGGGCTGATATCGGGTGCATCTTCTTCCAGATTCTTAAAAAACAAACCAATCCGTTCTTGTTTTTTCAGTCGATCGCTTTTCATAAAATTGGAGAATGAACCTGATTTCTTTGAATCGGTATCGAACGGTTTCCGTCCAAGTAAATACGTTGTCGTTTGTACAAAGTACCCTTCCCTATTGCGAAAACCGAACACGGGATGAAAAAGCATTTCATCGGCAGGATGATAAAAAAACGGCAGATACAATATCGGTACAATGCCAATAGAAAAATAACCGTTAGCAAAAGCCAGTTCATTACCCGGCAGCATCCAAATTCGGCTTGCACGGATAGACCACAGCGGTTCTTCGTCCGGATCGGGATTTGTACTTAGTACGGCATCTTTAAATCCTGTTGCACCGCTCGAATCGCGTCCGACTGTTGTCGATTGAATAGTAAAAGGGTTTTGACCTTGTTTCCGAGGTGCCTGTTTAATCGTACCGTCGAGGAATATACCTTCCATCTCGTCGATATTGAATAGCAGCAATTCGCCGATAAATTCTTCTGCGCCATCGGAACCACCGGTCTTTCTGCTATACCGGACATTCCCTTCCGCCTCAATCGTATTTTCAGAGCGGTTATACACCAACTTATCCGCCTCAATCGTAGAAACGGAGGAGCCTTCTTTTACCGAAAGCGAAACGCCGCCGGTAAACACAATAATATTATCTTTTTTTTCTTCAACAGCCTTTTGAGCCTCTTCGGTTGTTACCTGAGTTTGAGTACCGGATGGATTTTCCGTGTCATTGGTTTGTTCTGCCGAAGACTCCGTGTTTTCCGCAGCGGGAAGTTCACCGCTGTTTCCCTGCTGCACGTTATTCTGTGAATCATCCTTGTTTTGTTGAACAGCGTCTGTCGCCGGATCAGTACCTATTGCAGCAGCATCAGTCTTTATTGCAACAGAAGTCTTCTCCGCCGTTTCATTTTTTTTCTCTTGTTCCGTTTTATCTTCGCTGCTATTTATATCCGCTTCCTCATCGTTTTTATCCGGTTCGGTGCGATACTGCGCCTTATTCTCTTTTTTGAATATCTCCATTACACGCACGGAATTGATGGTAATAACCTTCGGCTCTTTCGCGATCTGCGCGTAGGGAGAAGAGAGAATGAATAACAAAAGACAAAAAACGGAAGCAAGCGACTTTTTCATTATACGGATGTCTATAAAAACCTATGAGCTTTTTTGCCGATACCGGTCAAGCATCTCTTTGATGTAAAAGCCCGTATACGAATTTTTCACTTCGGCAACTTCTTCCGGCGTACCTTCCGCAATAACGGTGCCGCCGCGGGAACCTCCTTCGGGACCGAGGTCGATAATATGATCTGCTTGCAGGATGACGTCAAGGTTATGCTCGATCATAAGGGCGGTGTTTCCTTGCTCGACCAGCCGCTGGATAACCTCCATTAACTGTTTGACATCCGCAAAATGCAGTCCCGTCGTCGGCTCGTCCAAAATATAGAGCGTTTTCCCTGTCGAGCGCTTGGAAAGCTCATGCGCCAGTTTAACCCGCTGCGCTTCGCCGCCTGATAAGGTAAGCGCCGACTGTCCTAACTTGATATAGCCGAGCCCTACTGAAAGAAGGGTCTGCATTTTGCGGGCGATCTGCGGCACGGGAGCAAAGAACTCGGCGGCTTCTTCGATGGTCATATCAAGTACATCCGCAATATTCTTTCCCTTGTACCGAACATCGAGCGTTTCTTTGTTAAACCGCTTCCCACGGCACACGTCGCAGGTGATATACACATCGGGTAAAAAGTTCATTTCGATTGCGATTGCGCCGTCGCCCTGACAGTGCTCGCAGCGACCGCCCCGCACATTAAACGAAAACCGCCCCGGCTTATAGCCCCGCGCCTTCGATTCCGGCAAGTTTGCAAACAGGTCGCGAATCGCGGTGAACACCTCTACATAGGTCGCAGGGTTTGAGCGGGGCGTCCTGCCGATCGGGCTTTGGTCGATATTGATAACCTTATCGATATGTTCAAGCCCTTTTATCTTTTTGTATGCGCCCTCCGGTAAGCCGCTGCGCATCAGCGCGTTGGACACGGCGGGGTACAGCACATCCGAAAGGAGTGTGGACTTTCCCGAACCGGAAACGCCGGTAATGCAGGTAAAGGCTCCGAGCGGGATGGAAACCGAAACATTCTTTAAATTATGCTCGGTTACCCCCTGCAGGGTTAAAAAGGAGCCGTTCCCCTTCCGCCGTTCTGCGGGGAGTTCCATGCAGAGGGTTCCTGCAAGGTACTGACCGGTAAGGCTTTCCTTTACCTGCATCACCTCGTCGGGCGTCCCCGCCGCTACGACAGCGCCGCCGTGCACCCCTGCGCCCGGGCCTAGGTCTACGATGTAGTCGGCGACGCGGAGAGTTTGCTCGTCGTGTTCTACTACGATGAGCGTATTGCCGAGGTTGCGCAGGTACAGCAGCGTATCGATCAGCCGCTGATTATCCCGCTGGTGCAGCCCGATGGACGGTTCGTCGAGGATGTACAGCACCCCGATTAAGCTGGAGCCGATTTGGGTTGCAAGCCGTATCCGCTGCGATTCCCCACCGGACAGCGTCGCCGCCTTCCGTTCAAGGGTAATATAGTCGAGCCCCACATTTTTCATAAACCGGAGACGGGAGGTTATCTCTTTTAAAATCTGATGGGCGATGGTCTTTTCCGTGGCGGTCAGTTTGAGCTTTTCAAAAAACGTAATTGAATCGCCGACGGAAAGGCTGCTTAACTCGTAAATATTTTTACCGCCGACGGTAACGGCCAAGGCTTCGGGCTTTAACCGCCTGCCGCCGCAGTATTCGCACGTTGTTACCGCCATGTATTTTTCATAAGACTCCCGCTGCGCTGCCGAATACGCTTCGTTATACCGGCGCTGCATATCAGCATAGATGCCGAGCCACGGACGGCGGTACTTAGACTTCCCCGATCCGTCCTGCCGTTCGTATACAAATTCAATCGGCTCAAGACCGGAACCGTCCATAATAACCTTTAAATCTTTTTTTGATAAATCTTTTACCGGTGTGTCGAGTGAAAAACCGAAGCGGCGGGCAAGCGACTCAAAGCGGGCGCGGTTCCACGCAGAATCGGGATTGTAGGGCAAGAATGCCCCTTCGTTAAAGGACAGCGAGGTATCGGGAACCATCAGCTTAAAGTCGAAACGCTGCTTATGCCCCAGCCCGGTACATTCGGGGCAGGCGCCGTAGGGGTTGTTAAACGAAAAAAGGCGCGGCTGTAGTTCCGGCATCGAAATACCGCAATCGGGGCAGGCATTCTTTTGCGAAAAGAATACTTCGGTTATCGGGTCGTCCGCAGTCTTTTGCCGCAATGCGATCAGCGTCCCGCCGGAGCTTTCCAATGCAGTTTCCACCGACTCCGAAAGCCGCTTGCGGACATCGGCGGACAGCTGAATACGGTCGACGATTATCTCTATGGTGTGTTTTTTCTGTTTGTCGAGCTTAACGCCGTCTTCCAGATTAACCGTCAGTCCGTCGATGCGCGCCCGGAGAAAGCCTGCCTTTTTGGCGTCTTCGATAATTTTTTGGTGTTCACCCTTCTTGCCCTTGATAATCGGCGCGAGGATTTGAACGCGGGTACGCTCTTCCCAGCTCATAATCGCATCGATAATTTGATCGACCGTTTGCTCCTGAATCTCCTTTCCGCACTGCGGACAATGCGGGTGCCCCGTTCGGGCATACAGGAGACGGTAGTAGTCGTAAATTTCGGTTACCGTGCCGACCGTCGAACGCGGATTGCGGTGCGTAGTCTTTTGTTCTATGGAAATAGCCGGAGACAAACCTTCGATATAATCGACATCGGGCTTATCCATACGGTCTAAGAACTGCCGCGCATACGCCGAAAGGGATTCCACATACCGCCGCTGCCCCTCGGCAAAGATGGTATCAAAGGCAAGGGAACTTTTTCCGGAACCGGAAAGCCCCGACACTACAATGAGCTTGTCGCGGGGCAGCTCCACATCGATATTTTTGAGATTGTGCTCGCGCGCACCTTTAACAATCAGTTTATTGGCGTGCGCACGGTTCTGTACTTCATTTTCTTGCATACTAGAGGGAACCTCTAAAAACCTCAGTTTTTTGAGGTTTTCCTTAGATTTAATCTGCGACTAACGGTATCCTGCATTTACTTTGCTTTGCCTTGATTCGCTACCGCGTTTATCTTGGCATTAATTTTTTCTTGATCGCCCAAATAGGCCTTGCTCATCACATTAAAATTAACATCAAATTCATAAACAAGCGGGATACCGGTAGGCAGATTTACCTGCACAATCTCTTCGTCGCTGAGGTGCTCGAAGTATTTAATGAGTGCACGGAGCGAATTTCCGTGTGCGGCAATCAATACACGCTTACCGGCCAGCATATCCCTTTTAATTACCGATTCAAAATACGGAACAGCCCGTGCAATGGTATCTTTCAAGCTTTCGGTACGGGGCAGTTCCGCCTTGTCGATACCGCGGTATGCCGTTTGAAGATACGGGCAGCGTGCATCGTCTTCCGAAAGGACGGGCGGCGCAATATTGAAAGAGCGACGCCAAATCTTTACCTGCGCTTCTCCGTATTTTTCAGCTGTTTCCGCCTTGTTCAATCCTTGCAGATCGCCGTAATGCCGTTCGTTCAGCTTCCATGTTTTAACGACAGGAAGCCAGTTACGGTCAAGTTCATCCAACACGAATTGCAGCGTATGGATTGCCCGTTTTAAGTATGAGGTGTAACAGACATCGAAGTCAAAACCGGCTGCGGCAAGCGCCTTTCCACCTTCCTTTGCTTCCTCTACGCCCTTGTCCGACAATTCCACATCAGTCCAACCGGTAAACAGGTTCAACTTGTTCCACTCGCTTTCACCATGCCGTATAAGCACTAATTTCATTCCTTACCCCCCTTGGCAATTCCGATTATCTGCAAACAGGCTTTATCGGGATTTCCTTATAAAAAAACGGTAATTCATATCCGAAAATATCGGATATTCCTTTTCTCTTTTAATTAACCGATCAGTACCGATCGAGCCGGAACCGAGCGAATCATACACATCGGTAAAAGTAGCAAGATGCTCTTCGCACTGTGCAGCAGCGTATTCGGCAGAAGTTTGAGCATCCGCCATCAGCGGCCAATCAGTCGACTGCGCAAGCAGCAGCTCCTTCGCAGCCAAATTCAGCATCCGCTCTTTAAGACCTTGATCATCAGGGAAACGCCCTGCAAGGTCGATCATCCGTTCGCTAGCCTTTTGAATACGGGGAAACATCCAATCGTTTGAGCTATTTATCAGTTCATCCGCATATCCGCTCGGCAGGTTGGAAGCATAAAAAGGATTAATGCTCTGTATCCGCCGCACCTTTTTCAGGTATTCGGTAGGTAAGGCGCACTGCATATCGTGCCGCTGTGCAAGTTTGCGGAAGACCGATTCCAACCAGAGTATTCCTTCCTTCCACGTTTTTCCGAGAAAACGAAGCGGAAGCACGGAAACGGAGCAGAGCGGGTCGGGAGCAATATCAAGCAGTTTTGCGACCTCCGTTAATACCGCATCACGGTTTGCAAGAAACCGTTCGGCGTCTTGTTCCGCCTGTAGAGCACCGGCTGTTGCATCATAGTCGCCGCCGCCTCGCCGGTGATAACAAAAGCCTGTTGTACGTCGGCCTTCCTTTACATCGAACAAAGGGGAAAGCGCTTTTCCATCAAGTTCAAACCCTGCATCTTTATCGGTATCGAGGTAATCGGGGTGCAGATAAAAACCGGTTTCGGGATGCGCAATATCGGCGCATGCGGCGCTGTCTTTTCCCAAAAACGAAAGCCCGCTTTCTCCCATTGCTGCGGAAAAGACGCCGTTTACCGGCGGTCGGTCGGCAAATAAGAAACTCTGGCTTTCCAATACGGTATAATCGAGGCCATACGATTTGATAATGCTGTCTAACCCCGTGTCATACCCCATTGACGGAAACCAAAATCCTGCAGGCACCGTTGCAAAATGCTCCCGAAAACTACTGAGACCTTGTTCAATCTGCATGGTAAGCGCTTCCGGCATATCCTGATAAAACGGGAAAAAGCACGGCGTTGCCGATGTTGCAAGCAGCTCAATATATCCCTTGTCTGCAAAAAAATTTATTCCGCTTAAAATATCTTTTTTATAACGAACATGAAAATCTTCCCGATTCAGCGTTAAAAACTCAAGGTACTGTCGCACAAGAGCTTCCCGAGGTAATCCTGCCGCCCGTTTCAATTCCTGTTGAGCAAATGCGATATGCCGATCCAAATATGCACCGTATCGTTCTTGACATAAAGGGGACTTCAGCATT
The DNA here is from genome assembly GCF_050937395.1 of Treponema sp. OMZ 805. NCBI lineage: Bacteria > Pseudomonadati > Spirochaetota > Spirochaetia > Treponematales > Treponemataceae > Treponema > Treponema sp. OMZ 805. The sequence continues at coordinate 13,571 of NZ_JACCLP010000009.1, read as the reverse complement.
TCGCACAAAAGCGGAGAAATTACCAACGCACACTTAAACGGAACAGCATCAGCATCCAAACAGCTGCACATCCGTAAAAACGGTAAAAAACCGTATGACATCATTTCGTATAACGGCGCCGCTTCAAGCAACTCGTTCTCATCATCATGGCGGATATACGGTACGTGAGCATGAAAAATAAAAAGTAACGTTTTTTTAATCATCGGGTACCTCGAATATAGATTCGTCGAACACGGGGAGACCTCTAAAAACCGAAGCTCTTTGAGGCTCATTTTTCTACCTAAATGCCTGCCGGTAATGCTGAAAGTGGGACTTCTTTAAAGCAGCCAATCCCGATAAACCGATTATCTTATCCACCGCATTTTGTGAAATACAAAGCCGTTGCGGAATATTCTTCCGCTGCATACCGACGATATTCGATTGCGCTAATATCTGCTCACGGCCATTCGTAAAATGAGCCATTAAATCGATACGATGCAGGTATTCGTCAAAAGAGACATGCACATAATGCCTGCGGTCTTCCTTGAGCACCTGTATATCAAAAAAATCCAACGATTTTGAAGTGTTCTCAGGATCGAGGGAATGCACTCGCAGTGAAAAAAAAGAAAAATCTTTTTCCTCCGTTAATTCGGTAAAAAGGCGTTTATGGAAATCCCAAAAGACAAAAAACCACAGCGGATTTTTTAAGAGAACCCGTATTTCGGTCAGGTTATAACTGTATGCCGCCTCATGAGGTTTTATAGCCGCCGCAATGGAATCACCACTGTATTCATCATTCGCAAACCCATCATCAAGATCGAGCAATTCACCGATCAAAAGATGCCGCGTCAAATCCGACGACAAAAAAAGCCCGTATTGGTCTGCCAATGTAAAGAGCGCATCCGTTGACAGTGTTTGCAAATAAGATCTGGTAAATTTCACCGCACTCCCACTCTCCATTGCGGCATCATCTAAAATATTCATATTTATGTCAAGACTCAAGTCTTTTGAAAATATACGGCGCAGAGCATTGGAGTACAAGTGCTCAATATTTTGCTCAGCAGCATTAAATGACGAGATGTGCCCTATATATTTTCTTTGATTTTTATAATTGTAGACGTTATATAATCCTGCGGGGTGCATTTTTTTTCGGCCATTAAATACGAGAACAATTTTGAAACAGCCATATATCCTTGCTGTTCAGGTTCCTGGCAAATGGTAAAATCAATAAATCCGTCTTTCACCAAACGCTTTGTTGCCGGAATATCGTCAAATGATAAAATAGAGGGCTTTTTTCTGTTTTCCGAATCTTTATGCCATCGATCGACTGCCTTACAGACCCCTTCAACCCCAGCGGCGGCAATAAATATGCAGTTTGTTTCCGGATATTTTTCCAATGCGCTCATTGTCGTTTCGTATGCATACGTATCGTCATCAAGTGATTCAAAGGTACTTAAAACCGTATAAGAAGATTTTCTTTCAATTAAACCTTGGATAAAGCCTTGAATGCGTTCATTATGGCCGCGAATATGAAAAGAGCCGGTAACTATTAAAATGTTCAATTCGCTCTTTGTTAACAACGACAATAAACCGGCGGCGGTGTTTCCTCCGTTCGTATAATCAGGGCCCACATAGCATAGACGATCGGTATCAGGAATATCGGTATTGACACTGATAACCGGTGTTCCTTTTTCGATAAGAGTTTGTACGGTATATTGAACTTCGGGTATATCCATAGTGGCAATACATAAACCTGAAAGGTTCATGGAAGCTAATTTTTCAATCGTATGAATATGCGTAGCAATATCAAATCCTTTTATATGTTCTATGTGAAGGGACACTCCGAAATCGCTTAATTCTTTTTCTGCGCGGTGAAAACCGGCAATAATACCGTCAAAAAAAGGATTTCCCACATCGGGAAGTAAACAGCCGAATTTTATCGGCTGTTTACGGGCGGCAAGAATTTTTCCTGCCATATTCGGTGCAAATCCCATTTCATCGGCAATGAGGCGGACTCTTTGCGCGACTTCGGGATTTACTCCCATACGTTTATGCAGTACACGGTCTACCGTCCCCCGTGAAACGCCCGCCGCCGCCGCGATATCTTTTATGGTAACCGACACCGTTTATCCGTTAAAAATAACTTCGTTGAGAATGTTTTCGTATAATTCCTGTTTACCCGAGGCAGGATGCACCGTATCATAGGATTCGGCAAGGGCAGCAAGACTTTCCATGGTCATTTTGCCCGCCGCAAATTCGGCGCCCTTTCCCTCTGCAAAAGATACATAGCGTTCTTTAACCAATGCATCGATTCGCCCGTCTTCAATAAGGGCGGCAGCTTTTTCCAAGCCCAGTGCAAACATATCCATACCGCCGATATGTGCGATAAATAAGTCTTCCGGTGCGGTCGAGTTTCTTCTGCGCTTTGCATCAAAGTTTAAGCCGCCCGTTTTAAAGCCGCCCATACGCAGCACCGCCCGCATAGCTAACGTCGTTTCATATATGCTTGAAGGGAATTGGTCGGTATCCCAGCCGTTTCGGCTATCACCGCGATTTGCATCGATGGAACCGAGCATCCCCGCATCAACACATACCGATAATTCGTGGTAAAAGTCGTGTCCTGCAAGCTCTGCGTGATTTGCTTCAATATTCAGTTTAAAATCCTTTTCCAAACCATAGGTACGCAAAAAGCCTATCACTGTTTCCGCATCGAAGTCATATTGATGTTTTGTCGGCTCCATCGGTTTCGGCTCGATATAAAAACAGCCGGTAAAGCCCTGCTTACGCGCATAATCGCGTGCCATCGTTAAAAAACGGGCGAGGTGTTCTTTTTCAGCCTGCATGTCGGTATTCAACAGCGACATATAGCCTTCACGTCCGCCCCAAAAGGTGTAGCCTTGTCCACCGAGCTTTATCGTTGCGTCTATTGCGCATTTCACCTGAGCTGCAGCGTGGGCTACAATGCCGAACTGCGGGTTTGTCGCAGCTCCGTTCATATAGCGCGGATTACTGAATACATTGGCCGTCCCCCACAAGAGTTTGACGCCGGTTGCTTTTTGCCGCTCATATAGACCGTCGGTAATTTTTATAAGATTTTTTTCACTTTCAGCCGGACTTTTCCCTTCGGGGCTTATATCCCGGTCATGCCAGCAATAATAGGGCGCTCCGATTTTAGTAATAAACTCAAAGGCCGCATCCGCTTTGTTTTCGGCGTTTGTCATCGCATCGGTGCTGCTATTCCATGGAAACTTCATTGTTCCCGCCCCAAAGGGATCTTCTCCTGCAGCGCAAAAAGAATGCCAGTAGGCTATTGCAAAACGCAAATGCTCTTTCATCGGCTTACCTAAAACGATTTTATTTTCATCGTAGTATTTAAATGCAAGCGGGTTTTTCGATTGTTTCCCCTCAAACCTTATTTTACCGATACCGGGAAAGTATTCGGTACTTCCTTTAAAATATGACATATAACCTCCAAATAAAATTTTTGCAAAAAATGCCGGCCTTCAAAAAAATTTAGCCGTATACATAAAGGGGCGTCAGCTGCCCCAAAATCTCATTATAATCGCGGTACGCCTGTTCATATTCGCAAACTGCGCTACCCGGTTCCGCCGATTTTTCTTTGCTCAACTGAATGTGTTCAGCGCAAAGGCTCTTTATCCGCTCAGGTGTACCACCTTCAAGACACCACAGCGCTTGTACGGCTGCGCCCATTGCGGCAGCTTCTTCCGATACGGGAACGCTGACCGGCACATTCATAATATCAGCGGCGATTTGCCTCCATAAGGGACTTTTTGCGCCGCCTCCTATAAGCCGTATTTCTTTCGGTTCAAAACCCAATTTTTTAAAGACGTCCAAGCCTCCTTTCAGGGCGAAGACAGCGCTTTCCATTGCGGCGCGGCAGATGTTTTCCTTATTCGAATTTGTCATCGTAAGACCGGTGATGCTTGCCCTTCCTTTCGGTAAATTCGGTGTACGCTCTCCGTTAAAAAAAGGAAGAACCCGTACTCCTTGAGCGCCCGGCTCAGCTGCTGCGGCAAGACGGTTGAACTCGGTTACCGGTAAGCCGAAGAGAGAACGGATTTGTTCGGTTGCAACCGTGCAGTTCATCGTACACAAAAGCGGAAGCCATCCGCCCGTTGAGGAACAAAAGCCTGATAAACCGTGTTCGGGGTCGGCGATGGGCTTGTCCGAATAACCGTAGAGCGTTCCCGACGTCCCCATACTCATCGTTAAAAAGCCGTCGCTGACCGTCCCCGTCCCGATTGCCCCCATCATATTATCCCCGCCGCCGGAAGAAACCGGAATACCTTCAGGAATCCCTAAAAGACCGGCGGCTTTCTGCGATACCGTTCCGGCTTTTGTATCCGAAGCGATAAGAGGCGCAAGTAAATCGTATAAGCCTTCATCGATAAGAGAACAGAGCGTGCGCGACCATCTGCGTTTTGCAGGATTAAACAGCGCTGTCCCCGAGGCGTCTCCGGCTTCCATAACATAGCTTCCGGTTAGTACGTAATTGATGTAATCATGCGGAAGCAAAATAGAGCGCACGTTTTTCCATGCGTTGGGAAAATGTTTTTTTAACCACAATATCTTGGGAGCAGTGAAGCCGGGTAACATGAGGTTGCCGACTTCTTTTATAACTTCGGCATTCCCCCCTGCTTTATCGGTTAAGATGCGGCATTCTTCAGCGGTTGACGTATCGTTCCACAGTTTTACGTTATAAAGAGCTAATCCGTCTTTATCAAGAGGGACAAAGCCATGCTGCTGACCGGAGACGCCGACGGCCTGTATCTGCGAACGCAATTCACACGGAAGTTTTTCAAAGACGCTTTTTAATGCCGCATCGTACCATTCGGTTTTTTGTTCGCGGGTTCCGTCCTCTTTGGAAATCAAGTCCAAAGGACAGGATGCTTGTGCGACAATACGTTTTTGTTCGTAATCGTATAAAACCGCTTTTAAACTTTGCGTTCCTAAATCAATACCGGCAACTATGTTCATATTTCCCCTGTCCTCTTTGGTACTCATTTACAATCTGTTTTTACGGATTAGACTGAACTTTTTTCACGGCGTTTTGAAAGGACATCAAAAGCAACCGCCGCTAAAAGTACAAGTCCCTTTACCGCCTTCTGCCAGTTCGAGTCTATACCTAAAATGGACATTCCGTTGTTCAAAACACCCATAAAAATAGCTCCGACAACCGCTCCTCCGACCGTTCCCGTTCCGCCGTATGCCGATGCTCCTCCGATAAAACATGAACCGATCGCATCGAGTTCATAATTCATACCGGCCGTAGGCGCTGCCGAATTAAAACGGCCGACACAAACCAGAGCGGCAAGGGCTGAAAGAAATCCCATATTTACATATACAAAAAACAACGCTTTATTTGTATCAATACCCGACAGCTTAGCGGCTCGCTCGTTACCGCCCATCGCATATAAATACCTGCCCGGTACCGTATTTTGAGTAATGTAGGTATAGACAAGAACAACAACGGTTAAAAGAATTAAAATCACCGGTATTCCTTTATGGCGACCGAGCAGTGTTGCTAAAAACAATACAATTGCAGGAATCAGAATAATGCGTATAAGAAATATTCCGAAGCTTTCAGTTGAATATGCTTTTTGTTTTTTTTGTATACGTTGCACAATTTCCTTTACAATGAAAATGAGACAGCATAAAATTGCCGTTCCGACTGTTACGGAAAATATCAATCCTTTATCCTTTGTTATCGGAATAAAGCCGGTAAAATAACGTAAATAATTTTCCGGAAACGGCGACAAAGTTAAACCGTTAAGAATAATTAAGGCAACGCCTCTCCATAAAAGCATACCTGCCAATGTTACAATAAATGCCGGGATGCGTATGTATGCAATCCAAAAGCCGTGCCATGCCCCGATTGCCGTACCGGCCAATAAACATAAAATCATCACGACATATATATTCCAATGTAAAAGAATAATTAAATGGGCAGCTAATGCCCCGATAAGTGCGACAATTGAACCGATCGATAAATCGATATTGCCGCCGCTGAGAATACAGAGCAGCATTCCGGTTGCTAAAATAACAACATAAGAGTTTTGACTTATAATATTTGAAATATTTGTCGGGGCAAATAAGGAACCGCTGTCTGCAAAACTGATCAGGGCATGAAATAAAATCATCAATGCAATGAGCGCTATAAACATTGTGTTTTTTTTCAATATATTCTTAATCGAAAGAGTATTAAGCATGATTTGTGTTCTCCTTTTTCGTTTGGACGATACAAGCCATTATTGCTTCTTGTGAAGCTTCTTCCCGCGGAATTTCTCCCACAATTTTACCCTCATTCATAACATAAATCCTGTCGCACATACCTAAAATTTCCGGCAATTCCGAAGAAATCATCAATACGGATTTTCCTTCTGCAGCCAAGCGGTTTATTATGCAGTAAATTTCATATTTTGCGCCCACATCTATACCGCGCGTTGGTTCATCGAGGATCAGCACTTCGGGTTCGGCAAAAATCCATTTGCCGAGTAACACTTTTTGCTGATTCCCTCCCGATAAATTTACTACGGATTGTTCTATTCCCGTACATTTTGTTTTGAGTTGTTCAACACATTCCCGTGCAGCCTCATGTTCTTTATCGATTTGGATAACATTGCGGCGGCTTACTTTCCGTATATTTGCTAAAGTCGTATTTTTGCAAATGCTTGTATGTAAAATTAAGCCGTTGCCCTTTCTGTCTTCCGTTACGTATGCCACTCCGTGTTTTATTGCATCTTTTACGGTTTTAAGCCGGACTTCCTTCCCGTTTATAAAAATCCGTCCGCGGATATTCGCGCCGTAGGAATGTCCGAATACACTCATTGCAAATTCCGTTCGCCCCGCTCCCATAAGACCGCTTATACCGACAACTTCACCTTTGCGTAAATTAATATTGATATTTTTACATACTTCCCGTTCCGCATACAGAGGATGTTCAACCGTCCAGTCTTTTACTTCAAACCGAATATCCCCTATACAAGGTGTGCGCGGCGGAAAACGTTCCGACAGATTTCTACCGACCATTGCGTTGATTATTAGATCTTCGCTGCAATCATCCGTTTTTTTATCAAAAGTTTTTATTACAGAGCCGTCTCTGATAACAGTTATTTTGTCCGCAACAAAGGATACCTCATTCAATTTATGTGAGATAATAATTGATGTTATATTTTTCTTTTTAAATTCAAGTAATAAATGTAATAATTTTTGTGAATCCGTTTCGTTTAACGAAGCTGTCGGCTCGTCAAGAATGAGAAACGTAATATTTTTTGCCAAAGCTTTTGCAATTTCAACTAATTGCTGTTTGCCTATTCCGATATCTTTAATCAGCGTCCGTGACGATTCATGCAGCCCTACCGTCCGAAGCAGCGCATCGGCTTTTGCAAAGGTTTTTTCCCAATCAATTTTAAATGATTTTCCTTGCTCGTTTCCCAAAAAAATATTTTCAGCAATACTGAGGTGGGGAACAAGAGCCAATTCCTGATGAATAATGGCGATACCTTTACGTTCACTGTCTTTTACCGAATGAAACGTACACCGTTCGGACTCATATAGTATATCACCGGTATAGGTACCGTAGGGGTAAATGCCGCTTAAAATATTCATCAGTGTTGATTTGCCGGCACCGTTTTCACCTACGAGGGCATGGATTTCACCCCGCGTAATTTTCAGACTGACGTCATTTAGAGCTTTTATACCTGCAAATGTTTTTGTAACATTTTTTATTTCCAACAGCGTTTCCGTCAAAACAGTCTCCATTTTGTTTCCGTATTTAATCGCAATCCAAAAGCAGTGCCGACAGTTAATCGGCACTGTTTAAGTCCTCAGCACAAATCGGTTTTAGTTCTTCAACTGCGCTTCGGTATAATAGCCGCTTTCAACCAATAACTTTTTATAGTTATCGATTGTTGCAAAAACAGGTTCGCACAAAAATGAAGGAATAACTCCGGTACCGTTGTTATATGTTTTTGTGTCGTTAATCGGAGGTTTTGTTCCTTTTACGAGAGCGTCAATCATCTCCGATACTTTACCTGCCAGTGTTCTGGTATCTTTAAATACCGACATACTCTGACGGCCTTTCAACATATTTTTTACCGAAGTAATATCACAGTCCTGTCCCGTAAGCAGCGGGAAGTTTTCCTTCGTGTATCCGGCCGCAACAAGTGCATTGGTAATACCCTGCGCAACGGAATCGTTTGATGATAATACCGCGTGCAGTTTTGTGCCTGTCGGACCGTAACCGTAGGCACTGATCAAATTCTCCATTCTTTTTTGAGCTTCTTCAGTTGACCAGTTGGGTGTTGCAACCTGAGCTTTTTCGGTTTGTCCTGAACGGACGACCAAGACGCCTTTTTTGATGTAAGGATTTAGAATATCCATTGCACCCGGGAAAAAGAAGTTCACATTGTTATCGTCTGTGGGGCCGGTAAATAATTCGATGTATACAGGTTCTTTTGCCGTGTCCAATTTAAGCGTGTCGCGCAGGTAAGCTCCCTGAAATTGACCGACCTTGTAGTTGTCGAATGTTGCATAATAGCGTACCGCATCGCTGTTCATAATAAGTCTGTCATAAGCAATAACGGGAACGCCGTTTTCTTTGGCGGTTTTAAGAACTTCCGTGAGCGATGAACCGTCGATTGCTGCTATAACTATTACTTTGCAGTTTTTAGTCAGCATATTTTCAATTTGAGATGCCTGTACGGCTATATCGTTGTTTGCATATTGCAAATCGACTTTGTAGCCCGATTTTTCCAACAACATTTTAATATTGTCGCCGTCCTGAGTCCATCTCTGCAGATCCTTTGTAGGCATGGAAACGCCTATTCTGGGTGCTGTGGGCTATCACCAGTAATAGGAATTACAAGAAGCCCCGAAAAGCAAGCCTAAATATCCATATAATAAGTAGTTACGATATAAAAAGACTGAAAAAATTCCCTAGCAAAAAATAAGAAAAAATGTGAAAAAACGAGAGAAAATGCGAGTTTTTCGAGAGAATCAACCAAAATATGAAAAAGGCTTCAAAAGCGTTAAAATCCGTTAAAACAGCCTTTAAGTGGTAATTTTTGCGGTTTTTAACGCTTTTTTGTGGATGCTGGTGGGAAAACAATACAAAATACGGCAAAATTCACAGAAAGAGCCTTATCTTAAAAAGCCCGTGATTTCGCCAAAGGTGGGAACTGAAAATTCCTAATTTGCTAAAGGTGGGAACTGACGGTATAAGTATTCGTTATATTGTGATTTATGAAAGAGATTTAATATAAAAATAAACGAAGGTGGGAACCAATTCTAGTTCCCACCTTTTTTTATGAAAGCGGGAACTAAAAAGTAAAATTTTATACTTAAAATAAAATTTTAAGCCTTATGAATGCTATCGTCATACGGGTGAATCCAATATAAAACCCTGCCGAATATGGTAAGCCGTTCAGCCGTATTCATATCCTGTGTATCAAGGGTTCTCATCAGCTCTGCCTTGTCTAAATCAATATGCCGAACAGAATAAATTCTAATCTTATTCATATCAAATTCAAGACGTTTACAAAACACTTCCCCATCAAGCGCAAAAACATATAGTCCGTCCCGAACTCTTTGATCTATAGTGCCGTCAAACAGTACATAATCGCCGCTATGGATTCCGGCTCCTATCATAGAGGAGCCTTCAACTTTGAGGGCGAAAAGCCGCTTTATCTTTAACCGTGAAATATTAAAAACATCTATATAATCAATGATATTATTTTCACTTTCCCAGTCTTGTCCCGGGCCGCAAGAAACTTTTTGGCTCAATAGAGGAATTTTTGCCGTTTCAACCGTAGCTGGTAGTGATGGAATTTTACCGGGTAAGTTTTTCGGTTCAATGCCTAAATAAAGCCAGTTGAGGCTAATACTGTACTGTGCAGCAACCATTAAAAGAAGGTTTTTTGACGGTTCTCTTTTTCCATTTTCTATATCAACAATTACTGTACTGGCTATTGCTAAGCTATCTGCAAATTCTTTTTTCGTAAGTCCTAAATTAATTCTAACTTCTGTAAGCCGTTTGTTTGTATCTGAATCCATAAAAACCTCGCAAAATACGACTTTTCTGTCAAAAACTCGCAAAAAGCGATTGACAAAACTAGCAAAAAATTTATAATAAAATCATCGGTAGAAACAAATACCGACATAACCCAAAAAAGAAATCCTTGTGCAGAGGATTTCTTAAAGAATAAAGAGGCAAAACTGTGGCAGACAGAATTACCACACGGATGGGCTGCTGGATTCAGTACCAGCTAAAGCTCAATGGCTACACCCTCGGAACCGTTGCACATAAAGCAAACCGTTCCGTTCAAATTGTATCACATTTTTTGACCGGCCGTAAGGGGTCTGTACCTACAAAAAAAGCACTCTGCGAAGTGCTTGGGTATGCCGATTTTAACGAGCTTCTTGCAGCAATGCCGGAAGATTGCAAAACCGAACCGCATAAAGGCGCGTAAAAAAAGCGAGGTACAATATGGAAATCAATATCTGCGTATATCACGACCACTACACAAAGGCTAAGCAGCAAATAACCGAAATAGTTTCACTGCGGGAAACACTAAATAAACGTGCGCAAAAAAGAGAGCATTATAGCATTGGAGCCAACCCCTTTCGTTTTTCCACTCTCGAAAACATTTTAACCCACGATAACTATGACTTCTGCATATTTTTCACGCTTAATCCAGCTATCGTCGCCTTAATGCAGCAGGTTCCCTATATGTCGCACATCGTTGTCCTTGAAGATTTTTCTACGTGTCCGGCTCTTTTTGCCGGCTGGGAGCAGCTGCCGAGTCCGGAAGGCTCGCAGCAATGGCGCCCTGCTGCTTGGGAGCACAGGGAGACAACCGTGCTGATAACAACACCGGAGCGGTTAGTTGAAGATGCATTCGCCTTTTTCAAACAGGAAGGCTTGTCTTTCAACCCCTAAAAGAGCGGGGCGTATGCGGTAAGCGAGGTAACGGTATGGTCAAAAGATGGATTTCGGCAATAGAAATAGCAAATATCTTAGGAATAACGAAACGGGGCGTAAACAAACGCGCCCGCAATGAGCAATGGCGGAACCGCTCTATTAAAGCAAATGGCGGTATGTGCCAAGTATTCCAGCTCGAATTTCTCCCTGACGATGTCCAGCGAGCCTATGCAGCCAGCCTTAAAATGGATTTACAGGCGCTTCAAACGGCATTAAAACCCGCGTCTGAGGCGGAAAAAAAGGTCACAATCATCTCGTATAACGGGCGGGGTGCAGTAACCAAAGCGATAAAACCGCTTGATGCTTCAAGCGAAGCGGGCTTACGCATCGCAGCCATGCGCGTCAAACTTATCGAAGCCTATTCACAATCGGGGCTTTCGGCAAAAGCCTTTATTGCAGCCTACGAGTCCGGGGCGGTTGCTGCCGATCTCCGCGAGCGGCTCGGACGCTGGGGCAACATCCATACCCAGTCTAACTTTTATAAAAATTGGCTTGCCGTCTATCAGGAACACGGCATTGCAGGGCTTGTCCCGCAATATGCCCGCAGGCGCGGCGGAGCTGGAGCAAGTTTTGATGAAAAAGCAAAAGAAATTATCAACTCGCTCTACCTCGACTTACGCAAACCGAGCGCAGCGTCGGTCGCCCGCGACTTAGCGCAGTTCGGCTATGACCTCAAATACGTTACCGTCAACCGGTACATCAAAGAAATTCCGAACTCGGTCAAAGTCTTTTATCGGGAAGGACAAAAAGCCTATCACGACAAATTCGATCCGTACATCGAGCGCGATTATACGCTCTTTAAGGCGATGGAATGGGGCTGTGGCGATCATCATATCTTCGATTTTGTCATCACGCACGAAGGACGCATTTTCCGGCCGTGGGTTACGCTTTTTATGGATATGAGAAGCCGCACCATTACCGGCTGGTGGATTGATGTGGTGCCGAACACGCTGACAATTATGCGGGCGTTTGCTCAAAGCGTCGACCGGTATGGGCTTTTTGAAAATATGCTTGTTGATAACGGCAAGGACTTTAGAAGCGAATGGTTTGCCGGAAGCGAATGGAAAGAGCGCAGGACAAAACCTGAAAAAGAGACGCTGGAGCTCATTGAAGGGGTACTGCAGGACTGCAAAACGAACGTACATTTTGCAACTCCCTATCGGGGGCAATCAAAGCCGGTTGAACGCTTTTTTAGAAGCGTCTGCGAACTTTTTTCAAAGACACAGGATTTTTATGTCGGCTCCAATACGGTTGATGCTCCGGAAGATAAAAAACTGTTCTGGGGACGCATCAACGGGCGGGATAAGATAGAAGTAACGTACACATTGGAGCAATTACGACGTGATTTTGAACAATTTGTAACGTGGTTTAACTCAAGCTGGCAGCACTCAGGGCAAGGGATGGACGGTAAAACCCCGAATACAGTGTTTGCCGAAACCTTCGAGTGTAAGCGGGAAATGCCGGAAGAATACCGCAAGTATGTCTTTACGGTACGGGAGAAGCGGGTCATCCAGCGAAACGGCGTGTCGATGGACGGTATCAGCTATTACAACAGCGAAATGGCACGGCTTATCGGCGAAAAAGTAGAAGTCAGACGGGATATAAACGACATCGGCAAGGCCGCAATTTTCAGTCTGCCTGACTTGGTCTATCAGTTCGATGCAGAAAGCGATTTATTCAAAGATAAGGGCATTACGGAGGAGCAGCTGCGGAAAGTACGCAGGCTTCAAAAGAAAGCGCGTGAGCATATCGACGCCTATCCGCGGAGCGAAGAAATCAGGCAAGCAAGGAAAACGCCTGCCGAGCTGCTTGCAGAGCGGATGGCGGCGGATGAGGAATCGCAGATTATTGAAGGGCTTTTGGAAACAAAAAAGGTCGTCGGCGGGGAACCGTTAGCACCAAGACGCAAGCGTACCTTACGGCTTCCGATTGACCCCGATTAAAGAGCAATTTTTTTATTCAAATGGGAAGGAGAATAATTATGGATAAAAAAGATGGAATGAACGAAGAACTGTATCAAAAGTTTTTCGCCCTTGTGGGAAACCCCGATGAGGGAAAGCGGATTAGCCAAGCAAAAGCGGCGCAAGCCTTAGGCTATTCATCAGCCGTTGTATCGGCGTATAAAAACCGCACCTATAACGGCAATATCAAAGCCTTTGAAGATGCGGTGCAGGCATGGTTAAAGCGGGAAGAACGCCGGATTGAACGGCTGCAAATCCCCACTGCCGAGACGGACACGCTGGGGTCGATCCGTAAAGCGTTAAGCATTGCGCAGGATGAGGCTGATATTGCGGTTATCGTGGGAGATGCCGGAACGGGTAAGACCACCGCGCTCCGCAATTATGCCGCGGAAAGCCATAGCGCCATTTTTATCGAAGTTGATGCGAGCTTTACCAAAAATGTCCTTGTCGCTTCTATTGCCCGCGCGCTGGGGCTGGATACCAAAGGCGGTATGAGCGTCGTTATCTCCCGAATCGTGGATGCTTTAAAAGGGCGCGATACGGTCATTATGATTGACGAGGCGGAGTACCTGTCCGACGGTAGTCTTGAGCTCGTCCGGCGGGTCATCAACGACAAGGCGCAGACCGGC